>JACZWZ010000180.1 GCA_022571885.1 Acidobacteriota bacterium
ACGCCCATCTCGGGACCGAACGAATCCGGGTCGTCCGTCATCCAGTTCGACACCCTGTCACGGTCGAAGTCAGCGAAAGAAGCAACCGCGTTGAGAATGTCACGTTCGGTGAGGATTCCCTCCAGAGCACCGTCGACCTCGACGACCACCGAACCGACCCCGGTTTCGTTCATCAGTTGAGCCGCCCTCCTCAACGACTCCGTTGGCTCCACCCAGACGACTTCGCTTCCCACCAGCTCGCGTACCCGCATCAAATGTCCCTTCGTTTGTTTCCCTTCAATCATCCCGTCAACTATCTCGCCCGTGTAGCGCCGAAAGTCCCGACATGAAAGGACTTCTGCTTCTAGGACCGCTCCCTTCATTCATCGACGATGAGCTTTGTAAGGAATTCATATCGAAGAGCGGTTCAGGATCATCGGCGAGCAAAGCGGCAGCTATGGTCGTGTGGAATCGGCTTCCCACCCGTAGCCCGTGACTGTCGTCTTCATCGTCGCCACGGCTCTCGTCCTTAGGGATACCGTATAGAGCTGGCCAGCCGGCGGAACGATGGCAGTGGGCGAGTTTGGCCAGATGGGTTTTGGACACTCGCACCGTACGGGTCCGGTATGAGACGTCACCGCCGATGGTCGGATACTGACCGCAGCGGGCTGGACGGGGGCACGAATAACAGTGCAGCCCGGGATGACGAACCCTTCTCTGGCCGACGATGGCTAAGGCATGACGGTCGAAGATCTCACTCAGAATCTGTTGCCCGTCCTCAGAGGTTGGTCGGGGGACGTTGACCCGGTCATCGTGGGCCAGCATCACGTCCACGAGCGTGGACTTCTCATCGTGCATGTAGTAGGCGGCGGCTTCGACACGACTCGTTCCTGACCTGCCGGTCTTGATCCGGACCGCCTCCCGTCCGATCTCGGTCTGCACTTCTAGCTGCACGCCCACACTCAGAGAGAGGTTTCGATCCGTATCGACGAAGACACCGGACTGAGCATCGAAATCGACCGTCGAGTCAGCAGGGTGAAGACGCCGGTAGGCGGTGAACAGATCCTCGAGCATGTGTCGTTGAACCGGATCCCAGAACGAGAACAAGCGATCACAGATGTCAGCTACCGCCGCCTCGGATTCGGGTTCGCCCTCGGCGTGCCACGCGACGATCGCCTGATGCACCGACTTCCACCGTTCAAGTTGAGGTTTCGCCAGCTGGCTGCCCGGCCCCAAGGAGGCAGGACACAGCTCCATGCGGTCCAGATCCCACAGCCGAACTGGCTCGGGAGCCTCGTGTCCATACATCCCAGAACCACTCATGCCACACGACAGTACGAGTCGGCTGGGACAAATTCAGGCGGTGGATGTCAGATGCCCATCTTCGTCGGCCCCAACCCCGAATCATCCCGATAGGTGAATGCTCTGATACCTCAAGGGGCGGTGGCGTGAGGACCTATGGTAGGTGAGATGCCGGCCGACGTTCCGCTGATCATCGTATTCGTGGTCGCGTTTGGCGCTGCGGTGTTTCTGGCAGCGGCAGAAACGTCATTGCTGCGGGTCAGCTCGGTACGGGCAGCGACGCTTGCTAAGGAGGAAGGCCGGCGGGGAGAGCGGCTTGCTCAGCTGATCGGTAGGCTCCCCCGCGTTCTCAATACGATCCTCCTGATGGCTCTGCTTTCGCAGATCGTCGCGGCCACGGTGGTGGGAATCCTTGCCGAGGGTTGGTTCGGGTCGTTGGGAGTGACCCTTGCCTCAGTCGTCTTGACGATCGTCCTGTTCATTTATGCCGAGGCGATCCCCAAGACCTACGCGGTGCGTCACGCCGATCGGGTTGGCCTGGCCGTGTCGGGCCCGGTGGCCGTGCTCGAGCTGGTGCTGCGACCAGTCGTCTCGCTGTTGGTCGCCCTGATGGAGGATCAGGTGGCGGCCTTGCGCGCGGCCGGCGTCGATGCCGAAGCGGGCCGCCTGCGTCCAGGTGGTGCGCTGCATATGGCCGACGACGCGCAAACCGTGGGCGTGGACCGCCGGTTAACCAGCTACCGGCACCGGCGCGGCGTCGGCTTCGGCGAGGTGCTTCAGCGTTTTCATGAAGCGCTTCAACTGCGCCATGCCGAAGATTTTGTACAGCCGCAGCATCAGCTTCATGAAGAAGCCGGCCCCCGAGGTATCGGCGGAGGAGATGTAGTCGAGGCGCGTGCGGCCGCCGAGGTCCTGGAGCTGGTAATCCACGTACATCTCGACGCCCCGCAACATCTCGCCCCAGAACTTGATGCTCAGGCGGCGGTGGGGGTCATAGTTGGTGATCTCACCCTCGTACTCCGCCACGCGACGGCCTTCCTGGATCGTCATGCGAAAGGTGGAGCCGACGCGGGTGGGCCCCTCGCTGGTGCTCACATTCTCGAGCAGCCCCTCCATCCATTGTTTCTGCTTGTCGGGTTCTTCGAGCCAGGGCCAGAGTTGCTCGGGCGTGCAGTCGATAAGGGTCGTATAGACGGTTTGCATAGCCGGTACCGGTTGGGTTGGGTGATTCGATCTACCCGTAAGCTACGCCCGACCCGGTGACACCCGCTGTTCATACGGAGGCGTGGAGCGAACCATTCTTTTTTCGTCCTACCGGCCGGGCGTGGCGGTCCCGATCTCATCGCCGTAGGTTTCTTTGAGCTGCTCCAGATACTGGTCGAAGAGGCTCGAGAGGATCTGGTGCTCTTCCCGGACGGTGCGGCGAAAGTCCTCCTCGGTCAGGAAATGATAGAGGACGCCGGCCATGATCTGGGCATCGAGGAGAAAGCCGGTGTGGCCGACGGGCTTCATCGAGTCTTCCCAGCGCTCGTAGGAATGCCCCGCCGCCGACGAGGTGAAGACGCTGATGCCGACGCCCGGAATGCCCCGTGTCACAAAGCCGGTTTCTTCGTAGCCGGCGGGGCGTTGCAGCTCGGGATTGCGCTTCGGCGCATCGAGCTTTTCGGCGTAGGCAAAGAAGAGTTCTTCGAGGCTGCCCACGGTGATGCCGTCGCGATATTCTCCATAGCGGTCGATCTCGACCGTGGTGCCGGTGGCCAGGGCTGCGGCCCGCGCGGCGTTGTCCATCATCTGCTGCATGTGTTCGAGGTAGACCTCGTCCGGGTAGCGGAAGTAATAGTCCACCACGGCGCGGTCGGGCACGACGTTGGGCGCAATGCCGCCCTCGGGAATCACCCCCTGGATCGACGCCTCGGGCCGGAACGTCGGGCGCAGGTGATCGACGGCGGTGTAGAACTGGACGGCTGCCGTCAGGGCGTTGCGCCCGTGCCAGGAGCTACGCTGATGGGCCGACTTTCCTTTGAAGGTGTACTTGACTTCGTTGATGTTGAGGCAGCAGACGCCGAAGCCGGCGCGACCCCGGGCCGTCTCGTTGGCGCCGTGGCTACGGATCAAGACGTCGGCCTCGTCGAAGACGCCGGCTTCATACATGATCGTCTTGGCGGGCGGCCCTATCTCCTCGGCGGGCGTCCCGTAGAAGCGGATCGTGCCCTCGAGGTCTCCCGCGGCGATCAACTCCTTGATCGCGACTGCTGCAGTGAGGCTCGCGGGGCCGAAGAGGTTGTGGCCACAGCCGTGTCCCGCCGCGCCTTCTTCGAGTGCTTCCTTCGCGGTCTGGGCTTTCTGTGAAATCCCCGGTAACGCGTCGTATTCGCCCATGATGCCGATGATCGGCCGGCCCTTTCCGAAGCTGGCCACGAATGCGGTGGGCATTTCTGCGACGCCGCGTTCAACCTCGAAGCCCTGGGCCTCGGCGTAGTCGGCGAGCAGTGCGGCCGAGCGGGTTTCGCGCAGCGCGGTCTCCGCAAAGGCCCAGATCTGATCCGAGAGCCGAGTCATCTCGGAGGCTTGCCGATCGATACTGGAGACGGCGCTTTGTTTAGCTGCGCTG
>JACZWZ010000073.1 GCA_022571885.1 Acidobacteriota bacterium
TGAACCCAATCCGCCACGAGCGGCGTGAGGCCTCTGGAGTCGGTGGCATTCGGAGACCGTAACCTAGGAGTCGCCAGTCACCAGTCACCAGTCACCAGTCAGATTGCCCGCCGAGCGCAGCGAGGTGGCGACAGAGATTGACCCCCACCCTCATTCCTGCCAGCATCACGCCGTCGGCTCTTCGACGGAGGTACCCGTGATGTTCATAAAGGCTCAGTCCCGAACCCGGTGACCCACCCGGTCCGATAGCGGACCCGAGGCGGAGCTCACCGGCCCCGTCCCCCCTTTGAATCCCCCGAATTCGACGCGCTCGCGCCGCGAACATCGAGGAGCCCCATGATCCCGGTACGCGCCTATTGGCGACTATTACGGCACTATCTGCGCCCGCTTCGCACCCGGGTCATCGCGCTGTGGGTGCTGCTGCTCACCGGCATCGCCTTCCAGGTGGTCAATCCACAACTGATCCGCAGCTTCATCGACCGCGCCCTCGACGGCTCCGAACCGAGCGAACTGCTCGGCTTGGCGGCAGTGTTCATCCTGTTGGCGGTGGGACACCAGGCGCTCAACGTCGCCGCCACCTACTTCGCCGAACACGTGGGCTGGACCGCCACCAACGAGATGCGGGCCGATCTGGCCGAGCATCTGCTCGACCTCGACATGTCCTTTCACAAGAGCACCTCACCCGGCGAACTGATCGAACGAATAGACGGCGACGTCACCACCCTGTCGAACTTCTTCTCCAAGTTCGTGGTTCACGTGGCGGGCAACCTGGTGCTGCTGGTCGCCGTGATCGTCCTGCTGTGGCGGGAGCATCCCTGGGTCGGAATCGGAATGACCGGATTCGCCGTCGTTGCGATGGTGGCGATGATTGGGATGCAATCCGTCGCCATTCCCTGGTGGAGGGCAGTTCGGGGCAAGCGAGCCGAGTTCTTCGGCTTCCTCGGCGAGCAACTGGGGGGCACCGAGGACATCCGGGCCAACGGTGCCGTCCCCTACATGATGCACCGCTTTACCGAAGTCCACCGTGAGTGGCTCCCGCTCGAAGTGAGGGGCCGCTTTGGCTTCGCGGTGATGTGGGGAACATCGATCGGCGTCTACGTCTTCGGGCTGGCGATGGTCTTCTGGCTCGGCTCTGCACTGCTGAGCGACCGGGCGATCACCATCGGCTCGGTTTACCTGATCTTCCACTACACGGACATGCTGCGTCACCCGGTCGAGCAGATCCGTACCCAAATGGAGGACTTGCAGAAGGCCGGTGCCGGGATCGAGCGCGTCCAGGAGTTGTTCGCGGCGACTACCCGGCTGGCCGAGGAGGGCAACCGCACTCTTCCCGCCGGAGCACTCGGCATCGAGATCACCGGCGTCGATTTCGCCTACCAAGATGACGATTCCGACGGTGAGATCGTGCTCAGAGGGCTCGACCTCGAGCTGGAGGCGGGAAAGGTGATCGGGCTGCTGGGAAGAACCGGGAGCGGGAAGTCCACGCTGGCACGGCTGCTGACCCGGCTCTACGACCCCACCGCCGGCGAGATCAGGTTCGGCGGCATTCCCCTTCCCGAGGTGGAGCGAAACGATCGCCGCGCCCGCATCGGGATGGTCACCCAGGAAGTCCAGCTGTTCCGGGCCACGGTGCGCGACAACCTCACGTTCTTCGATGAGTCGATCGCCGACGAGCACATCTGGACGGTGCTCGGCGACCTCGGGATCAGCGATTGGGTGAGGTCGCTCCCCGGAGGACTCGACACAATGCTCGAATCTGGCTCAGGCGGGTTGTCGGCCGGCCAGGCGCAGTTGCTCGCCTTTGCTCGCATCTTCTTGCGCGATCCCGGCCTGGTGATCCTCGATGAGGCATCGTCCCGGCTCGATCCGGCGACCGAGGCCCTGATCGAACGGGCGGTGGATCGCCTACTCGAAGGGCGAACGGGCGTGATCATCGCCCACCGCTTGGCGACTGTGGAACGCGCCGACGACATCCTGATCCTCGAAGACGGCAGGGTCGTTGAGCACGGCGACCGCGCCACTCTCGCCGCCGACGAAGACTCTCGCTTTGCGGGCCTGCTGCGTACGGGGATCGAGGAGCTGCTGGCATGACCGGCAAAAAGATCCCCACCGCCCAGCTCGGCAAGCGCCTCATCACCTTCCGCAAGCGCCGCTATCTGACCAACGTCGCGATATGGGCCACGATGTGGGTGATGCCGGTGATCCCCGCATTGATCACACGCGCCTTCTTCGACCGGATAACCGGCGAGGCGACGACCGGGTTCACCGTGGCGACGCTGGTGGCGGTCATGGTTGCATACGGGTTCGCCCGGATCTCGATCATGGTGTTCGGAATGTGGAACGACATTCATCTGGTGTTTCGCATCAGCACCCTCTTGCGCCGCAACATGCTGGAACAGATCTTCGAGCTTCCGGGCGCCCAGTCGATGAACGAGTCGCCGGGAGAGGCGATCAGCCGATTCCGGGACGACGTCGACGAGATCCAGGAGTCGTTCGCCTGGACGATCGACATGCTCGGATTGTTCACCTTTTCGGCGGTGGCGATATGGGTGCTGGTCGGAATCGACGGTGAATTCACCTTCTACGTGTTCGCGCCGACGATCGCCGTGGTATGGATCGCGGCCGCAGCACGGCGCCGAATCAAGCGATACCGAGAAGCCGCCCGCGAGGCCACCGGCCGGATCACCGAGGCCATCGGGGAGATGTTCGGTTCGGCCCAGTCGGTCAAGGTGGCCGGGGCCGAGCGACCGATGATCGCCCACTTCCGACGACTCAACGAGGAACGCCGCACTGTGATGGTGCGCGACCGGGTGCTCACCTCAGCGCTCGAGTCGCTGTTCTGGAACACCATCAGCATCGGGACCGGGATCATCCTGATCGTGACCGCCGGGGCAATGAGCAGCGGCGAGTTCACCATCGGTGAGTTTGCGGTATTCGTCTACTTCCTCGGATTCGTAACCGACGCCGTCTTCTTCGTGGGACTGTTCATCGCCCGTTACCAACAGGCAGCGGTGTCGTTCGGCCGAATGATCGAGTTGATGGGCGAGGGCGACCCTATGCGCCTGGTCGAGCCGAAGGCGCTCCACCTGTCCGGCCCACTCACCGAGCCCGACGTGATCCCGCCGCATTTTGCTCCGCTGCAGCGACTCGACATCGACGATCTCACCTTCCACTATCCGGGTTCGGAGGCGGGAATCGACCAAGTCACCTTCGGCGTGCCCCGCGGTTCTTTCACCGTCATCACCGGCAGGATCGGCGCCGGCAAGACCACCTTGCTCCGATCGATTCTCGGATTGGTGAAAATGGACCACGGCACGGTGTCGTGGAACGGTGAAGTGATCGCTGATCCGGCAACGTTCTTCATCCCGCCTCGCTCGGCCTACACCCCCCAGGTGCCACGACTCTTCTCGATGACCCTGCTGCAGAATCTGCTGATGGGTCGCCGCGATCAGGAGGAGCAGATCATGGAGGCGATCGACGCCGCGGTGATGTCCACCGACGTGGCGGGCATGGCTGAGGGGTTGTCGACGATGGTGGGGCCGATGGGCGTGCGACTGTCCGGTGGACAGATACAGCGCTCGGCGACGGCGCGCATGTTCGTCCGCCGCCCCGACCTCCTGGTGTTCGACGACGTTTCGAGCGCCCTCGACGTCGAGACGGAGCGGCTGCTGTGGGAACAGTTGTTCCGCGATCGGGCAGGAGTGACCAGCCTCGTCGTATCGCACCGGCTACCCGCCCTGCAACGTGCCGATCAGATCATCGTGATGGACGATGGCCGGGTCGCCGCTATCGGCACCCTCGACGAGCTAATGGATTCGAGCCCCCAATTCAGGGCCATGTGGGAAGGCAACGGCGAGTGATCCCACCGGCGTAGCCTTGGGGCAAGTCGACATCGGGGACCCAATCGACAAACCATTCACCTCGGACCACTGCACCGCAGTGACCGAGTACGACCACGCCGCGTGCTGCGTGAGACACGACTGGCTGTACTGGCAAGGCGGTAGTAGGCGCGATCGCAAACAAGCCGACCTCGCCTTCTACAAGTGCATGCGCCAGACGGCTCATTGGAGGCGTGCCGGAATTCGCCGGCTCGGCGTTCGATTCGCCGGTGTCGGCTTCCTTCCCACACCATGGCGCTGGGGGTATGGGTGGAAGTGGCCGCGCTCATCGCCGACGGACGCAGACACTTCCTACTTCACCGCAGCCAATCAACGCGAGGTCTACCAGGCGATCCTGAAGAATGCCGAGGACGCCGACACCCACGCCAGAAGACAGCAATAGCCGCATACCGGCCTCGGCGCCATATTCGTCGAACCGGTGAATTGCTTCACATAACTCCCAGAACCGCCTACCTTCCCCGGTTCGCAATCAGAAGGAAGACGATGTTCAGCGCGATCAAAAGGCGTCGCCGGCGCCGCCGGCAGCTCCCCCGTTTCGAAGCCGCCCAGTACCCCAACCTGCGTCCCCGAGTCCCCGGACTCAACGACGCTCGTTGATCCAGGAAGACTCCCCCACGCGGGGAGTCTTCTGGTTACGGGAGTAGCGTCCCCCCCATGTCCACTCTCCTCGTCGGCAACGCTCAGGTTCTGGTCACGATGGACGGTGATCGCCGTGAAATCGCCTCGGGAAGCATCTTCGCCCGGGACGGGGTGATCGAACAGGTCGGCGTCGCTTCCGACCTCCCGGATACCGCCGATGAGGTGCTCGACGCCTCGGGTCTCCTGGTTCTGCCGGGCCTGGTGAACACCCACCACCACATCTACCAGTCCCTCACCCGGGCCTATCCCCCGGCCCAGAACGTCGGGCTGTTCGCCTGGCTCAAGGCCCTGTACCCGGTATGGGCCAACCTGACCCCGGATGCGGTGCGGATTTCGACCACGCTCGGATTGCTGGAACTGGCCAAGTCGGGCTGCACCACCGTGTTCGATCACCAGTACCTGTGGCCCAACGGCTCCCGGGTGGACGATCAGATGGAGGCCGCCCAGACGGTCGGAGTCAGGTTTCACGCCTCGCGCGGCTCTATGAGCCGGTCCGAGAAGGACGGAGGCCTCCCTCCCGATTCGGTGGTGCAGACCGCAGACGAGATCCTTGACGACTGCCTCCGCACCATCGACGCCTTCCACGACCCGTCGCCGGGAGCGATGACCCGGGTGGTGGTGGCCCCATGCTCGCCGTTCAGCGTGACCGAGGACCTGATGCGGGAGTCGGCGGCTCTGGCCAGGGACAAGAGGGTTCGGCTCCACACCCACCTGGCCGAGACCAAGGACGAGGAGCAGTACACCCTGGAGCAATTCGGCAAGCGTCCGGTGGAGTACGCAGCCGACCTCGGCTGGCTGGGCGACGACGTGTGGTTCGCCCACGCGGTGTTCATCGACACCGACGAGTCGGCCCGGATGGCCGAGACCTCAACCGGGGTCGCCCACTGCCCAACTTCGAACATGCTGATCTCGTCGGGGATCGCCCCGATCGCCCGGTACCTGGCTCAGGGTGTCCCGGTAGGGATCGGAGTCGATGGTTCGGCCTCGAACGATGCCGGAAACATGCTCCAGGAGACCCGCCAGGCGATGATGCTGCAACGCTTGTCGGTCGCCCCGGGCGTCGGCGAAGGCGAGGCCCTGCCGGCCAGGCAGTCGCTGGAGTTGGCCACGATCGGCGGGGCCGCAGTCCTCGGCCGCGACGATATCGGTTCGTTGGAGCCGGGAAAACGGGCAGACTTCTTCACCCTCGACTTCGATCGGATCGAATTCGCCGGATCACACGACCCGGTGGCGGCAGCGCTGCTGTGCGGTCCGGTCCCGGCCCGCGACGTCTACGTGGAGGGCAACGCTGTCATCAACCAGTACGCCCACCGAACGATCGACGAAGGCTCACTGGCCGAGAAGCATCGGGATGCGGCGCGGAGGTTGGTGGAGGGCTAGATCGCGAGGGTGGCCGGTTCACTCTCACCCCTGCCTGGGGGTGGCGCAGGCAGTGACCAGCACCGTCTTGGGCGCAGCCCCGGCGAGCCGTGTGATCCCGGGCGAGACACTCTGCTCCACGGTGACGCACACCTCCTCTGAGTCGGCGTCTACCTCAACGGAGCGCCGAGGACCCGAAGCAATTGCCAGCGCAGCGGCCTCGGCGGCAGGGATATCGACCACCAATTCTCCCCGATACAGGGCTCCGGGCTCGACCCACCCGGCACCCGTCTCGGCCGCGATATGGGCCAGGTGTGAGGTCTCCCTCCAGGTCACGATCAAACGTGTGACATCTACCGCGACTCCGATCAGCAGGACCCCGCCAAATAAGAGTGCCAGCGCCAACACCGATCCGTAGCCACGCTCACCCACGATCTGACCGGAACGGTGCCAGCGGCATCTCGGCGCGACCGACAAGCGCCGCCTGCGCCCACCCTTGGGGATGAGGAAGGTCGACCAGGACGGTCGCCACAACGACGATTCGGTCGTCGATCCGGAGAGCCGAGATGCCGATCCCTGGAAAGAGGGCAGCAGCAACTTGCCGAGCCGAGTCGACATCCCCGTGCCGGGCGGCGTGGACCGCACCTGCGCGGGCAGCCTCCTGCAACTCGGCTCCGCTGACCGCAATGCGGATCGAGGCGGACAGAGCAGCCACGATTATCAGAAAAGAGACCGAACCGATCACAAGCGCTTCGATCAACGCCGAGCCCAATTCACGGTGCAACGACAACAGGCACCTCCGCCTCAACCGAGAACACGAAGGATCTGAGCATTGGACCGGGAGGTGAGAACTCGAAGGTCGCCCAGGCCAGCGACAACCGCCCGTCGTTGGCCAGACCGGCCTCGATGTGCCCGGCTCCCGGCACCGTCGCTCGCAGATCGGATAAGAGTTCCTCTTCCGAGAGTCCGGGTCGAAGAGATGCCTGGCGCGCCGCCGACGCAACCGCCGCTTCGGCAGCCTGGTGCGCCAGAAGAGCTATCGCCAGTTGAGCAACCACCGTGAACAGGATGAACACGATCGCGACGGCGACAATCCCCTCGATCACAGCACTCCCATCCTCGACGGGTGAGTTCAGGCGAACAATCCGGTCAGCTGCCCGGCAATCGAAGCCCACAGATCGCCGGCCGAGGATCGAATCTGAGGGAGCAGCAGTGCGATTACGACGACGGCGATCGCGGCCATCCCCAACCACTCGACGGTTGTGACTCCTTCCTCGACAGATCGGACACGGTGCATCAATCGGACCATGGGTGTTTCCTTTCTTCATGGTGTGGCGGCGAGTGCGTCGAGCCCCGCCAGGGTCGGGTAGATGAGAAACGCAAGCGTCGTAGGGATCATCAGCCCCAGGATCGGTCCGTATCCGATGAGAGCCCGACGACCTCCCTCTACGGTCATCTCACGAGCGATCGAGGATCGGCGATCTGCAGCAAAGATCTCGAGTGCGTCGACCAGACGAGCACCACTGCGGTGGGCCTGGGCCAGAAGCTCGTAGAGACGCGCCCCGTCGGGATGTGACGACCGGCGGGCAGCGTCACGCACCGCCTCGACCAGGGCACTTCCCTCGTCCACCAGATCGATCGCAGCACCCAGCTCGGTGGCGGCGACACCCGATGCCTCGGTGCACACTCGCCGCATCGCTCCAAGAACCGACTCGCCCGCCAGGACGTACAGACCCAACAGATCGGCAATCGCCGGAAGCTCAAAGCCGAGTTGTCGTCGCCTTCTGTTGCGGGCGCGACGCCGCAACCCGACCTCGGAGGCCAAGCCGAAGCCGCCTCCCACCAGCAGGCCCAGAACCCACGGGATGGGGACGAGAACGGCACCCAGCACGGCTCCGATGCCGCTCCATAGAACCGACTCCTCTGGAAGAACGAAGTGCTCTTTCCCGAATCCGACGACAGCACCCCCGACGTACGGAGCGACAACCACGCTGGTGGCCGGCCGACGGAAACCTGCCGCGATCAAGAAGACGGCGAGGCCGGCCATCAGAGCCGTCATCCGAACACCCGAGGCGGTTCACTCAGCCGTGCGGCGCGACGCGCCAGCCAGTAACCGATTCCGGTTGCAGCCGCCCCGACCGTCAGCACGAAGTGACCTGTACTGGTTGAGAATTCAAGGCTCGCCTGCGGATTCGTCGCCACACTGAGAGCAAGAATCAGCCAGGGAGCGACCAGCGCAACCCCTGCCGTCATCTGCTGCTGTGCAACGGCCGCTTCATGAGCCCGCCGCACTCGGAGTTCGTCGGCCAGTGAGAGCGCCAGCGACGACAGAACGGCATCGACACGAGCGCCGCCGGTCTCGGTCGCCACCCGGATAGTGGTGAGCACCCGATCGGCGATCGGTTCCTCCCACTCGGCCTGGACCTCTTTCAAGGCCTCCTCGAAGGAACCACCCCAGGACCGATCAAGGCGAGAGAACTGTCCACCCATCGACCGGGCGGCAACTCTGACTGCATCAGGCAGTGGTTCTCCCGTCGCGATGCGACCACGGACAACGGCAAGGAAGTCGGGCCATCGCGACGAGATCCGAGCCGTCGCTCTGCGTCGGGCGGAACGTCGTCTCGCTTCCACGATGATGATCGGTACCGCACCCATTCCCAGCGACAAAACCCAGGAGATTCCGACACTGGCACCGAGAAGAAGCCCGACGAGAGCACTCCCCATCCACCATCGGGGCAGGCGCGGCAGAGAAACCGTTCGAGAACCGCCGATGAGTGCCCACACACCCACGCCGGCGGCAGTGGCAAGGATCAGGCGCATACGGTTCCCAACCCGTCGGAGTCGCGCCAATAGGCCACCCGGGTGTCGAAATCACCTTCGGTGAGTCGATCAGCAACCCGAATGATCTCTGCGACGAATCGGCCCGCCGGGGAGCGGCGAAGATGCACAACCATGTCGATCACCGATGCCAACGCCGACTGGACGTAATCGATGACGACGTTCTCGCCGGCCAACACGCAGTAGCCCACCATCTTGTGGAGGGCATCTCGAGCGGAGTTGGCGTGCAACGTTGCGAGTCCGGCGCAACCGGCGTTCAGAGCGAGGAGCAAGTCGAGGGCTTCAGCACCTCGGACCTCACCCACGACTATCCGATCCGGACGCTGCCGCAACGACGATCTCACCAGGTCGCGCAGGGAGATCTCGCCACCACCATCGAGGCCCGAGTCGCGGGTCTGCATCTGGGTGAGATCAGGCAAATCCACTTGGATCTCGAACACTTCCTCGCAGGTGACGACACGGCGGTCCGGCGGCACCTCCGACAGCAGGGCATTGACGAGAGTGGTCTTGCCGGCGCCGGGGGCACCCGCAACGAGGATGGTCGAGTCGCCCCTCATTGCCTCCCGCAGTAGGTCGGCGGCGCACTCCGGTAGCGACCCCATCTCTACCAGCGAATCCAGCCCGCCACCCATCACGACAAACCTGCGGATCTGGATGTTGAGCCGGTCCTCGCTCGTGACCGGTGGTCCGGTGATGTGCAAACGGCTGCCGTCCTTCAATTGCGCCGAGACAATTGGTGAGGCGAGATCGAGACGCCGCCCGGTTCCGGCAAGCAACTGGTCAGCCAGCCTCCGGATGGCGGCCGTGTCGACGATCTGCGGCAGCAGTTCCTTCTCCCCGCCGCGAACGACAAAGGTACGACCGCCACCGATGATGATGATTTCTTCCACCAGCGGATCGTCGAGAAGCGGGCCGACAAAGCCGAGACGGTCATCCGCCACGCGACATCCCTCCGACAATTTGGTGGAGGGCCCTAACCAGGCTCCGATGGGGAGCAGAACCACTGGTCGACGCCGTCCGAATGGCCATCCGGAGCGGAATCACCACTTGCGGTTCGAGTCCTGACCACTTACGGAGGGCCGTGATCATGTCGTCCCTCCGATTCCGACGAACCTTGTTGAGCACGAGTACCGGCGGGGCACCGACCCAAGTGTCGACGATACGCGACGCTCGGACGATCCCGACCGGGCTGGCCTCCACCACGAAGATCACCGAATCCGCAGATCCGATGACCGTCGATGCCTCCGTCCAGGGCCCGGCATCGACCACGACGGTGCCCGCGTTTGCCAAGGCCTCCACCACATCTACGGCCGACTCAGGCCGGATCCCGGCAGAGCGCAAAGCACCAGGAACCACCCGAAGCCGGCCGATCGCTTGGGCTGCGTTCACAACATCACCGCCGCGATCGAGAGCGACATCCACGCAATCCGCCAGATCAGGCCGAGGGGGAAGCCCCAAACGCACAGCAATCGATGGTCCCGCCAGGTCGGCGTCGACCAAGGCGGCCTCCCCCTTCCCGGCGGCTGCCCACGCCAGACCAATTGCGACTTCCGTCCGGCCTGGGCCACCCCGAACGCCGGTGACGGCAAAAACGCGACCTCTCGCATCCGGCTGATCGCGTGATCGAGGGTCGAGCATCCTTATCTCGCGAACCAGCTGCTCGGCATCGAGATCCTCTTCGAGGATCAGGTCGGCTCCTCCCGCGCTCAGTCGGTCGATAGCTGGTTGATCGGCACGCGAATGAACTCCCACCACGCGAATTCCGAGTCTTCGCCAGGATGCGACGCGCGTCGGAGTCACCCATGACGTCTCGGCCCCGGCGACAACAACATCGATCGAATCCGCTCGGCGGGAGACTTCCTCCGGCAGGTAGGCGCGCAATACGAGCTTCACGGCGGCAGATTCGCGAGCCGCCGCCACCAGTCGTGGCTCCCACTCGCGAGCTGACAGAATCGTGGCAACCCGCAGCATCAGGATCCTCGCCTCACCAGGTGGATCGTGCCGCGCTCGTTCGCCGCGATCAGTCTCGGACCGATGTCACCACCAACAGCAACTATCAGACGCACTCGCCCCAACCCCAGCGACGTTTTCTCTACCTCGACATCGACTACCGCCACTGACTCGGCGATCAACTCTGCCTCCTCGGCGACGGCATAGACGTCGACCAGATCACCACTCGTCAATCTGCCGTGGACGGCGGCCGCCGACTCCAGGTCGAGGCCGACCAGGTCGACCCCACGCTCATCTACGGGCGTGATGAGAAGTGACCTTGGAATCGGAGAATCGGCAGCAAGCGGGGATCGCAACACGTGCTCACTCAGCACGTCAATCGAGTCGGCGTCGATCAACCCCGTACCGTCCTCGACCCTTCGGGTTGCCAGATCGAGCTCACCGAGCGATACCCCTGCCGGAAGGTCCGATCCGGTAACGACGATCGCCGTTCTCTCCGGTGGAGTAGTAACCATCAGAACGACAAGTGCAGTCACCGCGGCCAGCAAGCCAGCACCCACCAGCCTCGCATCCATCTGGAAGCGTCCCTTCACGGGCGCTCCTCGACAATGCTGATGTGTTGGATTGCGATGGCGAACCGGGTGCCGGCGTGTGACAGCTCCACATGATCGGATCCGACGGCGTCGACTATGCCGCGACGGATCGATCCATCGAGAGTCGATATGGAGACGGTGGCAGAGCGATCCTCGGCATCGAGCAGACGATCACGTATCGATGTCCGTCGCCGAGCAGCCGCCCGAGCCGCTTCCATCTCGGCGTCGAGTGTCCGATCCATCCTTGCTCGCAGAACGCGACCAAGAGCGACAAGATCCGGGTGGGTGACTGATTCCAGGGGCGTCCCCTTCTCTCTCACCGTTATACCTACCGTCCGGCAGCGGTGATGAGACCTGGGTAACAGCTTGTACGTACCCCACAAAGGGGTTGACGATCACCGAGTTTTCGCGGGCTTACTCCCCGCCGGTGGCAAACTCGTATCCGGCTTCGCCCCAGTCGGAGAGGCCACCTCCGTAGCGACGGACGTTGGTGTAGCCCTCGGCGACCATGGTGTGATAGGCCATCTGGCTGGCCACGCAGGCAACATCGGTGCAGTAGACGACGACGTCACGGTCCTTGTCCCGGGGTAGATCGGAAAGCGGTTGCTCGTGGGGTTGGAAGTGGGACGAGCCGGGGATGTGCGCCGTCTCGAAGGCGATTCGAGTGTGAATCATGATGAGGGAGAAGTCATCCCCTCGGTCGAGCTTGGCCTTGAGCTCTTCACGGTCGATCGTCTTGATATCACTCATGACCGTCAGATTACCCCCCCCAACGGTCGGGAGCTCGTTGGGGGGCGCCGTTGCTCAGGTCGGCGACCAGACGCGCCAGTCGCAAGGTAGGAGAAAGTTCCGTCCGCAACCAAAGAGTCGGGAAATGGGAAACGGCGGCCGACGGCCGCCTATACCCACTCCATCGCATGCTCGGTGTCGGCAATGTGATCGGACCAGCGAGTCCAGGCTCCGATGACGACGGTACCGACCACGGTGTCGCCGCCACGCGCCTTGGCCTGGTACATGAGCTCGTCGGCGCCGGCGATCATGGCGTCGACCGTTGCCGGCGGGAACCGGTAGGTGGCGATCCCGACCGATGCCGTCACCCTGGTCTCCTCGGTACGGCAACATTCGGTCAGAATGCCCCGAACCCGATCCACCACCACGACTGCCTGGCGGGCGTCGGTGTCGGGGAGCAAGAGCACGAACTCGTCGCCGCCCATCCGGCACAACACATCCGAGCCGCGAATACCGGCACGCACCGCGGCGGCAAATACTCGAAGCAATCGATCGCCGACCGGGTGTCCCAGCCGATCGTTGACATCCTTGAAATCGTCGAGATCGAAATAGGCAAGGCTCAGCGGACTGGCGGTGCGCCCGGCACGGAGCCGCTCACGCTCGGCGATCAGCTGGAAGGACCGCCGGTTCATGGCGCCGGTGAGCGGATCGATCATCGCCCGATTGCGTTGCTCGACAAGAGAAGAGGCCAAAGCGGAGACCAAGGCGGCGATCACCAGCAACACGCCGAGTCGGGTTGCCGCATTCCACACCGCGCTGACGGCCAGGCCGCCATCGGCCAGGGCGTGGGCGCCGAAGCCCTCGGCAGCGGCGAGGCCGGAAATCAGGAAGCCGTGGCGTCGGGTGCCGAGCCAGGTCACCCCAATGACGGCAACCGCATACAGCAGCGACACCGAGATGTCGGGTCCGGTGACCCAATCGAGTGCGGCGATCGCGCTCACCAAAATGGTGCCAATGATGATTGGGGCACCCTGTGGGAATCGCCGGATGAGCCGGAATCGCACCAGGGTCCCCTCGACCTTCCGAGTGCTGTTCTCCTGCATGGTGACTAGTCATTCGGCACTAGTCACCTCTCCCTTGAGCAGAACCTGGTAGTAATCCGAGGTGACGGCAGATCCTCCTCCAATCGGGCAGATGAGTCGACCCCCGTCGCAGCTAGATGTCGGCGGCGGCGCCCCGGTACAGATACGTCGCCGCCTCACCGGTGTGCTCTTCAGCGGAGTCGCCATCAGCCGCACCGGATACATCGTCGCCATCACGATGACCACCCTCGTGGCCAAGGACATGCTCGGTTCGGCCACCCTGGCCGGCCTGCCGGGTGCGATCTCGGTGCTGGGCACTGCGGTGGGCGGTGCCCGACTGTCGTCGTTGATGGACCGAATCGGCCGCCGCCGCGGGTTGTCCGTCGGATACGGCATCCTGGCCGTCGGGGCGGCCGGGGCCGCCACGGCGAGGCAGAGGGCAAGTAGGAAAATTCGAGTCATCGGCCGGATCGCGGTTGGTGACCCGATGTTGCCGGCGCGCAACAGCTGCACGCCAGTGTCGGGTCACAAGAACCTTTGGTATAAGGTGGCAAAACCGAGTCGCCACAAAATATATCTATTCCGAAGCGTCGCGACCAAGCAAGTTCGACGCCAGCGCCGCGAACCGGCCGGGTCCGGAAAACCGTACCAAGCCGCGGCCCGAAAATCCGATCTGGCACCGGCCCCTTGGTCCTGATAGTCTAACCGGGTTATTCGCCCCATCCCGCTCGGTGACGGTCCGAGACCGATCCGAGGGTATGGGTGCGTCGTGCCCGTGTCCCCAACAGGGCCGTGGGTGCGCGCTGACCGGATATCGCGCCGCCTTCGAGGGCGCTCGATGTCCTCCGGCGGGGCCGGCCCGACGCGGGGCCGGTCCGGCCATCTGTTTCTCCGGCCGCATGCCACGGACAGCGTGGCGACCGGCCTCTTGGGTCCACGCGGAGACTCGCGGGCTGCGTGGGTACCCAGGATCGGACGACACCTCTGATGACGACGCAACCAGATTATCTGAATTTCGCGCCGCGGCCCGCCGTACAGGCGGGTGTCGCCGGACGCGTACTGGAGACTTATCTACATGGCCAAACGTATGCTAGTCGACGCCAGCCACCTGGAAGAGACCCGGGTGGTCGTGCTGAGCGGGAACCGTCTCGAAGACTTCGATTACGAAACCGCTTCGAAAAAACAGCTTAAGGGTAACATCTACCTCGCGAAAATCACGCGGGTCG
>JACZWZ010000181.1 GCA_022571885.1 Acidobacteriota bacterium
AGTCGGGAGTCGGGAGTCGGACTACCCCAACTGCTCCCATTCCCTTATCGCAAACCGATCCGTCATGCCCGATACGTAGTCGACCGCCCTGGTCACACCGTCGGCATCGTCGTGTTGATAGGTCGGGGGAACCTTCTCTGGATGAGCGATGTAGTGCTCAACCAGGTCACGGATAATCTCGATGGCGCGAGTTCTCTGGTCTTCGGCCTCGGGGCGCAGGTAGACCCGGTCGAACATGAAGTCACGTAGAAGGTTCATCGCATCCAGCGCTTCCGGATCCATGACGACTACACCCCGGTCCACCGATTCATCGACCACCGCTTCGATCATCGACTCGATCCAGCGCGGCCCCGCCGGGCCGAAGCAGGTGATCGCCACCGCGGGCAGATCATCGAGCTTGATGACCCCGGCCCGAACGGCGTCGTCGACGTCGTGGGTCAGGTAGGCGATCCGATCGGCAAAGCGACAGCAGTACCCCTCGGGAGTGGCAGGGGGAAGCTTGACCCTCCACGAGTGCGCTCTGATCCCGTCGCGCACCTCCCAGGTGAGGTTGAGTGGCTCCAGAACGTCGAAGATGCGCACGCTCTGGGCGGCGTGGTGCCATTCGCCTTCCACGTAGGGGGTCAAAGCATCCTCGCCGGTGTGGCCGAATGGGCTGTGCCCGACGTCGTGGCCGAGGCAGATGGCCTCAGCGAGGGACTCGTTCAGTCCCATGTAGCGGGCGAGCGCTCGGCCGATCTGGGTCACCTGCAGGGTGTGGGTGAGGCGGGTGACGAAGTGGTCCCCATCCGGGTTCATAAAGACCTGGGTCTTGTGCTTGAGGCGTCGGAACGCCTTGGAGTGCAGGATCCGATCGCGGTCTCGCTCGAAGACGGTTCGGTACCGGTCCGGCTCCTCGGGCCGAGCGCGTCCCGCGCTGTCTACCGATCGTGTGGCGGCAGGCGCCAGGTGCTCCGCCTCCCACAGCTCTACGTCCTCCCGGGTGCGATGGGCGAGATCAGATTCCGACATCGGCCTGGACTTGCACTGCCAGGAAGACAACCAGAGCAATGACCGCCGCGATACCGACGATCATCAGTGCGCGCATCGGTTTCTTCGCCGCTATGAAGGTCGCAACAGGGCCGGGCTCCGGGTGGCCGCTGATTAACCGTCGCCGAACCCGCCCCGAGACCATATCTACCGCCAGCACTGCGATCACCGTGAGGAAGAGAACGGTCCCGGCCCGGCCGAAGTTCCTGAACCGGAGCTGAGCGACCAGCTCCGCCCCGATCCCGCCAGCGCCGACGACGCCCAGGACCGCCGACGCCCTGATGTTGATCTCGAAGCGGTAGAGCCAGTAAGCGAGGATGTTGGGCATCACCTGGGGGACGACTGCGAACCGCATACGGGCGATCTGCCCTCCTCCCACCGCTGCCACCGCCTCCACCGGCCCAGGGTCGATGCCTTCGATGACCTCGGAAGACAACTTGCCCAGCGTTCCGATCGAGTGGATTCCCAGCGCCAGGGTTCCCGTCCACGGACCAAGACCGGTGACCGGAATCAAGATCATGGCAACGAGCAGTTCGGGGATCGCGCGGATGGCGTTCAGGAACTGCCGCACCACGTTGTTGACCGATCCCGGGGTGATGTTCTTTGCCGCCAGGAACGCCAGTGGGAAGGAGAAGAAGGCACCGATCATGGTGCCGATCCAGGCGATGAAGAAAGACTCCATCACCTTGGGCAGTGCCCGCTGCACGGCCTCAGCGCTGAGATCGGGCTGGGCCAGGCGGAAAAGGATCTTCCACACGTCCGCCGGCGCGCTGATCACACGGCTCAGTGATACCTCGAGCCCCAACGCAGACCAGACGGCCGCCACCGCGATGAAGATGGTCAATCCCCATCGGAACCATTGCTGGCCTTTGGGCCGGTTCGGACGTTCGGTCATGGCCGATTCGGGCTTCAGAGTGTCGGTCACACCAGTCTCCTACGGAGGGCGATGCTGATCTGCTCGATGACAAAGACGATCACGAAGATCAGGATCACGATTGCCAGCACCCGGTCGAAGCGAAAGAAGGAGCGCTGCGTTTCGAGGACGCGTCCGATGCCGCCGGCTCCGACTATGCCCAGTACCACCGACGCCCGAATGTTGATCTCGAAGATGTAGAGCGCGTAGGCTACGTAGTTGGGTAGCACCTGGGGTAGCACTGCCGATCTGACCGCCGGGAAGTGGAGCGACCCGGTCGACTTGGCTGCCTCCAGCGGTCCAGGGTCGGCGGCATCGACCGTCTCCGACAGCAGCTTCGACATGATGGCCATCGAAAAGAAGATCAGGGCCAGCGCACCGGCGAACGGGCCCACCCCTACCGATGTCGCAAAGATCAGCGCCCAGAACAGGTCGGGCACGGTACGGATGAGGTTGATGAATCCCTTGTCGATCAGGTAGCTAGGGCGGTTGGGAGCTGTGAGGGTTGACGCCATGAAGGCCAATGGCAGGGCTGTTCCGACTCCGAGAACCGTGGCGATCACCGCGATACGGATGGTCTCCACCAGGGGGTTGGCCCGGTGGGGGCTGCCGAATTCCCAATCCCACACCTTCCACCAATCTGCATCTCCCATGGCCCAGCCGAAATCAGGGGGTAGGAGGTTGGGGACCTTGACGATGTTCGCGATGTTCTCGATCAACCCGGGGATTGTGAACCCGACCTGGGCGCCGGCGTAGAGAGTCATGAACACCAGGACGCTCGTCGTCCCCAGTGCCGGCAGCATCGTCACGTATGACAACAGGCCGGCGAGTCCAATCATCCCGATTACGAGAGCAGTGACCGCGTAGTCGCCTCCTCCGAAAACAGCAGCCTCTCCCCGCCGCAGCCCTTCGAGGGGATGGATCACGTTGAGCGCCGAACCCGTCGGGAGGGCGAGGGCGGCACTGCCCACCCACATCATTGCCACATTGAACGCACCCGAGGGGCGTATTGCTCGTCTGAAAACAAAGATGCCCGCCGCCGCGGCAGCAGGTAGCCATGCCAGTGCGTATTTCACACTCATCAGCACGTCTACGGCTTCGGGGTTGTTGGGCATCACCCTGGTCGATAGGAAGGTAGATCCGACGATGCCGAGGGTGATGATCGCCCCTTCGAGGATTGAGAACTCGATCTTGCCGAGACGGAACGCTGTCAAGATTCCGGCCGATCCGATGGCTCCCCATAAGAGCCCGGCCGCGATCTGCCCTGTCAAGCCGGCGAGGGTGAAGATGGCCAACCCGATAAGCAGCGGCAGCACCATCCGCCGAACTCGTAGGGGTGGGTCGGGTCGCTGCGTCTGCGTCACCCCGGGCGTGGTCACAGGTCAACGCCCTCGAGGAGATCGTCGGGGGTGACCGAACGGCCGTAGATCTGACGGAAGGTGCTTTCGTCCACGTCGGCGATGTCACCGTCATACACCAATTCGCCGTCGCGCAGTCCGATGAGGCGTTTTCCGTACGCCCGGGCGAGGTCGAGGAAGTGGAGGTTGATGATCGTGGTGATGCCGAGGTCCTGGTTGATCCGGCGCAGGTCGCGCATCACGGTGTGGGAGGTGACGGGATCCAGCGAGGCCACCGGCTCGTCTGCAAGCAGGACCGAGGGCTCCTGAGCCAGCGCCCGGGCGATCCCCAACTTGATCGCCCCGGCCTGGCCGTTCAAACCGCCCCCATCAACGCGAACCAAAGCGGTTACCCGACCTTCCCCGAAAGAAACTTCGGCCCTAGCGGCCTGTCCTTCGCCAACGACCGCTGGGACCTGCGCCACGCAGTCATCCTGGAGGGAGCCCTGCGAGTTCCAAACCTCGACGTAGCGTCTGTAAAGATCTACCTCGACTACCAGACGTTGCAACCGCTTTATTGGATTACCCGGACGAGCCGCCAACGT
>JACZWZ010000182.1 GCA_022571885.1 Acidobacteriota bacterium
CACCTGGATCTCGAAGGTTCCGGACTTGACCAGGTCGGGGGTCACACCTTCTTCGTTCTCCACGTAGCCGAAGCCCATGGCGCCGCCCAGGGTGTGGCCGTAGGCGCCCGAACGGAGGTAGCCGACCGCCTCACCGTGGTGGATGATCGGTTCCTCTCCGTAGAGCAACGGCTCCGGGTCTTCGAGCAGGAACTGCACCAGCCGTGACTTGTAGGGGCGGTTTTCTCGCTGTTCGAGCAACACATCGCGCCCGACGAATCCGTCCGGCTTGTCGAAGTCGATGGCCCATCCGAGGTTGGCCTCGAGCGGTGAGTCGGAGTTCTCGATGTCGAGGCCGTAGTCGAGCCTGCCGGCCTCGGTGCGGGTGCTCTCCAGCGTCTCCATCCCGGCATGGGCCAGGCCGAATTCGGCACCGACCTCGATGATCCGGTCATAGACGGTGAGAGCGAACTCGGTGGGGACGAACAGCTCCCAGCCCAGCTCGCCGACAAAGCTCATCCGCGCCGCCAAACCCACCCCATGGTGCAGATCGATCTGCTGGGCCGTGAAGTACGGAAAGGCCTCGTTGCTCAGGTCGGCCAGGGTCACCTTGCTCAGCAGATTGCGCGACTCGGGCCCTTGCAGGCTGAACAGCGTGAAGGCCGAGGTGACGTCGGTGACGTAGACCCGCGCCTCCGCCGGGGTGCCCCGTCGCAGCATCGCCTCGACTCGGCGATGGAAGTACTCGGCCGCCACCACCTGGAACCGGGTCTCGGAGATACGAGTCACCGTGACATCGGCTTCCACCCCACCACGCTCATTCATCCACTGGGTGTACACACACTGGCCGACGGGAACCGCGATGTTGTTGCCGCAGATCCGGTTGAGGACCGCCTCGGCATCGGGGCCCTGCACGAAGAACTTCGACATCGAAGACATGTCGAACAAGGCCACCGCGTTGCGGACCGCATCGTGTTCGGCGGCGTGGAACTTGAACCAATCCTGCCGCTCGTAGGTGAGCTTCAATTCGATCTCGGCGTCGGGGGGAGCAAACCAAGACGTGTTCTCCCATCCGGACGACTCGCCGAAGTGGGCCCCGGCCGCTTCGAGTCGTTCGTGCAGCACCGAACGACGGACATTTCTTGCCGTCTTCGGATGCGAATGGGGCCACGACCCGGTCGAGTGCAGCCGGCCGAGCAGTTCGACGCTGCGCTCCTCCAGGTAGGGGCGGTTGGTCTGAAAGGGGTGCAACCGGGCGATGTCGATATCGGTGACATCGATCGGCGCCAAACCGTCGACTATCCAGTTGGCGATGATGGACCCGGCACCGCCACCGGTGAGGATCCCCAGCGAGTTGAATCCGGCGGCCACAAAGAAGTTGGTCAGCTCGGGTGTCTCCCCCAACAGGAAGCCGTTGTCGGGCGTAAAGCTCTCGGGGCCGGTGAACAGCTTGCGGATCCCGACGTTCTCCAGGACGGGCAGGATCTCCATCGCCTTCTCCAGGAAGGGCCCCAGCCGATCCCAGTTGGATGGGATCTCGCCGAAGCTGAAGTTCTCCGGGATCTTGTCGAGCGACCACGGGGCGGCGACCGGCTCGAACAGGCCCACCAAGAGGCCCCCGGTCTCCTCGCGGTAGTAGGCGAATCGATCGGGGTCCTCGAAGATCGGTTGATCGGCGGAGACTCCCTCGAACGGCTCGGTGAGCAGATAGGCGTGCTCGATCGCCTGCAGCGGAACCGAGACCCCGGCCAGGGCGCCGACCTCCTTGGCCCACATGCCGGCGCAGTTGACCACATACTCGGCCTCGATCGCTCCGCCGTCGGTGACCACCCCGGTGACCCGGCCGTCCTGCTGGGTGATCCCGAGTACCCGGGTGCCCTCGAGTATTCGGACGCCCAGCAACCTGGCTCCCTTGGCCAGGGACATCGCCACGTTGGCGGGATCGGCCCTCCCCTCGTTGGCGGTGAAGAACCCTCCGATCACATCCTTGGTATCGATCTGGGGCCACATCGCGGCCACCTCGGCAGCAGAGATCTGCTCTCGATCGATCCCCATCAGCCCCATGAAGTCCGCTTCGCGATGGAGCTTGTGCATTCTCTCGTTGGAGCTCGCCGTCTGCAGATAGCCCACCGGGCGAAACCCGGTCGAGAGCCCGGTCTCCTCCTCGAGCACCTCGTACAGGTCGCGGGAGTACTTGGTCATCCAGGCAAGAGTCTGGGTGGTCATACCGCCGGACACCACCAGGCCGGCGGCGTGCCAGGTGGTACCCGAAGTGAGCCGGTCCCGCTCCAGCACCACGACATCGTTCCAGCCGAGCTTGGCCAGGTGATAGGCGACGCTGCTGCCGATCACCCCGCCTCCGATGATCACCACCCGGGCCCGGTCGGGAAAACCGCTGCCGGGAGCGGCGTCCGAGGTCACACCCTGCTGCTCTCCCCCGGTCTCATCCGCCATTGCTGACCATCCTTCTCGACCGCGGCGCGGCTCTCCCGGGCGTGCCTTTTAGCCCCGGCATCCGTTGGGGCGCCGACACTAGCGGGCCGGCCCCGATCACTTCTTGGCGTCCTGCAACGAGTCGCCGAAGGCCTCCAGGGTGAGCGCCACGTCCTCGGCGGAGTGGGCCGCCGAGATGAACCACGGCTCGCTGGAGTCGTCGACGGGCAGCACTCCGCGCCCGATCATGCCCAGGATCACCCGGCCGTAGAGGTCCTCGTCGACGTTGGCGTAGTCGCGATACTGGCGGGGAGCCTCCTCCGAGAACGAGATCCCGAACATCGACCAGTGCCCCACGATGTGACCCGGCACCCCCTCCTCGGCCAGGATGCCCTCGATCCCGCTCATGAGGGTTGTGCCCGTCTTTTCTATCGCGGCATAGGGCTCGCCGGTGGCCAGGATGTCGATGGTGGCCTTGGCGGCGGCCACCCCGATGCCGTTGCCGCTGTAGGTGCCGGCCTGGAGGACTCCCCCGGCCGCCCAGTCCTGAATTATCTCGTTGCGCCCGGCGATGGCCGCCACCGGAAACCCGTTCCCCATCGACTTGGCAAAGGTGCCCAGATCCGGGACCACGCCAAAGGCCTCGGACGCACCACCCAGACCCATGCGAAACCCGGTCTTGACCTCGTCGAAGATGAGCACCGAGCCGTGCTCGTCGCAGATGCGGCGCAAGCCTTCCAGGTAGCCGTCTTCGGGCATCACACCCATGAAGTTGCCCAGCATCGGCTCGACGATCATGGCGGCGATCAGATGGCCTTCACGGCGAAACAACTGCTCCATCGCTTCCAGGTCGTTGAACGGGACCACCCGGATCAGCGACCGGATCGCCTCCGGGATCCCCGACGAATCCTGCAACGGGACCGGAGAACGGCGGCTGCCCAGGCTGTCGACCGGCGCCCCCGACACCGAGAACAGGACGTAGTCGTGGGCGCCGTGGTAGGCCCCCTCGAACTTGACGATCAACTCTCGCCCGGTGTGAGCCCGGGCCAGGCGAATGGCGTGCATGGTGGCCTCGGTGCCGGTGTTGGTAAACCGGAGCCCTTCCACCCAGGGGACCGCGTCGCAAAACGCCTCCGCCGCTTCGATCTCACGGGCGGTGGTCATGGCAAAGGTCACCCCGTCGGCCGCCGCTTCGGCGACTGCAGCCGCCACGGCGGCATCCCCGTGTCCGAGGATGATCGGACCAAAGCCGAGCTGATAGTCGATGTAGCGGTTGCCGTCCATGTCATAGACATGAGCGCCGTCGCCTCGATCGATCACCAGCGTGTCGTCGTCACCCCAATAGCGGTAATTCGAAGACACGCCATCGACCAAGGCCGACTTACCGCGCTCGAACCACTTTGCCGTCTTTGGTCCCTGGAGTCCCATCGATTTCACCTCGGTTGTGAACGATCGGAGCCTACGCGAT
>JACZWZ010000183.1 GCA_022571885.1 Acidobacteriota bacterium
TCCCGACGGTCCCTTTCGCGGGGTTCCCTTTTTGCTGAAGGACATCGGTGGCGATCAAAAGGGCCAGCCCTACTGCGCGGGAATGCGCTTTCTAAAAGATGCCAAGTGGACCGCGCCGGAGGACAGCTTCTTTACCCAGCGCATCAACGCCGCGGGACTGGTGACCTTGGGAAGGACGGCGACCTCTGAACTCGCGGTGCTTCCCACAGGAGAAACTCAGGCCTTTGGTGTGGTACGCAATCCCTGGAATCTCACGCACACCACCGGAGGTTCGAGCGGTGGAACCGCTGCGGCCGTGGCGGCGGGGATCGTCGCGGTCGTGGCCCTGGTGATGCTGGTTACCCCGGTTCGGGAGGCGGTCGCCGACTGGCTCGGGATCGGCCGCACCCGCATCGTCGAGGTGGACGAGATCCCTGCCGACATCGAGGAATCGATTCAGGGTTTAGGGGTCGAGGTTCCGTTCGGCGAAGGTCTTGCTTTGTTCGGCGTGGTTGACCCGTGGCCGGCGGCGCTCGGTGAGCCAGACCGGTTCTTTGTCAGGATTCGAGAGGGGCGACCGAGCGAGTTGTCGATGGTATGGCTCCCCCGACAGGATCTACCCGAGGTCAGGTCCACCGGGATCGGCGCTCTATTCACCCGGTTTGAGGGGACGCTTGAAGCGCCGACCGTGGAGAAGTCCGTTGGCGAGGGAACGAGCGTGCAGCTGGTAGCCGTAGGCGACGCACCGGGCTACTGGATCGGCGGCGACGCTCACACCTTCGGGTACCTGGGTAAGGATGGCGAGGTCATCCTTGAAACCCTTCGCCTCGCCGGGAACACCCTGCTGTGGGAGGAGGGCGGAGTGTCCTACCGCTTCGAGAGCGGGCTGGCCCAGGAGGCTGCGATCACGGTGGCAGAGACGGTGGGGAACTGACCTAGCCTCCGAACCCTCCGAGGTCAGACCTCTTCGTCGAAGGCTCTCTCGGCGGTAACCGGCAGACCCCCAAAGCTTGAGCCTCCACCAAAGGTCTGCCCGATCCTCCCGGAGGCTCTCTCCTACCGATACGAAGCAGACGCCAAGGCGTCAGCGTCCAGGAGGCCTCGGCTTAATCCACCGTCGGCTCGCCCTTACCGAGTCTTCTCGCTGTGCCCGGTGTAGTACTGGGAGTGAACGGTTTTCGTGATCTTGAACGCGTTGTTATTGGAGTGCTGTCGGCGTTGCCGCGCCGGTTGGTGACGTCGAAGAAGGAGTTGACGACCAGGGTTCTCAGGGCCGTGCGCCCATCGACGGTTGAGGCTGAGAGGATTCTGGTGAGGAACATCACGGCATCGTTGCGTAGCGATGCACTCGATAGTGTGGGGTGGGTTGGCTGGCATCATCGGAGCGGTACCGAGGCTCACGCGGTGTTTCTTCGGAATGTCTACCCCGATCCGTCGCGTGTGCGCCGTCTGCTTGAGGCGGAGGTTGCGCCACTATTTCCGGGGTGGTCGTGGGTTGCTCGGGGCACGGTTGCTGAGGTGGCGGTTGCTGGGTCGCTTGGAGTAGCTGGGTTCACGGTGGGTAGCTACGCAGAGGCAGGTCATCCGGCTTGGCTGGATAAGGCTGTGGATCTGGCTGTGTTTCGCGGTGGGCGCCTTGTTGCTGGCGTTGAGGTGAAGAACTACGTGAACGAGACGCTGCTGCGCGGCGCTTCTGAGTACCGCCGGCTCGCTCGCCTACACCGAGACATGGGGGCGGCCTACGCGATGGTGGCACCTTCGGCGGGCCTCGGTTTTCGGGAATCGCTTCGAGCTGACAGTGGTGCCGTGTTCGAGACTGGCAGCTACCTGGTGAAAGACGCAGAGTCGCTGGACCGGCTGCTCCAGCTCGGGCCCGCGCATCATCCTCGGCTGGTTGACCGGGGACAGGCCTCAGAATCTGCTGAGTATCGGCTTCCGCCGGATATCGCTGATTCGATCATTGGGCGACTTGAACGTCTGGTCCCGAGACAGCCATTGGTGGGTCACGAGCCGCGGAGTCGGAAGGCAGTTGTATCGGTTGAGGGTCGGTTCCGCAGGGCGATCAACTGGTACGCGTCAAGCCAATGCATGGCGTGCGGGACGCGGCTGTGGGCGAGCGGGAGCTGTGTGATGAGTGGATGCCGTTTGAGCGGAGAACGACAGAACCATACTCCTGTGCGTCAGGAGCTCCTCGCACTGGCTGTGGGCGTCACGAGCCGGACGTTGCGGGAGCTTCCGCGCCGGCTCGGTGTACCCACTCCTTGGAAGTCTCGGGGTCGTCCTCGCTCGGAAAACCGGAACTTGGAGGCTCAGAGGCCGTACGCGGTCCCGGAGTGGTTGGAAGAGGTGCTGCTCGAACTCGAGTGAGGATGATCACGACGCCGGATCACGAGCGATCCGGCCACAGGCGGCTCACGAGGCAGCGAGTGTTGATCACCGGCCCTGCGACGGCATCGGATTGGCACTCACTACGGGTGAGCCGCTGGCCTGGGCGGCCTCGATTCGGCCCGACGTGTCCCGAGGCCGCTCCCGTCGCCCACGACGGATCCCGCGATGCGGTCGGCACCGGGACACAGTGAACGGGCGCTGGGCGCCGCACACGCGATCCTCGTCGGTCCGGGCGGCGCCGATACCAGGCGTGGGGTCGAGGAGCAGTCGCTGGGGACTAGGCGTTGTCGCTTCACGACCAGCGAGAGCTGGGGACATTGGCCGCTCACGCGGTCACGGGGTTGAACCACGCTGGACCACGGTGATCCCGGCGAACAGCCGACCAGATCTGCGTATCTGGTGGGGCAGCGCGCAGAGACCGAGACTCAACGGGGTGGTTGAGCTGCCTCTTGGTGTAGCACTGAGTGGGTCGGGGTGGTTCAGGACCAATCGATGGCCTGAGGGAGCGAAGCCGGTGTTGGCTTCGAAGAGGAAAGCGAGAGCGTGTGCCACTGCAACACGCGTCTGGAGGAACGTAAGGTGAGCTGGCCAAACGATCGAGAGCAGGTAGAGGCAGCGTTCGCGGAAGGCACTGCACCACCGCTCACGAAACCCGAGATGAACCGGATCGCTAAGGAGCATTTCGAATTGGGCGGCCTGGCGCCTTTCTTCCGCAAGAGCGAGCTGATTGAGTTCTTCCAGAATCCGGATCTTCGGCCAACCCTCATGGCAGCCGCCGGGGTACGACAGAGGCGGGCGTACGAGATCCAGAAGGCGCGTCGTGAGGCGATAGCCAATGGGCTGGAGCGCAGGTTCGGCAAGTGGCGGTTCGCTGCTATCGCCCGGATGCCGACCGGACCCTTCATCGATGAGATCTCTGGCCTGGAGGTAATGGGCGGTCTGGTGCTGCGTGACACCAGGATTAAGGACACTTTGGCGGTGGGTTACTCGACGGCGGCGGAGATGAAGAGGCGTCGGCGCCTCACTTGGTACGACAAGGACCGCCTTCCGGTGGCGGTGAATGAAGAGGCAATCGCTGAGGTCATCGACTCCCGCGAGGCTGAGATCGATGAGATCCTCGACACCATCTCGACTGCTGCGGTGCCACCCTCGGCTGAGGTGACCGATGAGGTCAACGAAATCCTTCAGTCCTTGTGGCCCGACGAGAGCTGACCGCAGTCAGTCGACGGTGAACTGAGCAGCCGACGATCACACCTCGAGTCGCAGATGAATTCGCACGGGACCGTCACGCCTGACTGGGGGTCAAGAGGTCGCCGGTTCAAATCCGGCCAGCCCGACCAGACCGAAGCCCTGTTAACGACAGGGTTTCGGCGAGTCACGGGTCAACGAGTGCGCCCGAGAGTGATCCGGAAGCCGACCCGTGGGGTCACTGTGGGGTCATTTGCGGCTGAATCGGTGTCATCGTCAGCGGTCTCCCAGGCAATCCGCTGTTCGGAGAGGTCAACGGGCC
>JACZWZ010000074.1 GCA_022571885.1 Acidobacteriota bacterium
CCAATACGCGTGTGGCTAACCCCGCCTTTTCGATGTGCTCGGCGACTTGGGCCGTATGACCCATGATTTCGCGCACCATTTGTTGACGCTGAACGGAAAAGGTTTCTTCATTCATGACGAGGCAAATACCAATGGCGTCGCTTAGTTTAGCTCACATAGACCTTGTTCTAACAATCGATTCGGTTTAAAGCAAATTTACGATCGGCGTCTTTGAATAACGAAAAGAAATTCTGAGTCGTCTGTTCGGCCAATTCCGCAAACGGGATCTCACGCAACTCGGCGAGCTGTTCAGCCACATGCCGAACATACGCAGGTTGGTTGGTCTTGCCTCGGTAGGGCACCGGCGCCAAATAGGGCGAGTCAGTTTCTATCAGAAGACGATTGATCGGCACCTGGGCGGCAACTTCGCGCAGTGGCCCCGCGTTCTTGAACGTAACGATGCCTGAGAAGGAGATGTAAAAGCCCAGCGCCAACGCCGCCTTGTGCTCATCAGACATTGCCATGGCTACCTACTTCTCTGGAAGGTGGCCCGAGTCTACGAGTCGGCACCGGCGGACAGGAACCGTCCGATACTCGAACCATCTCCCGCCATCCCAAGACCCAGCTGATCTCCGCGGAGTCCGCTCTGCCGCGAGCCCAACAGCTGTTGGCTCTCTCTGGGGTCAGCCACCGGTGGCCTCCACCAGCAGTTCTTCGGCAAAATCCAGTTGGCCGATCACCGCTGCCTGCTCGCGGACTACCTGTTCCCACGGATACAACGAGGTTCCGGCAAGGTGTTCCAGGGCCACCGCAGCGGCCTGGGTGTGGATGGCGACATCGGGCCGCATCTGCTGCGTCATCACCCACCATGCATCCATCCGAGATTCGTGACTGCGCAGAATCGGCGTCGAGAAAATCATCATCTCGGAGAACTCGACGAAATCCCACCCCTCGGGCACCACCCAGCCTTCGGCCATCTTCGGCACGAACAGCACGAAGTGATATCTGTCGGCGTCGATCGCCCATTCCGGATGCTCGATTGCTCGGGTAGGCGATACAAAGGTCGACGTGCCGTCGTAATAGCGAGGCGATGCCATGAATCCGAACTTCGATTCCGGCGACAGTGGCCTGGCGTCGATCGACACGATCACGTCGCCTTCGGCTTCGATTGCCTCGATGTGATCGGCGGTGGACCGCCAGTCGGCCAGATCCAGCTCTTGAGCTTGGATCTTGACGGTTGACAGCATCTCAACCGCCATCGAGGTGACCACGATCAGGGCCAGAAGTGTTGCCGTCCGGCGAAGCAGCTGCTGTTTTGGATCGATGCCCTGCACCAGGGCCGTCACTGCGATCGCCAGGTAGACGGCGAGTCCAGCAGGGAAGAATGCGACATATCGGTAGGCGAAGAATGTGTTGGGCGGCAGCACGATCGCCTGAATCAGTGCAAACGCCGGGGCGGTCACGAGCAACGGAAGCCAGATGAAGGCGGTACCGGCTAGTTCCGATCGAACCTTTGCGAAGACGAGGACTGCCACCGAGGCCAGGACCAAGAGAGCCAACGAGGACGGGCGCAGCGCCCGCTCACCAAAGTTCCCGAAATTCTCGACGGCGTTGGCAACGCGACCCCACTTGTCGCAGGTCCAGCAACTGGAGAGAGGGCTGGTGGCGCTGTTCAGGTAGAGCGTGCTCGGGACCCAAACGAACAGAAAGGACGCCGGAAGCACGAGCAGAGCAAGTGGATCGGACCTGACCAACCTCACCGGCTGAGTGATAGAAATCTTCCCCAAGCCTCTGGTCAAGGCGACACCGCCTAGGGCGGCGAGGGCGATCATCGGCATCGTCGCTCGCGACAGCATGGCCAGCGAGGCGACGACGGCAAAGAGCGCTGTGGTCTTCCATCCTCTCGCGCCAAGCTGCTGGTGCTGGTAGATGGCGATCGTGGCGATCACGAGAAAGATCGGGAGGGCATACGGTCGGGCGTACTGGGAGAGCTCGATGAGCAGAGGGCTGATCGCCATAAAGAGCGCGGCGAACACCGCCGCAATCCGCTGGCCCTGCCGGATCAGCACCAAGCCGACCAATCCCACGGAAGCCGTGCCGAGGAGGGCAGCGGGAAGCCGCTGGACGAAGTCCGTCGCCGGCAGCACGGTCACGAAGGCCTTGCCGATGAGGTACTCGAGGGGCGGTTGCTGCAGCCCGTAGGACAATTGAACGATGTCGCCCCACGGCGCCTGCACATTGGTCACCTGACGAATCTCATCGACGTGGAGCGGCTCTGTATCCAGGTGCCAGATCCGAAGGGCAAATCCGACCAGGGTGACGAGAGAGACCATTACTACGGCACCGTGCGCCGAGGTGACCCAGGCGATTAGCCGCCGGGCGCGATCGATCAGGCCTACGTCGACGGAAGGAAGAGGAGACGTCATGGATCCTGTGGGAGTGTAGAGATCGCCGAACCCGCAGATCGTAAGTGGTACCTACCGCTCCGGCACCGTGGGAACTAGCTTGTACACGATGCCGTCTCCGTCGCTGAGCACGTAGATCTCCAATGAGGGCGGCCGGCAGCACCTACACGAGACGTGGATCAAACAGCCGTCAAAGTGAACTGTCGCCTATGCGACAGACACCGGATCGGACTCGACGATGACATCGTTGATGGAAGAGAACACCTCACGGAGACACAATGTCGATCCAAACTCGCAGAAGATTCCCCTGGTTGATCGGCATCGGCGCGGTGATCGTCGCACTGATCGCAGTCGCCGCCTTGAACGGCGGGTCGAGCAACTCGACACCTTCGGGTGCGGCGGACCGCGCCGGTGGGCCGGCGGTGCCCACCGTGGAGTTCGCCTTCTTCGACGGCACGACGGCCACACTCGCCCACTACCAAGGCCGACCTCTCGTCATCAACTTCTGGGCGTCGTGGTGCCCATCCTGCATCGCCGAAATGTCGGCCGCCCTCCGACCGGTTCAGGAGCAGCGCGGTGACGAGGTGGCATTCGTTGGATTCAACATCCAAGATGACCGGGGTCGAGCGCTGGCCCTCATCGAAGAGACCGGCGTGCTGTTCGACCTGGCCGAAGACGCTCGCGGCGACCTATACACCGAGCTCGGCGGGATCGGAATGCCGTTCACGGTGTTTGTGTCGGCCGACGGTGAGATCATGCACAAGCACAACGGACCCGTCACCGAGGGTCAGTTGAACGATCTGATCGACAAGCACCTGACCGGCGCATGATCGACGCACCACTCGCCCTCGCCTTCGCCGCAGGGTTGGTGGCAACCGTCAACCCCTGTGGTTTCGCCATGCTCCCCGCCTACCTCTCCTATTTCGTCGGCACGGGAGACGAGGAAGAGAGCCGAGTGGTTGCCATGCAGCGAGCGCTGTATGTCGGGGGCATCGTCTCACTCGGATTCCTGGTGGTATTCGGCACCACCGGGATCCTCATCTCGGCCGGAACCGCAGGATTCCGAAACGCGATCACCAGCGGCATACCCTGGGTAGCGATCGTCGTCGGCGTGGGGATCGTCGGCCTCGGCATTGCCATGCTGAGGGGATTTGAGCTGACCGTCAGGCTCCCGAAGGCAAAGCGGGCTCGCAAGGGCAAGGGAGTCGGATCGATTTTTGCGTTCGGAGTCTCCTACGCCCTGGCGTCCTTGTCGTGCACACTGCCGGTGTTTCTCTCGGTCGTAGCACTTCAGGTGCAGCGGACCGACTTCGTGTCAGGTGTCGTCACCTTCATCGCCTACGGATTGGGCATGTCGATGCTGTTGATGGGAGTCACCGTCGCAGTCGGACTCGGTCAGCACTCCCTCGTCGGTTGGCTCCGCCGATCGGTGCGATACATCAACAAGGTGTCGGGCTTCGTATTGATTCTCGCCGGCAGCTACATCGTCTGGTTCTGGGGAACGACCCTCGCCTCGGGTGCCGATGCCCTCAACAGTTCAGGACCGTTCCGCTTCATCGAGAACCTCTCCCAAACGGCGTTCCAGGTGATCGGCAACAACACGCTGGCATGGGGACTCGGTCTGGGCGCAATCATCACCGGCGCCGTCGCCTTTGTATTCTTGCGCCCCGAGCCTCCGCCGGACGATGGTGAGGCGCCGAAGGAACTGGTGAGCGCCGACAGTGGAGCCGACTGACACACACTCCAAGACGCGACAGCAACGAGCCCTATTCGCCGTTGCCGTCGCCGAACTCCTGGCGCTGACCCTTTGGTTCTCGGCCTCGGCGGTGGCGCCCCAACTCGAGGAGCTGTGGTCGCTGAGTACCAGCCAATCCGTCGGCCTCACCCTTGCGGTTCAAATCGGGTTCGTGGCCGGAGCCCTCGGCCTGGCGGTTCTCGGGATTCCCGACCGATTCAACAGCCGACGGATCTTCGTGATCAGCGGCATCGTCGGAGCGGCCGCCAACGCCCTGCTCGTCGGACTCGACGGCGACGTGTTCCTACTGGCACTCGGCCTGCGAGCTCTCACCGGAGCAGCTCTCGCCGGTGTCTACCCGAGCGGTCTCAAGGTGATGGCGGGGTGGTTCCGGTCCGGCCGGGGTATGGCGCTCGGCGTCCTGGTGGGTGCCCTGACGATCGGTAGCGCCGGGCCCCACCTGATCCGAGGTCTCGGATTCGACTGGCGTGGGGTGGTGCTGGGGGCCTCGGCACTGGCTCTGGTCGGTGTCGCCATCATGCAGTGGGGAGTCGCCGACGGTCCGTACGAGACAACCACCGGCCGCTTCTCATTCGGCATGGTGGGCAAGATCCTGCGCAATCGGGGATGGCGCCTATCCACCTATGGCTATCTAGGCCACATGTGGGAGCTGTATGCGATGTGGACCTGGACCGCTGCCTTCCTAAGCGCTTCGGCGTTCGCCTCGGGCTGGGGTGACGGCTGGGTTCCGACTGCTACCTTCGCCGTCATTGCGGCGGGAGGGGCCGGTGCATGGATCGCCGGAGCAATCGCCGATCGGCGCGGACGAACCCTGGTGGCCGGCACCTCGATGGCCGTGTCGGGCAGCTGTGCGCTACTCACACCTTTGGTGTACGCCGTCGCCCCACCCTTGACGGTCGCCCTGTTCGTCGTGTGGGGCTTTGCAGTGGTCGCTGATAGCGCTCAGTTCTCGACGATGGCGACGGAGGTCTCGTCCGAGAGTGAACGCGGCACCGCGCTAACGCTGCAGACGGCAATCGGCTTTCTGCTGACATTGGTCACCATCCGCGGGGTACCGGTCCTGGCAGACACCTGGGGTTGGCAATGGGCCTTCCCGATCCTTGCCCTCGGCCCCATGCTGGGGATCGCGGCGATGGTGACCCTCAAGCGGTCGCCGCACGGCGCCCGACTCGCCGGAGGAATCGGATAGTTAGTCCTTAGTCATTGGTCCTTAGTCCTTAGCAGCCCACATCAGCGCGAATAGTTGGAGGCTGGGCGATCGCCTCGCTTTGGTCGGCGAGCCGATCCTCCGGGAGCAATCGCCGCCCGCGGGGCGGGCCAACCGGAGTCGGATCGATTCGCCCTGCGAGCGAGAGTCTGACTCCCGACTCCTGCTTCAGAACGTCGACTGGCCGCCGGGAAACTTGACGCCGGCCGAGGCGTCGACACTTGGACCCTGGAGTGACTCGAGGACACGGCTCGGTGGCCAGAACCGCACCGTCGGCCAGAAGGTGGGGACGTCCTTGTTGAAGGCCGGAACTCCGGGGAGGAGGTCGAGGACCTCACCTGCCAACGGACCGTCGAGGCCGATGCCCCGTACCGGGTCCCACACCGTCTGTGTCTCACGGTCTATCAGCTGGTCAAAGCGAATCTCCAACTCGACGACCCGATCGTCGAGCGTCCGGGAGAACACGGCCCACCTGTTGTCGTCGGTCGGATCGATCACCACCGCAATGGGAGCGCCGCCGACGATGTCGTTGGCCACACCCTGCTGGCGCAACGCCCCGATCGGATATGCCGCCGAATCCCCGGCAAGTTCCACCACGATCACGGTGTCCAGGAGGCTGATTCCGGCCCTGCCCGCAGCAGCGTCGAGCGCCAGGGTCTGCGGATACGCCTCGCGCCAAGCTCCCCACGTCGTCAGCTGCGACGGCAACAACTCGATCGTCTGACCGCGGCGCGGTCCGGCAATAGCCTCACCCAGCGGCTGGCTCCAGATACTTCCGGTGTCGTGGTCCCACCATGTCATGGCATTGCCCCACAGCGCGCCCTGGTTACCGAAGACGATCTCTTGACCGTTGATTTCTCGGCGATGGACCATCGCCGTTGCGCAGAGTGGTCACCAGGTGACCAAGACCGGAATCCCGGCCACACTGTCGATCACCATCTCGCGCCGGTTGAGAAATCCGACCGGATAGGCACGGCTCTGGCCGTCCAATTCGAGCCCGATGACGAGTGTCCCGTCGGACCAACTGGAGTCGGCGGCGGCAACGAACTTCGGATCGTAAACCGGAAGAATCGCGTCCCGCGGCAGAATCTGGCGAAAGCCGACGGGGAGCGGGTCACCGACGTCCACCGGGTCGTACACGCGGCCGGGATCGGCCAGGGTGCCGAGGGAGGGCGTCTCCGTTGGGCGCGCCGGGACGCCCAGCGTCGAGACCGCCAGCAATCCGACGAACAAGAGCAGCACGATGACCACGGACGCAGCGAGAGCCTTCACGCACCAATAACGCCGCGACCGATCCACGGTGTTCCCCAAAGGATGAAACAATGTCCGATACTGGACACTGATTCGCGCCCCGGCGGGGTCGGCGGGCGGTGCCTCTCGATGGGCAGTCCGGACCTGGCAGACTGAATCCGATGAACCCCACCAGCAGACCATCCTGGGTGGCCGACGCCATCTTCTATCAGATATTCCCCGACCGGTTTGCAGCGTCGACCCGTGTTCCCAAGCCGGCGAATCTCGAGGCCTGGGATGCTCCACCCAGCCGCCACGGCTATAAGGGCGGCGACCTCTACGGCGTGATCGAGCACCTGGATTGGCTCACCGATCTCGGAATCAACGCCATCTACTTCAATCCGGTCTTCCAGTCGGCCAGCAACCATCGCTACCACACCCACGACTACTTCTTGATCGACCCTCTGCTCGGAGGAGATCAGGCATTCGAAGCGCTGCTGAGTGCATGCCGAGACCGCGAGATCAGGGTGGTGCTGGACGGCGTGTTCAATCACGCCAGTCGCGGCTTCTTCAGGTTCAACGACATCCTCGAAAACGGGTCGGACTCACCGTGGCTCGATTGGTTCACCGTCGATCAAGTCCCGCTCAACGCGTACCAGGAAAACCAGAAACCCAATTACGCCGCCTGGTGGAACGACCCCGCCCTCCCCCGGCTGAACACCAGCAACCCTGCGGTGCGGGAGTACCTGATGGAGGTGGCCGAGTACTGGATCCGCCGCGGAATCGATGGCTGGCGTTTCGACGTACCCGAGGAAATCGTCATCAAGGGTTTCTGGGAGGAGATGCGCCAACGGGTACGCGCCATCAATCCGGAGGCCTACCTGGTAGGTGAGATATGGGGTCCGGCCAATGCTTGGATCGATGATGGCACCCGGTTCGACGGCGCCATGAACTATCCGTTGACCGAGTCGAACCTCCGCTTTTCCGCCGGCGAGCGAATCGACCAGGAAGTCGTGGCCCCGGTCAACCTCACGCTCTCCCCCCCTCTCGACGCTGCCGGGTACGCGGCAGCGGTCGCCGAGCATCTAGACCTGTACGCCCCGGATGCCCATCGGGCGAATCTCAATCTGCTGGGTTCGCACGACACCGCCAGGGTCGGCTCGACTGTCGGCGGCGACTCGGATTCGGTGAAGTTGGCGGCCGTGCTCATGTTCACCTTTCCGGGCGCTCCGTGCATCTACTACGGCGACGAGGTCGGAGTTCTCGGCGGACCCGATCCGGACTGTCGCGCCGGATTCCCCTGGGACCGATCCGACGAGTGGGACCGCGGTCTTCTCGAGACCTTTCGCAGTCTGATCGCCCTCCGCTCCTCGGAGGATTCCCTCCGACACGGGGATTACCAGACGCTGACAGCCGACCGAGACCTCTACGCCTTCTCCCGCACCACCGACCAGGGTGGTGTGATCGTCGGCGTCAACGTCGGCGACGGAGTCGCAACCGCCGAGTTCGATGATCAGGCGGTAGGCGTTCGGCTGTGGGGGGATGGAACCGCCACCGGCCCCAACTCGGTCTCCCTGGTCGGGCGAAGCGCCACCATATGGCGGTCGGCTCGGTGACGGCGCGGTTCGACTCCGCAGCCTTCGCTGCCGGCACCCACCATCGGTCGTATGACTGGCTGGGAGCACATCCTCACGCCGACGGCGGCTTCCAATTCGCGGTCTGGGCGCCTCGGGCCAAGCGAGTGCGCGTCGTCGGAGAGGTCTCGCCCCGGAGCCTGCGACGAGCCGCTGACGGCATCTGGCGGGAACGGATCGCGACCGCCGAAGCTGGACAGACATACCACTTGCAGATCGAGTCGGCACGTGGCCGCATACTCGACAAGGCCGATCCGTTCGGCCGGAACTTCGTCGATCCCTCCAAGGTCGAAGCAGTTCTGGGGCGCTCGCAGTTCCGGTGGCGCGACGGCGCCTGGATGCGCCGCCGTCGTGAGTGGCAGGGACGACAGCAGCCAATGTCGGTGTACGAGGTTCACGCCGGGTCGTGGCAGCGCTCCTCGACCGGAGGTCACCTTTCATACCGCGAACTCGGGCGCCGCCTGGCGCATTATGCGACGGAACAGGGATTCACTCACATCGAGCTACTCCCGCTGGTGGAACATCCGTTCTACGGCTCGTGGGGCTACCACGGCACCGGATACTTTGCTCCCACCTGTCGATACGGGTCGCCCGACGACCTGATGTCGCTGGTCGACACCCTCCACCGCGCCGATGTCGGCGTGATCCTCGACTGGGTACCCTCTCACTTCGCCACCGACTCCCACGCGCTGGTGCGGTTCGACGGTTCTCCTCTCTACGAACACCGCGATCCACGCAAGGGGGTTCACCCCGATTGGCACAGTCCGATCTTCGATCTCGAGCGGGGCGAGGTTCGTTCCTTTCTGCTGTCGAGCGCCCATTACTGGCTGGACCGATTCCACATCGACGGCCTCCGGGTCGACGCGGTCGCCTCGATGTTGTACCTCGACTATTCGAGGAAGCCCGGAGAATGGGTTCCCAACCGGTATGGAGGAAACGAGAATGTCGAGGCCTACCAGTTTCTCCGGTCGGTCAACGACATGGTCCACTCTGAGTTTCCGGGTGTTGTCACCATCGCCGAAGAGTCGAGCGCATGGCCCGGTGTCACCCGTCCAACCCACCTGGGTGGAATCGGATTCGATCTGAAGTGGGACATGGGATGGATGCACGACACCCTCGACCACCTCGAGCGTGATCCGGACACACGACGAGACCATCCCGACGAAATCACCTTCCGCATGATGTACGCCCACCTCGAGCAGTTCACGTTGCCGTTGTCTCACGACGAGGTGGTCCACGAGAAGGGCTCCCTGTTGGGCAAGATGCCGGGCCCGGATCCGGAGCGGTTGGCCAATCTGCGGCTCATGTACGGCTACCAGTGGGCGCTTCCCGGCAAAAAGCTCCTTTTCATGGGTGGTGAGCTCGCCCAATGGAAGGAGTGGGACCACGACGATGAACTCGAGTGGGACCTTCTCCGTTGGAAGCCCCACCGCGGTGTGCAGCGGTGGGTTCGAGACCTGAACCACCTGCTGCAAGCAGAACCGGCGCTGCATCGGCTGGACTTCGATCCGAAAGGATTCGATTGGATAGACACCGACGACGCCAGACGGGGCCTGATCTCGTTCATCCGCCACTCCGACGGTGATGGTCGACCAATCGTTTTCGTTGCCAACCTGTCTCGCAAACGACGCCGCCGATACCGACTCGGCGTCCCGGTATCGGGCCGGTGGCAGACGCTGCTCAACAGCGATCTGGCACGGTACGGCGGTGGAGATCGCCGGCCGGGGAGATTGTCTACTCAGCCGGGTGCCGCTCATCCGCACCACGGGTCACTGGCGATCGACGTTCCCCCGCTGTCGGCGCTGTTCCTGGCACCGGTGGCAAAGAGCTAGCGGCAGCATGGGGTGCGCCCTCATTAATAGCGCCTTTCGAACCCGGCACCCGGTCCGATAAGCACCCTCACCACCAACCCAGCCGTCTCGCCCCTGGATTGGCTCTCGACGCTGTGGGCAACCCGAACCAGTCGACAGCCCCGAGGCGAATGCTGTCGCTACCGTTGGCCAACATGTTCATCGCCGCCGAATGGTTCGATCGCCTCACCGACACGATTGCCTTCACGGGCGGACTTCGTGTTCTGATAGCAACAGCTCTCGGCGTCGTGCTCGGCCTCGAGCGTCAGTTCTCGAATAAGGACGCCGGCACCAGGACCTACGCTTTGGTCGCTTCCGGGTCCGCCCTGTTCACGGTGCTGTCGATCGAAGGGTTCGAAGGCTCAGACACTGCCCGCGTCGCCGCTCAGATCGTCACAGGTATCGGCTTTCTCGGTGCCGGTCTCATCTTCAGACAAGGCGCAAGCGTCCAGGGACTGACCACCGCTGCCGGACTGTGGTCGATTGCCGCCATCGGCATGGCCGTTGGAGCGGGGTTTTGGGGCCTGGGCATCATCGCCGCCTTGATCGTGCTCATTGTGCTCAAGGTCTCCGATCGATTTTCGACCCAGCTCCGAGCTCGAACCCTCCGGGGCTCCCGATGGTCGGTGCGTCTCACCGTGGTGAATCCAGCAACGATCGGGAATCTCAGAGAAATCATGGTGGGACTTGCGCCAACGGCAGTCAAGCCTCTCCCGGATATCGGCCACTGGGCCGTCGGGCAAAAGAAGGGCGTACCCACGATCACGCTGATCCTGAATGATGAAGAGTTCGACCAATTGCTGCCGATCTTCGAGGCCCATGAAGGTATCTCCAAGATCCGAATCGAAGAAGTGAGCTGATAACTCCGCCCCGACCCACCTACCGGCAATCGGTTGGAAAAGGGGTCGGCCCCGAGCGTCGCCAAACCTGTCGACGACTGAGGTCGAGGCACGTTCCAACGCCTACTCGGCTAAATCTTGTCGGTGAATGGTCGGCTCAGACGGTGGCGGACCTCGACAGGTAGGGAACGTCCGAAGGTCGACTCTGGTGTCAAGCGTGCCCCTGCGGTCGGGCACCAGTCATTGGGAGACGTGGATCCGGCGGACTCTGCTCCAATGCATCGCGGACCCAGGCGTGCCGGGGATCATCACAGTACCGCCATGCCCTCACCTCGGCCGGGCCGGCCATCACGTTGAGGTAGTACATGTGATGCTGCGGAGCGGCCGCCGCCGGGCCGTGGAAACCCCGCGGAACCAGGTAGACGTCGCCGTGGCGCACCGTCAACGTATCATCGATCTCGCCGTCGTCGGTAGCGCAACTGAAGAATCCAAATCCGTCGTCACCATCGATACGGAAGTAGTAGATCTCCTCGAGTTCGATCTCGGTCTCGGTCGTCTGGTCGTGCTTGTGCGGCGGATAGGACGACCAACCTCCTTCGGGAGTCAGCACCTCGACTGCGATGAGCTTGTCGGCGTCGGCCACGTCCGCGCTGAGAAAGTTGTTGATCTGACGGGTCCCGGCGCCTCCTCCCCTGACCTCGACCCGAACGTCCTGCGCGGCGACACGATACGGGTCGATCCGCCGGCCGGCCTCTGCCGAGCAGAGAGCAACCTCGGACGGACCCTGTGCCGTGATCCGGACATCGGCGTCGATCGGTACATAGGCGAAGTCGGTCACTGCGCTGAAGACATCGTCCCTCCCCTCGAGACGGAACGAATGCGACTCCACTTCGACCTTCAGGCCGCCGGAGAGGGGAAGGATCGCCATCTCGGTGCTCCCGGTGGTGAACTCATGAGTCGTGGCGGCCGCCATACTCAGGACACGAAGGCCCGAGTACTGCCACCCTGCCCGCGTCGGGTCGATAACTGCCGTGGACACCCCGTTGCCGACGGATTCGGCCGGATAGAAACGCCTAGACATGTCGCCCTCCTTCTGGTGAATCGGTTGCTGGCTGGATCACCGACAGATCGCGGCAGCGGGCCGACTCGGCGACGCCAGACTTGAGGGGCGCCGTCGCGGCGACGGAGACCTCGCAGGTCGCCGCCAGCGGATCCGGGGCGATGGTTCGGTCCCGATCAGGAACCACGGAAGAAGAACCCCGGTGATCGCTGAATCCGCACGGCAATCGATCGTTCAAGAGACATCCTTCATCAATCCTCGCACTTGTTGCTCGGTCGGCATTGCGTCCGCACAGGCCAATTGCGCCGCTACGAAGGCTCCGGCCGCGTTGGCGAAGTGCAAGGTGGTGACCGGATCCCAACCGAGCAGAAGTCCGTGACACAAGGCACCACCGAATGCATCCCCGGCGCCCAATCCGTTGACTACCTCGATATCGATCGGAGCGACCCGCTCGGTGCCGTCCGACCAGCTGATGAGGACCCCCGCCGGACCCATCTTGACAACGGCGAGTTCGAGTCCCAGATCGAGTAGCCGTTGCGCCTGTTGCTCAGGTGTGCCAGATCCGACGACGATGGCACACTCCTCCTGATTGCCGACGGCCACCGTGGCGTGGTCCAGGGCGATTCGTTGATACCTCCCTGCCTCCTGGGGCGAAGACCAAAAGCTCGCCCGATAGTCGAGGTCGTGGATGGTGTGTTTGTTGCGCCCCCGCTCTTCCAGCGCGGCAAACGTGGCAGACCGGCTCGGCTCATCGGACAGTCCAGTGCCGGTCGTCCAAAAGATTCGAGCGAGGCGAATGGCGTCGAGATCGAGATCATCGACCTCGATGTTCATGTCCGGTGCCTTTGGCTCCCGGTAGAAGAGCAGCGGGAAGTGATCCGGCGGGTAGATCTCGGGAAATACCAACGGGGTTCGCAGCACCGGGTCGGTGCCGACGTATCTGTCGTCCACTCCAAAGTCGCGGAGGGCGACACGCACATACTCTCCGAACCCATCATCACCGACGCGAGTAATCACCGCGCTCGAATGGCCGTAGCGCGACGCTGCCACGGCCACATTTGTCGGACTTCCGCCGAGGAACTTGTCGAAGGACTTGACCTGCGATAGTGGTAACCCGATCTCGGGCGGATACAGGTCCACGCCGACCCGGCCGAGAGTCAGCACATCGAAGGTATCTCCCTTCACGACCGGAGGCGTCCGACGACCACTAACACCTCGCCGCACCCAAAGCAGGCATCATGCGGGCTGAGGGGCCGACCAGCGCCTTGGTAGCACTCACAAGCTGCCCGCAAGGTCGTCCAAGAATTCGAAGCTCCGCGCTGCTGCTGTGATCGGGCCCCGACCAGATTCGGGTTCCGCGTCCAGCACGACATCCTGCTCGATGACATAGCAACCCCGGTAACCGGCGGCTTCGAGCGCAACGATAAATCCCCGAATGTCGAGGCTGCCGTCACCGAGTGGGAGGAAGAGGCCCTCGATCACCGCCTGCCGGAACGCCAGATCGCCGGAGCGAACCCGTCGAGCCAGCGTCTCGTCGAGGTCCTTGAGGTGAACGTGAGCAACCCGATCGGTGGCGGCGCCGGCGATGAATACCGGATCGGCCCCGGCCAGAGCCAGATGTCCGGTGTCGATGCACAGATCCACCCGGGATTGGTCGAGTACCCGCTCGATGTGAGCCCGGCGCGCGATCGCCATGCCCCAGTGAGGATGGAGCGCGGTCTTCAACCCATGTCCGGCCGCGATCCGGATCGCACGATCGAGCCCGACCAAGAATGTATCCCATTCCTCTTCGGTCATCTCTATCTGTTGGTCGTAGCCGGAATGATGCGAGTCGGGTCCGAGCACCATGACCGCAGCGCCCGTGCCGGCGAGGATGGCAGCCGCGCGATCTATGTATGCGAGGTTGTCGGAGACCAGCTCAGGTCGATAGAGGACTGCCGGTATGAAGCCGCCCACCAGGGCCAGTCCGAACCGATCCAGCAGGATTTGCAACTCTCCTGCCTCTTCAGGCAAGTAACCGTCTGGACCG
>JACZWZ010000075.1 GCA_022571885.1 Acidobacteriota bacterium
ACCGACCGACGAAAAGATGGCCGGAAATATTGAAGAAGTGAAGGCCCGGGATGGGATCGTGATCGCCGTCGCGACGGCCGGGGACAGCGAAATCGGGGCCAATGCCGACGTCGTCATCCCGATCCCCCCGACGCTCCACTGGCTGCAGCCGTTGCTGGTCGCACTGCCCCTTCAGCTGCTCGCGTACCACATCGCGATCCTTCGGGGCTGCGATGTCGATCAGCCGCGGAACCTGGCCAAGAGCGTGACGGTCGAATAACGCCTGCGGCGTAGTCTCCAGTCCCAGACCTGATCGTGTCGGCATCTTCGGACGTCTTCACGCAAAGGCGTGGAGACCATCGTCGAGTCCCCAGTCTCCAGCCAGATCACGCGTGACTGGTGACTGGTGACTGGTGACTGGGTACGATCTCACCTCCCGACCCACGGAACGCGCACTTGCGAATCATCGGACTCGGAATCGACCTCGCCGACATCGAGCGGGTCGGGCGCGTCCTCGCCAAGTACCCGCGGTTCGCCGAACGGTGCTTTACGGAGCACGAGCGTGAGTACGCCTTCCGGTTTGCCAGGCCGGAGCGTCGCCTAGCCGCCCGGTTCGCCGGCAAGGAAGCCGTCATGAAATCGATGGGCACCGGATGGCGTCGGATCCGCTGGAAGGATGTTGAGATCACCGGAGGAGGCAAGCCCACCGTTCGGATCTACGGGACCGCCAAGAAGCGGGCCGAGATGCTCGGCGTCACCAGCTTCGAAGTGACCATCACCCACACCGACAAGGACGCGATGGTGTTTGCGATAGCTCTGGGGGAACACGAGTAGCGCCCTTCGGGCGCAGTATCCAGTACCGAGTGTCGTTGCGTTTGAGGCTCGGCGGGAGTCTTCTCGATGGTCGACGCAGTGCGCTCGAGTACCCAGTACCCAGCCAGACCCGAAATACTGGCTACTGGCTACTGGCTACTGGCTGCTGGCTGCTGGCTACCGGCTACGTGACTTCTTCCTAGTTTCCCAATCACCATCACCACCACAAACCCCGCTACCACCAGCAGCACCGGTATCAGGGGGTCGGTCGGTGAGGCGAGGTTGGCGGTGTCGGTTCCGTCCGGCCACGGCCACAGCACCCGCACCGATCCGGCCATGAGTCCGATCAGCCCGGCGATCATCGTGTCGTGGTGGTCGCGCAGCATCCGATCGAGCACGGTCGAGAACAGGGCAAGACCGATCACTGCCCCCAACCCGAATACGGCGATGACGGCTAGATCTCGATCGGTGACGGCTTTGAGGACTGCTTCGTACATGCCGAGCATCAACAGGATGAACGAGCCACTGATACCGGGGAGGATCATTGCCACGATGGCGATCGCACCGGCACCGAAGAACAGGAGGGTCGCCGGATCGGCAAGTTTTTCGGAACGCAATCCGAGTGCCAGGAAGGCGATCACTGCGATACTGCCCGCCGTGGCCGTGCGGGCCGCGGTCCATCGACTCACCAGCGGCCAGGCGATCACGATCGAGGCTGCCACCAGTCCGAGGAAGACTGCGGCGGTGTTGATCGGTTGCTGGTCGAGGAAGTGTTGGATGACGGCGGCAAGGGAAACGATCGCCAGACCGATTCCTGCCAACAGCGGGACCAGGAAGGCCCATTCGACGGCCTTGGCGCGTTCCAGTGACTCTGATATCCGGCCGCGCACCAGGGAGCCGAGCGCTCCGGCTCCGGTTCGGATGGCGTGGATCAGGCGCTGGTAGATGCCGAGTACGAGGGCGATCGTGCCTCCGGAGACGCCCGGCACCACATCGGCGGATCCCATCAAGAAGCCGCGCAGGAAATTCAAGACGTGGGGCATGAGTGGGGAGGGTAATCCGAGAGTCACCAGTCACCAGTCACCGGTCTCCAGCCGGACATCGGTGCTCTCGTTGGAGGCCAGAAACTGAGCACTGGAGACTGGCTCGAGGCGGACTACTCGAAAGTTGTTGCCTCTTAAAGGCTCAGCGGATAGGGAGTCGGTCGCGACCTGTTGGCCCGACGCCGAGCCTCGCAGGGCTACGTATCCGGTTGCCCGTCTCCCGCTTCCCGAATGGTGTTGCCGGAGCCGTCGTGGTGCTTGAAGCTACCGGGACTTGATTCGGGAAACGGGGAACTGGAAACGGGAAACGATATCGACCGACCCTCACCACCTATCCGCGCCGCCTCTAAGTAGCCTGATTTCGTGTCGAGCTATGCGAGGCGACGATGATCGATCATGTCAATCTCAGTGTCAGCGACCTGGCTGCAAGCCGCTCCTTCTACGAGAAGGCTTTGGAACCGCTCGGCATCACAGTGCTGTCGGATTACTCAGCCGCCGTTGGTCTTGGTACGGGAAGCGATGACTTCTTGTGGCTCGTCGAGCGCAGCCCGGTGAGTCAGAACGTCCACCTGGCGTTCGGCTGTGAGGATCGGGCTGTGGTCGACCGTTTCCATGAGGCTGCGCTGGCCGCCGGCGGTAGTGACAACGGTGCCCCCGGGCTACGAGAGACCTACCACCCAAACTATTACGGGGCTTTCGTCCTCGATCCCGACGGGAACAACATCGAGGCGGTCTGTCACCAGTAGCGCCCTTCGAGTGCAGTCTCCAGTGCTTGACGCCGCCGTGCTGGACCGTGAGGACGCGTCTTCCTTAGGGTTGCCAGAGTGCGGTCGAGTACCCAGTACCAGACGGCGTTCTGCCGGATCGGAACAACGCGTCCAACGTTCCGGCTTCAGCGCCCGGTCGAGTATCCAGGCTCCAGCCACGAAGAGGGTCTTTGGTATTACTGGGTACTGGTTGCTGGCTACCTGTGGCGTTCGGGCCGAGCACCTTGACGACCCGCGTACCATCGCGCTATGCGCCCGGTAATCACTCCTGCCGAAGCGAGCCGGCTCGATACGGCCTCCGACGAGTCCGTCGAGGTCCTCATGGAGCGTGCCGGGCTGGGGGTGGCGCTGATCGCGGCTCAGATGGGGATGGGATACGGATCCAAGGTGATCGTTCTCGCCGGGCCCGGAAACAACGGGGGTGACGGTTACGTCGCGGCTCGCCATCTCAAGCAGCGGGGGGTCGAGGTCGAGGTGCATGCCCTCGGGTACCCGAAGGGTGACGACGGTCCCGCGACGAGCGCGGCGGACGCCGCGGTGGACACCGGAGTACGGGTGGTGCCTCTGGGTGAGCTCGAATCGGCCGACTTGGTCATAGACGCGCTGTTCGGAGCCGGCTTCCATGGATCGCTTCCTGATGTTGCCATTCCCTGGATAGGCCATCCGGCGCCGGTTCTGGCGGTAGATCTGGCCAGCGGGCTCAACGGACTCGACGGGTCGGTCGCCGGTCCCGCATTCACCGCCGCGGCGACGGTGACTTTCGACTTTGCCAAGGTCGGCCATCTGGTGGGCGAGGGACCGGCTCATACCGGAGAACTCCACATCGTGGCGATCGGTCTACCCGATCCGAATCCCGAATTCATGATGTGCGATGCCGAGGACTCGCCGGTTCCAACCCGCAGCCAGGAGGTCCACAAGTGGTCTGTGGGATCGGTCGTCGTCGTGGGTGGTTCGGCGGGCTTGGTCGGCGCAGCGGTCATGGCGTCCGAGGCGGCACTGCGTTTCGGTGCGGGCGCGGTGAGGCTGATTGTCCCGGCCGGGCTGCGGGCGGAAGCGGCGGCGGGCCGGCCCGGGCTCATGACGATGGGTATTGGCGGCGCCGATTCGTTCGGACCATCAGATGTGGGCCAGATACTGGAGGCACTGGGTCGGTTCGATGTTCTGGTGCTCGGCCCCGGAATCGGCAAGGGGAGAGGCACCCTGATCGAGGCTCTGCTCGAGCGGTGGGAGCGGCCGCTGGTGCTGGATGCCGATGGGATCAGTGGTGCGAGCATTTCCGCCCTCGCGGCCCGCTCGGCGCCGACGATCATCACCCCACACCGCGGAGAGTTCGAACGCCTCAGCGGGTCGCCCGCCACCCCAACTGCTGCGTTTGCGGTTGCCGTCGAGACCGGGTCGGTGGTGGTGCTGAAAGGCAATCCGACGTTCATCGGCGGGGAGCAACGGTGGGCGGTGGACAGCGGTGGACCGGAACTGGCCACGATCGGCACCGGCGACGTTCTTGCCGGGATGATCGGAGCACTGGTGGCCCGCGGCCTCGATCCAGAGGTGGCTGCCCGGTCGGCGGCGTATCGTCACGGTGTGGCCGGGAAGCACCTCGCGTCCGCCACTAGCGTGACTGCCATGGGGCTGCTCGACGAGATCGGGAGGTGGGCGAACTGAGGCCGTCTTGGATCGAGATCGACCTCGGTGCGATCCGACACAACGTAGCTGAGATCGGGCGCGTCGTGGCTCCGGCGTCGGTCTGTGCCGTCGTCAAGGCCGACGGATATGGTCACGGAGATGTTCCGGTGGCCGAGGCAGCTCTAGCCGCCGGCGCCGACTGGCTGGCGGTAGCACTCCTCGCCGAGGGGGCGAGGCTGCGCGAGGCCGGAATCGAAGCGCCGATCCTGCTCTTGTCTGAACCCGGTAGAGGCGATGCCGGCGAGGTGGTTCGTTGGTCGCTGACTCCTTCGTTGTACCGGACCGAGTACCTCGAGGAACTCGAGTCGGTGGCGCCGGAGGGCTATCCGGTGCACGTCAAGGTAGACACCGGAATGCACCGGGTCGGTGTCGACCCGGAGCAGGCGCGTTCGCTGGTCGAGCAAGTCGTCGCCGGGCCGCTGAATCTCGAAGCGGTGTGGACCCATTTTCCGGTGTCGGAGTCCGATGAGGAATTTACGGCCCAACAGACCCGGACTCTCGCCGACTTCGTGGCCGACCTGCGCGCCAGCGGCATCGGTCCCGACTTGGTTCATGCCGCCAACACGGCAGGCGCGCTCGGCCACCCGGCGGCCAGATTCGATCTGGTGAGGCCCGGCATCGGCGTGTATGGCCTGCGCCCGGCTCCCGGATACGCCCCCGACGTGGACCTGAAGCCCGCGATGCGAGTGATCAGTCATGTTGCCCATGTCAGACGGCTACCCGCCGGTACCCGTCCCTCGTATGGTCGTACTCGCCCGATGCCGGCCGACGGGACCGTGGCCACCATCCCCGTTGGGTACGCCGACGGGGTGAACCGTCATCTCAAGGATGCCGGCGGCATGGTGCTCATCAACGGCAAGCGTTATCCGTTCGCCGGCAACGTCACGATGGATCAGATTTTGGTGGACGTCGGGCCCGATGCGGTGCAAGTTGGCGATGAGGTAGTGCTTTTGGGGAGCCAGGGCGACGAGGAAATCACCGCCGACGAATGGGCACAGAGGCTCGACACGATCAATTGGGAGATCGTGTGCGGTTTTGGCCCCCGGCTGCCGCGGAGGTACATCGGATGACGCTCACGGCGGTGGACGGGGTAAGGGTCGGGCATTCGACCGATCTGGCCGGCGTGACCGGTGTGACTGTTGTGGTGCCTCCCACACCCAACGTGACCGCGGTAGAGATTCGGGGAGCGGCACCGGGATCTCGCGAGACCGCCCTGCTCGCTACCGGGATGCGTATCGAGACGGTGCAGGCCATCGTGCTCACCGGAGGAAGCGCCTTTGGGCTCGCTTCCGTCGACGGTGTGGTGGCAGCACTGGAAGCAGATGGGCGCGGTCATGAGACCTTGGCCGGGGTGGTGCCGATCGTTCCTGCCGCGGTGATCTTTGACCTGTGGCTGGGAGATTCGTCGGCTCGACCCGATGCCGAAGCCGGAGAGGAGGCCTACCGATCCGCCTCGGGCGCTCCGGTGGAGTTGGGCAGCGTCGGTGCCGGAACCGGCGCGGCCGTCGCCGGGTGGCGAGGACCGTCTCACGTCCGCAAAGGGGGCATCGGATCCGCATCCGTCCGGGTCGGCGACGCCACGGTTGGTGCGTTGGTGGTCGTCAACGCGGTGGGGGATGTATTCACGCTGGAGGGAGTGCCGCTGACCGGTGGCGACCACGTCCCCACTGGCCCCCCGGTCGGTCCGATCGAGGAGAACACGACGCTGGTGGTGGTTGCGACCGATGCCGGGCTCGACCGGGCGGATCTGACCCGCCTATGTGTGCAGGGTCATGATGCAATGGCTGCCTGTCTTCGTCCAAGCCATACCCGATACGATGGCGATGCGGTGTTTGCGGTGTCCTGTGGCGCGGTGGAGGCCGATCGCGACGCGCTGGGCGCCGCTGTTTTCGAGGTGGTGGGAAGGGCCATCGAGGTGGGGGTGGCGGCGGCCACCTCCCTTGGTGGGCTGCCTTGCGTGGAGGCCCTGCCTTCTGGGGAGGATGTGTGAGCGCGGCGGAGGAACTCCGGCAACTCGCCCAGAAAGCAGCTGTTTGCACTGCGTGCGTTCTTGCCGAGACTCGAACCCAGGTGGTGTTCGGAGTCGGCGCCCTCGATGCCGACATCCTGCTGGTGGGTGAGGCTCCCGGGAAGAACGAGGATCTTCAGGGCGAACCGTTTGTTGGTGCGGCGGGCAAGTTGCTCGACCGGCTTCTGTCCGAGATCGGCGTCGATCGCCAAGAGGCGTACATCGCCAATGTGATCAAGTGTCGGCCTCCGGGCAATCGCGATCCGCGGCCGGCCGAGATAGATTCCTGCAAGGGGTATTTGCGCACTCAGATAGAACTGATCGACCCCAAGGTCGTGGTGACTCTCGGCAACTTCGCCACCAAGCTCTTGCTCAGGCGTGATGTGGGGATCACCCGATTGCGCGGGCAGGTGTACCCGTGGTGGCGACGTCATCTGGTGCCAACCTTCCATCCGGCGGCGGCACTCCGCGGCGGGGACCGGGTGACCAATCAGATGCGTGAGGATTTCGCCCTCGTCTCGAGGCTTCTCGACGCCCCGCCGGAGACACCTGCCGCAGCAGCACCCGATGAGAGCGTCGAGCAGTTGGGTCTGTTCGAATGATCGAGGTCGGCTGTCCCTCACCCGACGACACCAGAGCCTTGGCCAGACGGCTGGCCAGTCTGGTCCGGCCGGATGATGTGCTGCTTCTCAAGGGCCCTCTCGGAGCGGGCAAGACTGTTTTTACCGGAGGCCTCGCCGAAGGGCTTGGGGTTCAGGAACAGGTGACGAGTCCGACCTTCGTGCTCACCCGGCGCTATGACGGGTTCATGCCCCTCGTTCACGCCGACCTATACCGCATTGGATCATCGGCAGAGATCGAGGACCTCGATCTTCTCGGCGAAGCGGTCGGTGGACTGCTGGTGGTGGAATGGGGCGATGTCGTCGAGAACCAGTTCGGTGCCGACCACCTCGTCGTGGACATCATTCCCGATGATGATGAGACCCGTCACATCCGGCTGATCCCCCATGGAACCTGGTGTGATCGGCCGCTTAACGAGGTTTCGGTATGAAGATGCTGGCCATCGACACCGCCACGGCCGCATCATCCGTGGCACTCGCCGATGATGAAGAGTTGGTGGCGTCCGCCCAGAAGGTCGATCGGCGGGGTCACGTCGCTTTCCTGGTACCCGCGCTCGAGTTCTGCTTCTCTCAAGCCGGGTGGGAACCGGGCGAGGTGGAGGTTGTGGCCGTCGACGTGGGACCGGGGCTGTTCTCGGGGATCCGGGTGGGTATGGCCACCGCCCAAGCGGTTGCCGGGGCGGTGGGGGCGCAACTGGTTCCGGTCTCGTCGGTCGATGCGATCGCCCTTCGAGCCACCACCGGCCACCGTAAGATCTGGTCGTTGGTCGATGCCCGTCGGGGCGAGGTTGCGGTCGGGAGGTATCGGGCCGTTTCCGGGGGCGTGGTTCGCGACGGCTCGGTGGAGATGTGTTCGCCCGAAGAGCTGCGGGCGATGATCGAAGAGGACGCCTCGCAATCGCTCATAGTCGGAGACTGGGCGGTGCTGCCGGATGACGCCTTGCACGGGTTGCATGCCGTCAAGACCGGGCTGCCGCGGTATCCGGACGCTTCGGCGGTGTTGGAGATAGCCCGCGGACGGATCCAGCGCGATCAGCTTCCCCACTCCGACGAGGTAAGGCCTCAATACATGCGGGACGCCGACGTCTCCATCAATTGGACCGATTTTCGATCGGAGGGGCCGTGGAAGTGAGCCTGTCTCGATTCCGGCCGATGGTCGAGACCGATGTGCCCGCCGTGCTGGCTCTGGAGCACCGGGCGTTTCCGGTGCCGTGGACACGGCAGATGTTGCGTGACGAACTCGCGGCTCGGAACCGGACCTACCTCATTTTGGATGGCGAGACCGGAATCGTTGCGTACGGCGGCGTCATGCTCGTTGACGGGGACGCCCACATCATGACGATGGCCGTGGATGAGCCGAATCGCCGCCAAGGCACCGGAACCAGTCTGCTGCTCGCTCTCATCGACTCGGCGCTGGTGGCCGGGGCCGAGCACCTCACATTGGAACTACGGGTGTCGAACGAAGCCGCCCTCGGCTTGTACGAGAAGTTCGGCTTTGCACCTGTTGGGATCAGGCCCGGCTACTACGTGGACGAGGACGCACTGGTGATGTGGGCGGTCGATGCCGCCGGTGCGGAGTATCGACGGATGCTGGATCGGATCCGGGAGGGTACGAATGAGTGACCCTCCTCTGGTGCTCGGGTTTGAAACCAGCTGTGACGAGACTGCGGTGGCCGTCACCCGCGGGTTCGATGTGCTCTCGAACGTCATGGCATCTCAGGTGGACGAGCACGCCCGTTTCGGCGGCGTGGTGCCGGAGGTGGCGGCTCGGGCCCATGTCGAGGCGATTCGCGCTCTGACCCACAGTGCGCTGCGAGATGCAGGTGTCCACTCGATGGATCTCGATGCAGTGGCCGCCACCCAAGGCCCGGGTCTGGCTGGTGCCCTCATGGTCGGATTCTCATACGGCAAGGCGCTGGCTTGGGCGCTGGGAGTGCCCTTCGTCGGAGTCGATCACATGGAGGGCCACCTGTTCGCGCCGCGTCTCGAACATGCCGACTACGAACCTCCCGCGGTGGTTCTGTTGGCCTCCGGCGGACACAGCCAGATCATTCACATGCGAGATTGGGGCTCGTACCAGACCATCGGATCCACCATCGACGATGCCGCCGGTGAGGCGTTCGACAAGTTGGCTCGTTTTCTCGGTCTCGGCTACCCCGGTGGCCCGGCCATCGATGCCGAGTCCGAGGGCGGCGATCCGGATGCGGTGCGGTTCCCGCGCGCCCTTCCCGACCGGCCCTTTGACTTTTCGTTCTCCGGTTTGAAGACCTCGGTGGTCACATACGTTCGCCGGCATCACGCGGAAGGGACTCTCCCGCCGATGCCGGACATCGCAGCCAGCGTGCAGGAAGCGATCGTCGACGTACTCGTCGCCAAGACGATGAATGCGGTTGACGAGACCGGGGTTACGACCATCGCCGCCGGTGGCGGCGTTCTTGCCAATCGAAGGTTGAGGGCTCGGCTGGTGGAGGAGTGCGAGGCCAGGGGCCTCAGCCTCTTCCTCCCGTCCCCGGCTCTGTGCACCGATAACGGTGCGATGATCGGCGCCGCCGCCTCGTTCCGGCTCGGCCGTGGCGAAACCACTTCGGCAGACGCCGAGATCGATTCCTCACAGCGACTCGGCTCCCCCAAACGTGAGTAGGGGTATTTCGTTCGGAACTGTGGGCGGAATCCGCCTCGTCGTCGGCGTTTCGTGGCTGGTGATGCTCCCGTTGATCGCTCTCGTCATCTTTGCCGCATCGAGCCCGGAACCGGTTCCACCTCGATTCGACTGGTGGTTGCAGCCGGTGGATCGTTGCTGCTCTGGGTGAGTGTCGTGGTTCACGAATTGGGGCACGCCGTAGCAGCGCGGCGCTACGGCATCGATGTGCGGCGGGTGGTTGTGCTTTTAGCCGGCGGGTACTCCGAGATGGATCTCGACACCACCCGACCCGACCAGGAGTGGTCGGTGGCGATCGCCGGCCCGATCTCGTCGGGTCTTCTGGGCGCAGCACTGGCGGTGGCAGCATTGGTGGCACCGCCGACCGCGGGCTTGGACGGCACCTTGACGTTGCTGGCGGTCATCAACGGTGGAGTGGCTGCGTTCAATTTGATTCCGGCGTTTCCGCTCGACGGCGGGAGGATGCTTCGTTCTGCCCTGGTGCGCCGGGGGCGCTCGCCATATCACGCCGAGCGCTCCGCCACCCGGGTGGGGTTCGTCTTGGGTGGTGGCATTGCGGTTGGCGGCATGGGAATGTCGATCGTAGGTTCGGCTGCTTCGCTGGTTGTCGTCCCGGGCGGGGTGCTGATCCTGGGCCTGGCGATCGCCGCCGCCAGAAGACTACCCTCTCCGATATCTGCTGAAGAAATCTGATACACAACGACTCAGATTGACTCCCCGTGGTCTGGCAGTTGAGTGGGGAGACTGCTATAGTTGGCAGTCGCAATCACTGAGTGCCAGGAGTCTGTTGAGCGTGAAGATGCGCGGTAACGGGCTCCTCCTAGTCCCATTAGGAGGGAGATTCTCTCGATGAAATTGCAACCGTTGGGTGACCGCGTGGTCGTAAAGCCCAAGGACGAAGACGAGGCCAGGACCCCGAGTGGGCTGGTCATACCGGATACCGCCAAGGAAAAGCCGCAACTGGGCGAGGTTCTCGCCGTAGGCCCAGGTGACTTCCAGGACGGAGAGCGGGTTCCCATGGACATCGAAAAGGGCGACGTGGTCGTCTATTCGAAGTATGGGGGAACCGAAGTCAAGTACGACGGTGAGGACTACCTCATCCTGTCGTCGCGTGACGTGCTCGCCGTCATCCGCTGAGGCTTGAGGAGGAATCGACTCAATGGCAGCAAAGGAACTTCAATTCAATGAGGAAGCCCGCAGGGCCCTCGAGGCCGGCGTAGACAAGCTGGCCAATGTTATCAAGGTGACGCTCGGCCCCAAGGGTCGCAACGTCGTCTTGGAGAAGAAGTGGGGTTCACCCACGATTACCAACGACGGCTACACGATCGCCAAGGAGATCGAGCTGGACGACCCGTTTGAGAACATGGGTGCGCAGCTCGCCAAGGAGGTCGCCACCAAGACGAATGACGTCGCAGGTGACGGCACCACCACCGCCACCGTTCTCGCCCAGGCAATGGTCCATGAGGGCCTGCGCAACGTAGCCGCCGGGGCCAATCCGATGGAACTGCGTCGCGGTATCACGGACGCGGTCGAGAAGGTAGTGGAGACCATCCAGGGCAACTCCCTGGCTATCAAATCGTCCGACAAGGAGATGATCGCGTTCGTGGCTGCGAACTCTGCCGCTGATCCGGCGGTGGGCGATAAGTTGGCCGAGGCCATGGCCAAGGTCGGCGGCGAGGGTGTTATCACCGTCGAGGACAGTCAGACGTTCGGCATCGATCTCGAATTCACCGAGGGGATGCAGTTCGACAAGGGCTTCATTTCGCCGTACTTCATCACCGATGCAGACCGTCAGGAGTCCGTCCTCGAAGATGCCTACATCCTCGTGGCGAACCAGAAGATCACTTCGGTACAGGATCTGCTCCCGGTGCTCGAGAAGGTCATGCAGGGCGGCAAGCCGCTGATGGTGATCGCCGAGGATCTCGAAGGGGAGGCTCTGGCCACCCTCGTCGTAAACAAGATCCGCGGCACCTTCCAGTCGGTGGCCGTCAAGGCGCCCGGATTCGGGGAGCGTCGCAAGGCCATGCTCCAGGACATCGCCATCCTCACGGGTGCCACGGTGATCTCGGAGGAGGTCGGACTCAAGCTCGAGGGAGTGACCGTCGACATGCTGGGCAAGGCTCGCAAGGTGGTTGTCAGCAAGGACGACACCACGATCGTCGAGGGCAAGGGCACCAAGGCCGATGTCGAGGCACGGATCAAGCAGATCCGCCGCGAGATCGAGAACTCCGACTCCGATTGGGATCGCGAGAAGCTCAACGAGCGGCTCGCCAAGTTGGCCGGCGGCGTAGCCGTCGTCAAGGTCGGGGCGGCAACCGAGGTCGAGCTCAAGGAGAAGAAGCACCGCATCGAGGACGCCATCCAGGCGACCAAGGCCGCGGTCGAAGAGGGGATCGTCGCCGGTGGCGGCGTCGCCTTGCTTCGTGCCCAGGAGGCCGTCGAGAAGATGCGCGGCGGAACCGACGATGAGAAGACGGGACGAGCTCTGGTCGTCAAGGCGCTCGAAGAGCCCATCCGTCAGATCGCATACAACGCCGGCTACGAAGGCGGAGTCATCGTGGAGAAGGTCCGCGAACTCACCGGGAACATGGGCTTCAACGCCGCGACCGGCGTGTACGAGGACCTCGTCAAGGCCGGTATTGCCGATCCGGCCAAGGTGACCCGTTCGACGGTGCAGAACGCGGCGTCGATCGCAGCGATGCTCATCACGACCGAGGCGCTGATCGCCGAGAAGAAGGAAGAGAAGCCGCTCCCGGCCATGCCGGATCCGGGCGGAATGGACTTCTAATCGCGACCTGATCGCGTCTGATGCCGTAAGGGGCGGGTTTTACGACCCGCCCCTTACGCGCGTCGTGGAGCGATTAGCGATTAGCGATTAGCAAGAGAGGCTCACTCCCCCCTCGAGGTGATCTGTCGCGTTTTGTGCCCGACGGTTGGTTGAATCACTCTCCCCTCTGGGGGGAGTCAATCGGCCGCAGGCCGATTGGTGGGGGGACTGACGAAGTCACGGCAACCCCGCTGGCATCGGACGCACACCGACTCGGCGAACTGACCCACAAGACGCATCGAGTGGCTACACAACCTGCCGCCAAAGCTACCTTGTGATAGGCAATTACGACACACAAGACGCATTGACCCGGTCGAGCCGAAGACTGGATTCCCCCCACCAGCTCGCTTTGCTCGCTGACTCCCCCCAAAGGGGAGAGTGATCAGAAGAGAACCGTCGGTCCTATTGCGCAGCCCGACACCTTGAGAGGGAGTCAAACGCCGGAGGCGTTTGGAGAGGGGGCCCTCCGACTCCGAGCACTTGCAACGCGCCGTCACCTGCACGCTGCAAGCCTGGCTACGCCTCAGCCCAACGCTTCTCCACCCACCGGTCGCGCTCGACTCGGTACTCGTCTTCGAGCATCGCCCATAGGGTGTGGTCCAGCCATTCGCCCCCCACCATTACCTCTTTGCGAAGCAGGCCTTCGTGGACGAATCCGAGTTTCTGAGCAACCCGTTCGCTCGCCGCGTTGCCGACTGCGATTCGCATCGTCACCCGGTGCAGGGCCATCTCCTCGAATCCGACGGTCAGCACCGAGGTGGCGGCTTCGGTGGCTATTCCCTTTCCGGTTTCCGACGAGCTGATCCAGTAGCCAACCTCGCCGGAGCGCTCTCGCCGCGAGGTCGGCCAGATCGAGATATTGCCGACATGACGATCGGGGGACTCGGGCCTTCTGATGGCGAAGTCGTAAGCCCGGCTTTCGACCCATGCGGCCGCCGAGTCGCGGATGAACCTGAGGGCGTCGGGTCTGCCATAGCGGGAGTGCGCCCACGGCAGCCACCTCTCCAACTCTTCGAGCGAGGAACCCACGGCGGCTATCAGGGCCTCGACGTCGCGTCGGCGAAAGGGACGAAGTTCGAGCCGCGGTGTCGTCCGGGGGCGAGACGAGATGCTCCGGCTCATCGGGTGTGACTCATGGGTGGAGCAGCCTATCGAGGCTCGGCGGAGTGGGAGAAACTCGACGACCCCGGCCTGGACTCGGGCCGAATTGTGATGGGCCGTTCGGCGGGGAGCCGGGTGGTCGCCGTACGATGTCGAGATGTCTGCACTTTGGGAGCCTCTGGCGGCACTACCACCGGTTCCGCACCCGACCGCGATGAAGGCCGCCGTACTCGTCCCGTTGTACGAGCACGAGGGACGGTTGCGGGTTGTGCTGACCCGGCGACCCGATCACATGCCGACCCATCCCGGAGATGTTGTCTTTCCCGGTGGCATGATGGAACCGACGGACGATGGCCCGGTCGACACTGCAATGCGCGAGGCCCGTGAGGAGATCGGACTGCCTCGCGACAACGTGGT
>JACZWZ010000076.1 GCA_022571885.1 Acidobacteriota bacterium
CCATGGGCGAGGCGGTCGACCGGGCGATCTCGCTCTCCGACCCGGGAGACGTCGTCCTGTTGGCACCGGGTTGCGCCAGCTTTGACATGTTCGACTCATACGGCCATCGCGGCGACGTTTTTGCGGCTGCGGTTCGGGAGAAGGTGGGTGCCTGATGGCGAGCCGTGTCCTGGCGATGCCGATCAACCGGGCTGTGGTGCGAGAAGCACATCGCCGTGCCAGGAGCCACTCCAGGGCAATTGGATTTCTCCTGGTGCCCGTCGGGTTGTTGCTGGTGGTGGGCCTCGGTTCGATTCTCTCGGCGTCGTCCGTACTCGGGTTGCGTGAGACCGGCGACGGCCTCTTCTATTTCAAGCGCCAGATCGCATGGCTCGGCCTGGGCCTTGCCAGCTTGATCCTGGCGGCGACGATTCCGCTGAGATGGTGGCGCAAGATGGCGTTTCCGCTCTTTGTGGCCACGGTCGGCCTGCTCCTAGCCGTTCTGTTGGTAGGTGTGCGCTCGAATGGAGCGCAGCGCTGGCTCCAAATCGGTCCGATCACCATCCAGCCGTCCGAGATCGCCAAGCTGACCACGATTCTGTTCCTGGCGACCATCGTCTCACGCCGTGAGAACTCGATGAATCGGATCCGCGACTTCTTCTGGCCCGTCGCCGGGTCGGTAGGAATCGTCGCTTTCCTGGTGATCCTTCAGCCCGACCTGGGAACCACTCTTCTGGTGGCGGCCGGCGCGTTTGCGGTGCTCTTCGCCAGTGCCGCCCCGTTCCCGTACATCATCGGCAGCGCCCTGCTGGGCGGCAGTGCCGCTCTGCTGGCGGCACTGGTGTCGCCCTATCGCTGGGCCCGGGTCACTGCGTTCCTCGACCTTCAGTCGGACCCGCTCGGGTCTTCATATCAGGCCGTCCAGAGTCTGGTCGCTCTGGGGACCGGAGGGCTGTGGGGCGTCGGTTTGGGAGCAAGCCGGGCGAGGTGGTCCTTCCTGCCGAATGCACATACCGACTTCGTGTTCTCGATCCTCGGCGAAGAGAGCGGGCTGGCGGGATCATTGACCGTCGTGTTCCTATTCGTTCTTCTGACCGTCGCCGGAACCGTCATCGCTCACCGCGCCGCCGATCGTTTCGGGCGCCTGCTGGCGATCGGAATCACGACATGGATCGCCACTCAGGCGATCGTCAACATTGGAGGGGTCACCGGGGTCCTGCCGATCACGGGCGTTCCTCTGCCGTTCGTTTCGTTTGGCGGTACCGCACTGGTCATGTCGATGATCGGTGTGGGGGTGTTGGTGAGCATCGCCCGGGACCAGCCGAACATCGCGGTCACGGCCAGGTGACCTACGTCATTGCTGCGGCCGGGACCGGCGGTCACGTCAATCCGGCGCTTGCGGTAGCCGAAGCACTCACCGAGCGCGGGGTCGACCGTGGTGACATCCTCTTCATCGGAGGGGATCGCTTCGAGGTCGAGGCCGTGCCGCGCGCCGGTTATTCATTCGTCGGGTTCGAATTGACCCGGCTGCGCAGGTCGCTGGCTCCCGAGAATCTCAAGATACCGGCCGTCCTGAGGCGAACCTCGGCCACCATGGCCCATGAGATTCGCCGAGCCGGTGGCCGAGTGGTGCTCGGCATGTCGGGTTACGTCACAGTTCCGGCTGCAATGGCCGCGCGACGGGCCGGCCTTCCGTTTGTGTTGCAGGAGCAGAATGCCCATCCGGGGATTGCTGCTCGATTCGCCGCCGGAAGGGCGGTCAAGACCTTCCTCGGGTTGCCCGGCAAGGCGGAGGATCTTCCCCGCTCGCTCCTGGTCGGAAATCCGCTCCGCAGTCATATCGCTACCTTCGATCGTCGTGCTCTGCGCGATCCGGCACGCCGTAACTACGGAGTCGATGACTCCTCGCCGGTGCTGGGGGTATTGGGCGGTTCCCAGGGTGCTCGGGTGCTCAACGAAGCAGTTGCCAGAATCTCCGAGTCGGCTGACGGCATCGGGTCGATCATTCACCTGACCGGGACCGCCGCCTTCGAGCAGGTGGCGCGCCGAGCCGCAAGGTCGTCGCTACCGTGGGTTTGCCTCCCATACGAGCCTCGGATGGAATATTTCTACGCAGCAGCGGATCTGATCTTGTGCCGGGCGGGTGCCATGACCGTGAGCGAGTTGGCGGCCACGGCCTCGCCGTCCCTCCTGGTTCCGCTGGCGAGAGTCGGTCAGGTGTGGAATGCTCAGGCGCTGGGCGGCGTCGGCGGTGCGGAGGTGGTGGCCGAGGGGGATGTGGGGTCGCTTCCGGAGAGGATCAACGCCTTGTTTGCCGACGACCGGGGTCGGGCCGCCATGAGCCGCGCAGCACGCTCGACAGCGCGCCCGAACGCAGCCCGGACCATCGCCGATTATCTGATCGAGGTGGCCAATGGATGATTTGGTGCCGTACCGGCGTGTGCATGTGATCGGGGCCGGGGGATCGGGAATGTCGGGTCTGGCCAAACTGCTCGTTCAGTGTGGCCATCACGTCACGGGCTCCGATCTGAAGCCGGGCACGATGCTGGCCTCGCTGGAGCGAGCCGGTGCCGACACTTGGGTAGGACACCGGCCCGACGTCGCGGTCAAAGCCGATCTGATCGTGGCATCGTCGGCCGTCCCGGACCGGGACCCCGAGATCGTCGCCGCTCGTGAAGCAGGTATCGAAGTCTGGCAACGTCCCCGGCTGTTGGCGGCGATCACAGACCGGCTCGACACCATCGGCGTGACCGGGACTCACGGCAAGACGACAAGCACCGCGATGGCGGTGACCGCGCTGCGATCACTCGGCCGGGACCCGAGCTTCGTGGTCGGCGGTCGTCTCATCGACCTCAATACCAACTCCCATCTCGGTGAGGAAGATTTGCTCGTCTTAGAGGCGGATGAGGCATTTGGGACCTTTCTCTCTCTGAAATTGGACGCCCTCCTGATCACGAATATCGAGGCAGATCATCTCGACTACTACGGCACCGTCGATCAGATGGAGGCCGCCTTTGGTGAAGTGGCGGCGGGTGTGAGCGGGGCGGTGGTGGGTTGCCTCGACGACGCCGGAGTGCGCCGGCTGGCAGCGGACAACCAGTCCCTGATCGGATACGGGCTGGCCGAGGAGGCCGGGTGGCGCATCTCGGCTCTGGAGCATCGGGATGGCGGTGTCGGCTTCTTGCTGGCGGGGAAGGTCGAGGTAGACGTCTGGGTCCCCAAGCCGGGACATCACACGGCTCGGAATGCAGCCGGGGTTATCGCTCTCCTGGGAGAGTGCGGTTTCGACCCGCAAGGCGTAGCCGATGGGCTCCGAAGCTTCTCGGGGGTCCGACGACGCTTTGAGGTCAGGTCCAGGCGGGGTGGGATCACCCTGGTGGATGACTACGCCCACCACCCGACCGAGGTCGCGGCCACCCTGGATGCAGCCAGGCTCGGCCATTCCGGTCGGATCGTGGCGGTGTTCCAACCCCATCGATTCACCAGGACCCTCGAGCACGGTGCCGCGTTCGGTGCTGCTCTGTCGATGGCGGATCGGGTCTTTGTCACCGATGTCTACGCGGCAGGTGAGGCTCCAATCCCCGGAGTCTCCGGCCGGTCGGTGGCGGACTCGGTTTCGGGTCCCGCCATCTCATATGTCCCGAGGCGGGTAGACCTAGCCGCCTCGTTGGCCGGTGAGATAGAACCGGGCGATCTGGTGCTGTTGCTGGGAGCGGGCGATATCACGCAGGTTGCCGACGAACTGACCCGTCTGCTCCCGGAAGCCTGATGACGGCATCGGAGCGACTGCGTGCCGCCGGGCGGCTTGGAGAGAACGTGGCCTTGGGGCCGCTGACCAGCTTTCGGTTGGGGGGGCCGGCGCGCTATCTAGTGACGATCGACGCCGAGCAGGACCTGCGGGATGCCTTCGAGATCGCCACCAGGGAGGGACTATCGGTACTGCCGCTGGGACGTGGCAGCAACGTCGTGGTTGCCGATGCAGGGTTCCCCGGGATGGTCCTCCAAGCCGGTTCGGGCTTGAGCCATCGATCGATTGGAGAGGCGACCGTGGCCGGAGCAGCGGTTCCGCTGCCGCTGTTGGCGCGCGACGCGGCTCGAGCCGGTCGAGGGGGGCTCGAGTTCTACACCGGCATCCCCGGCTCCGTCGGAGGGGCGATACGGATGAATGCCGGATGCCACGGGTCCGAGACCAGCGATGTCCTCATTTCCGTCCGGGTGTTCGACCTCGAAACCTCGACCGTCGGCGACAGACCCGCGGCTGATCTCGATCTGGCCTACCGCCATTCGAACCTGGGCGACTTCGACTTCGTGCTCGAGGCCCGATTTGCGACCGTGAAGCGGCCCGTAGCCGAAGCGGAGAGGGTTATTCGAGACATCGCTCGCTGGCGCCGGCAACATCAACCCGGCGGGACCTTCAACGCCGGAAGCGTGTTCAAGAACCCGGAGGGTGAAGCCGCCGGGCGGATCATCGACCGGTTGGGCCTCAAGGGCCTCGAATCGGGCGCGGTCAGGGTCAGCCGGCGACACGCCAACTTCTTCGAAGCGGGAGAGGGAGCGACGGCTCGAGATGTGCGCTCGCTGGTGCTCGAGGTCCAGCGCCGGGTGCGGGATGAGACCGGGATCGACTTGGAGCCGGAGATCCGTTTTGTGGGAGATTTCTCGTGACCCGCGGCCCGGCGATGGGTGGTCGCGAACCGAGACCTCGCCGCTGGCCCTGGGTGGTGATGATCCTGGTTACCGTCGCAGCAGTTGGAGTGGTGCACTCACCGCTGATGGCGGTCGACACCGTGGAGGTGCTGGGGACCGCCCGATCCGACGTCAGACGGATCGTGGACGGCACCGGCGTCGGTCCGGGCGCCCTGCTCATCTGGGTGAATGCAGGGGCGATCGAAGCCGCCGTCGCCTCCGATCCGTGGGTGGCCGATGTACGAGTCGATCGAATCTGGCCCAACAGAGTCGTGGTCGAGGTCATAGAGCATCAAGGCGTGGTGTGGATCGAGGGCATCCAGGGTTGGATGCTGGTTTCGCGGGATGGAACGGTGCTCGAAGGCGCCGAAGAGCCGGGGCCGGGCTTGATGCTCGCCGAGCTCGCTTTCCCGGACCGTCTGCCGGGTGACAGGCCGGTCGATCCGGCTTGGCACGAGATCGTGGAGATGGCCCTGGTGCTGTCCGACGACATAGGGGGCACCCTGAGATTGGAGATGCGGGGAGCCGAGATGTGGACGTCCACGTTTGGCTATGAAGTCAGATTCGGCCACCCGATCGACCTGGCCGATAAGGGAAGAACCCTACGAGCCTTGCTGGCGGAAGAGATCCCCGAAGGGGCGATCATCGATGTGAGTTCGGCGGTGCGGCCGGCCATCGTTCCGCTCGAAGCTCAACTAACGGTGGAGATTCCGTCAACCGAAGGGTGATCCTCGCCATGAGGGTCGCTATCGTTGGGCCGACGCTTCCGTAGGCCGGTTGAGCGCGGGGCGCCGAAGCGAAGAGATGAGGAGTTGATCGGATGATGACCTCGGGTCCCGGTCTGCAGAGCTACCTCGCCGTCATCAAGGTGGTTGGCGTCGGCGGCGGTGGCGTGAACGCGGTGAACCGGATGATCGATGCCGGACTGCGCGGCGTTGAATTCGTCGCGATCAACACCGACGCCCAAGCGCTGCTGATGTCGGACGCCGACATCAAGCTCGACATCGGACGTGATCTCACAAGAGGTCTCGGGGCAGGCGCCGATCCCGAGGTCGGACGTGCCGCCGCCGAGTCGCATCGCGATGAGATAGAAGATGCCCTCCGCGGTTCCGACATGGTATTCATCACGGCAGGCGAGGGTGGCGGAACCGGCACCGGAGGGGCTCCGATTGTGGCCGAGATCTCACGCAGCCTGGGGGCACTCACCGTCGCCGTCGTTACCCGACCCTTCGGCTTCGAGGGTCGCCGCCGATCGGTTCAGGCAGAGCAGGGAATCCAGGCCATTCGGGCGTCGGTGGACACGCTCATCGTGATCCCCAACCAGAGGCTGCTCGAGCTCTCGGACAAGAGCCTCCCGATCGTCGATGCCTTCAAGTTGGCCGACGACATCTTGTTGCAAGGTGTCGGCGGCATTACCGACCTCATCACTACTCCCGGACTGATCAACGTGGACTTCGCAGACGTAAAGTCTGTCATGTGGGGCGCCGGCACCGCGGTGATGGGCATCGGCTCGGCGCGCGGTGACGATCGAGCTCTCCAGGCGGCAGAGCGGGCGATTTCGAGCCCGATGCTGGAGATGTCTGTGCAGGGGGCGCGCGGGGTGCTGCTGTCGGTTGCCGGATCCTCCGAGATGAGCCTGCACGAGGTGAACGCCGCCGCCACCGTCATCGCCGACCACTGCGATCCGGATGCCAACATCATCTTTGGAGCGACGATCGATGACTCCTTGGGCGACGAGATGCGGGTCACGGTTATCGCAGCGGGGTTCGGCGGAACCACCGATCGACCCCGCATCCAGGCGCCCTCCACCGACATCGAAGGTAGAGCACCGAAGCCGGACCGTCCCGAACGATCGGCGGACGATGGGGAGTCGACCGAAGGCGATCCGTTCGACGTGGACATCCCCGACTTCCTCCGGGGATGATTCGCCCCGAAGGAGTTCCCGGCGTCGCCTTCGGGACGTCGACCGACGGCGACCCCCGCCGCGATGACGGCGCCCGGATCGTGGCATCCGAGGCGCTCGAGATCCCCACCGACTGGGCCTGGGTCCGTCAGGTCCATGGTTCGGACGTTGTCGCGGCGGCAGGACCCGGGATCGGGCCGGAAGCGGATGGGTTGATCACGACCGGCTCCGGGCTGCCGATCGCGGTGTCTGTGGCGGACTGTCTTCCGGTGGCGTTGATTGCTCAGGGCGCGGTCGGAATGGCCCATGCGGGCTGGCGCGGTGCTGCGGCGGGTGTCGTTTCGTCGACCATCGCCGCCTTGACCGAGCGGGGCCACCCTCCGCACACGCTGGTGATAGGGCCGGGGATCGGCCCGTGTTGTTTCGAGGTCGGGGATGAGGTGGCGGCCCACTTCCCGAACAGCCGTGCCCGTACCCGCTGGGGAACCGGGAGTGTGGATCTCCCGGGGGCGGTTGCGGCAGAGGTCGAAGGCCTAGCGGTGCACTTCGTCTCGGCGTGTACTTACCACGATGAGCGCTTCTACTCGTACCGTCGGGACCGCACCAGCTCGCGTCAGTTCGGAGTCGCATGGGTCGCAGCGGACTGATCGACGTCGAGGAGCGGATAGCGGCGGCGGCGGCCGGCGCCGGCCGCGCCGGCCCGATCACCCTTGTTGTCGTGGCCAAGTACGCCTCCGATTCCGAGCTGGAATCCGTGATCGCCGAGGGGGCTCGCAACGTAGGCGAGAGCAGGGCGGACTCCCTGGTGAGTCGTGCCTCCCGTTTCGGTGAGGTGTCGTGGCATTTCGTGGGCCACCTCCAGGGAAACAAGGTCCGGTCGGTTCGAGACTCGGTGCACCTCCTCCATTCAATGGATCGGATCGAGCTGGCGGCCTATTGGTCCAAGAGTGAGGAGCATCCACCACCTGTACTGGTACAGGTGAACCTGGCGGCGGAGTCACAAAAGGGAGGCGTAACCCCTGACGGCGTATTGCCGATGATCGATGCCTGTGTCACCGCCGGCGTCGAGGTGCGCGGTCTGATGACGGTGCCGCCGCGCTCGGTGAACGGTGCCGATTCTGCTCGTTGGTTCTCCGAGTTGAGAGAGTTGCGAGACACGGTCGCGCTCGACCATCCGAGCGTGCGCCAGCTTTCGATGGGCATGACCGAAGATTTTCCCATCGCGGTGGCGGAGGGTGCGACGATCTTACGGGTCGGACGGGCTATCTTTGACCCGTTCCGTAAGGAAGGTTGACCGACCTATGGGAATGTGGCAAAAGACGCTGTTCTATCTGGGTCTAGTCGACGAGGACGATCCGGGGTCGTACGCCGCGCCGGGCGCGCAGCAGCCGGCTGAGGGGAGATCGGTTCAACAGCAACCGATGCAGGGGCGAACCGATGTGGCGGTGCGCCGTAAGCCGGCGCGGGGGGTCGAGCCGCAGCAACGCCCCGAGCCCGCCCTGCCGATCGGTGGCACCGGGGTAAAGGGTCGGCGCGTCGAACCCCCGATGACCACTCGAGGGCGGATCCGCACCACCAGCGCCGACAGCGCGCTGGCCGATGCGGGTGTCGTCGTCCGACCTCCCGATGCCCCGCTGGTCCGCACGGTTTCGGAAAATGAACTCGAGTCCGAGGTCATCGTCGCCACCTCTTACTCGGATGCCCAGCTCCTTGCCGACCACATTCGGTCGACGATCCCGGTCGTCCTCGACCTGAGGAAGGTCGAGCCCGCCATGGTTCGCCGGCTGGTCGATTTTGCGAGCGGTCTCACCTATGCGCTCGGCGGTTCGATGCGCAAGATCGGACAGGGTGTGATCCTGGTCACCCCGCAGAATCTCAATCTGAGTCGAGACGAGCGCCGGCGGCTCAAGGAACTCGGGTACTACCAGGCTCCCGAAGAGGGCTGACCGACTGTGAATCTCCTCTGCGCTGCCCTCCAGCTCTATTGGATCGTCGTCATCGCCAGGATCGTGATGGAGTGGATTCCGGTCTCATACGACCATCCGCTGGCGCGGGTTCGGTCGGCTCTGAGATCGGCCACCGAGCCGGTGTTGGGGCCGCTGAGGTCGATACTTCCTCCGGTGCGTCTCGGGGGTGTTGCTCTCGATCTCAGCCCGATCATCCTCCTGGTGGGACTCAGCCTCCTCACCGGAGTGATCTGCAACTAAGAGGCTGGGCCGACTCGGCTCGACGGCCGGGGGACGGTCGAATCGGGCGGAGCGGCCGGCGGCATCAATCATCCCGGCGAATCACCGCCAGCGAGATGGCAATGTCGTCGCCGAGCGAAGCAAGGGATCCGGTGCGGTCCCGAACAACGTTGGTGGCCAGAGTCTCGGCGGCCACCCAGACACCGTGTGCCTCCATGGCGGCGCGGACGTCTGCGTGATCTGAATCCCAGTGGATCGCAATCCGGTCCGTCACCTCGAGGCCTGCCTGGCGCCTGAGACCTTGCACCGCCTTGACTATCTCGCGTGCGATCCCCTCGACGATCAACTCGTCGGTGAGAGCGGTATCGATCGCAACACTCAACTGGTCGCCGGTGGCGACCGCGATTCCTGTACGAGCCTGGCGGGTCACGAACACGTCATCCAGGGTCACGGTCTGACCCAGAACCTCCACGGTTCCCCCGCCGACCAGGGTGTCGGTCGCGCCGCTTTCGAGCGCGGTGATGGCCGCCGCCGCCTCCTTCATCCTGGAGCCGAACCGGGGGCCGAGGATTCGAAAATTCGGCTTGAGTCCCAGGTGAGCGAGGCTGGCTTCGTCGGCAGAGGTCTCGACCATCTTGACATTGAGCTCCTCGGCGATGAGATCCGCATGGGAGTTGATCGCTTCTCGCACCCGGGAGTCATGGCTCACGACCGTCACCATTGCCAGCGGCTGCCTGGTCTTGAGCCCCTCCGCCACCCGCAGACTGCGACCCAGCGAGACTGCCGCCCGAACGGCTTTCATCTGACGTTCGTTGGTGGTGTTGATCAGTTCTTCGATTGCCTCGGGATAGTCCTCGTGGTGCACGCTGACGGGACCGGCCGCGCCGTCGGCGCGCTGCGACACGACAAGTCCCTGGTACATCGTTTCGGTCACGAAGGGCAGCACCGGAGCCATCAGCTTGGCAAACGTCACCAGCACCTCGTAGAGGGTGGCGAAGGCGGCCAGCGAGTCGGACGAGATGCCGTCGCCTTCCGATCGGGCAGCCCAGAAGCGGCGCCGAGTGCGGCGGATGTACCAGTTGGTGAGGTCGTCGACGAAGTCGATGAGCGGGGGGATGACGTTGTAGAGGTAATAGCCCTCCATCTCGTGATTGACTTGCTTGACGAGGCTCTGCAGGACCGACAGGATCCATCGGTCGATCTCGGCCCGTTCGACCGGCGGAACCGCCGCCGCCAGATCCTCGGCGGTCAACCCCTCCGCAGCCGCATAGGTCGTGAAGAAGGAGTACGCATTCCAATAGGGGAGCAGGACGGTACGCACCACGTCGCGTACTCCTCGCTCGGTAAATCGCAGCGGCTCGGCTCGCACCACCGGCGAGTTGATCAGGAATGCCCTGAGGGCGTCGGCGCCGGTGGCCTCCAGGAGTTGGAACGGGTCTGGGTAATTCTTGAGGCTCTTCGACATCTTTCTGCCGTCCTCGGCCAGGATCATCCCGTTGACCACACAGTTCTTGAACGGCACCGAGTCGAAGATGGCGGTGGCGTGGATGACCAGCGTGTAGAACCAGCCGCGGGTCTGGTCGAGGCCTTCGGCGATGTAATCGGCAGGGAATCGCGCCTCGAAACGCTCCTTGTTCTCGAACGGGTAGTGATTCTGCCCGTAAGGCATCGCTCCGGATTCGAACCAGACATCGAGCACTTCAGGCGTTCGACGCATGGTGGATGCGCATTGGTCGCAGGGGAAGCTGACCTCGTCGACGATGTGCTTGTGCAGGTCGGTGACCAGCACACCCGAATGCTCTTCCAGTTCGGCGATCGAGCCGATGCACACCCGGTGCTCGCACTCCTCGCACTCCCAAATCGGGAGACACGAGCCCCAAAAGCGATTGCGGCTGATCGCCCAGTCGCGGGCGTTGGCGAGCCAATTCCCAAATCTGCCCTCTCCGATGTGCTCTGGAACCCAGTGGATCGTCCGATTGAGTTCGACCATGCGATCCCTGATCTTCTCCACCGCCACGAACCAGGTTGGGATTGCCTTGTAGATCAGGGGAGTGTCGGTTCGCCAGCAGAACGGATACGAATGGACCTCACGCCGGCTGCGCACCAGGTATCCGGTGGCAGCCAGCAACTCGATCAGTGTGGCGTCGGCCTCCTTGACGTTGACACCGGCCACCTCCGGGACTTCGTCGGTGAAGTTGCCTACCTCATCGACCGGATCGACGATCAGGTCGAGACCGGCGGCGTGGAATGCATCGAAGTCCGCTTCTCCGTATGCGGGAGCCATGTGCACCAGACCGGTGCCCTCGTCGGTCGACGTCTCGTCGCTGGCGATCACCACGAATGCGCCATCGCTTGCAAGGTGGGCGAAATAGCCGAAGACGGGCTGATAGCGGGTTCCGAGCAACTGCTCACCGGTCGCTCGGGCCGAAGGAGCCGGGGGATCGGCCCAGTAGGAGCCGACCAGGTCGGCTGCGATCCAGTAGCGGCCGTCGTATGAGTCGATCGGCGCGTCGATGCGGACATATTGGATGTCGATTCCGACGGCGATTCCAAGATTCGACGGCATCGTCCACGGAGTCGTGGTCCAGATGAGGAGGTAGTCGCCCGGTTCGGCTGGTCCGGTAGACGTCGTCACTTTGAGACGCACCGTGATCGAAGGGTCTTCGACATCGCGATACTCCCCCAGATTGACCTCGTGGTTGGACAAGGGAGTCGCCGCACCCCATGAGTAGGGAAGGACCTTGAACGCCTTGTACACGAGTCCCTTGTCCCACAGCTGTTTGAAGACCCACCACACAGATTCCATGAAGTCGGGATCCATCGTCTTGTAGTCGTCCTCGAAGTCGACCCAGCGGCCGATCCTCCGGGTGATCGCTTCCCAGACTTCGGTGTTGGCCATAACCCGATCGCGACATGCCTGGTTGAAGGCGGCGACGCCGAACTCGAGAATCTCAGTTGGACCGGACAGCCCGAGAGCTTTCTGAACCTCGAGTTCGATCGGCAGACCGTGGGTGTCCCACCCGAAGCGTCGCTCGACGCGATGGCCGCGCATCGTCCAGTACCGGGGCACGATGTCTTTGAGCACGCCGGCGAGGAGGTTGCCGTAGTGGGGGCTTCCGGTGGGAAACGGGGGACCGTCGTAGAACGAGAACTCGGACGATGCCGGACGTTGTGTCACCGAGGTCGCAAAGGCGTCGTTTTCATCCCACAGCTCGAGGATCCCCAGTTCCTGGTCGGGGAACGAGACGTGTGATGGAACCCTTTCGAATGGGCCTGGGCTGGTCATGTTGGTCCTCGGTCGGCGTCGTTGCCGCCGGGACGAGCAGTTACCCGTGGTACCACCCGGCTTGCCGCGCCGTGGAGCCTGCCAGTCGGCGGGCTACCAAGGCACAGCCCCTTCTCATACCCATATCGGAGGGCGATTCCGGCGAGATCTACTCCGATCCGGGATGGACCATTTCGTCTCGCGGCTCGAGGATGATGTACGCCTCGGGCGAATCACCGGCCTCACACCATCTGCCGGCTCGCTGTGGTCCGTTTCCGAAGCGACGCGTTCCCGTCGTCACCTTGGCGAGAATTTAGCAGGAGAAGTCCCCAGTCCACAGTCTCCAGTCTCCAGCCAGAGCCAGACCAGGCTGTCGCTGTGATTGCTGAACTGTGATCGGTGGCCGCTTCCGAGCAATCGGTGACTGGGGACTGACGACTGGTGACCGCCAAGGAGGAGGTCGGGGTTGGATCGCTAGGTTGGCGTCATGCTCACGTCCCATCCCGACGGTGTCATCGTCACCGTCTGGGTGGTGCCGGGCGCCAGCAGCGACCAAGTAGTGGGTGAGCATGGCGGAGCGCTCAAGGTGCGAACGGTCGCTCCGGCGCAAGGCGGCAAAGCAAACTCGCGGGTGGCGGCGATGGTTGCGGCGGCGGTTGGGGGCCGTTCCGGGTCGCTAGTCGCGGGTTATGCATCTCGTGGCAAACAAGTCCTGGTTGTTGGTGTCAAAGCTGCCGACGCCGCGGTAACGCTCGCCGGTGGCGGCCATCGGTAACGGCAAAACCATATTTGGCTTGCAGTTCCATCCGGAAGTCCGCCATACGCCGCAGGGCGATTCAATCCTGGAGAATTTTCTCTTCAAGATCTGCTTGTGTGGCAGTTCTTGGACGCCCCGTAACTTCGTAAATGACTCAATAAATCGCGTTCGCAGCCAGGTGGGTGACGGGCAGGTTATTTGCGCCCTATCAGGTGGAGTGGACTCGGCGGTGACCGCCGTGTTGCTGCAACGGGCCATCGGAGACCAGCTTACCTGTGTATTCGTGAACAACGGGCTTATGCGGAATGGCGAGACCGACCTGGTTCAGGACGTTTTTCAGGAAAATTTTCGTATCGACCTGCGCTATGTCGATGCCGAGGACAAGTTTCTCGATGCACTGCACGGCGTCACGGATCCCGAGCAAAAACGCAAGATCATCGGTGAGGAATTCATACGGGTCTTCGAGGAGGAAGCCGCCGGGCTGGGCGAGGTGGATTGGGGCCGGTTCGTTTCGGTGCTCGGCGGCGTCGGCTATCACGGGCCGGTCTGCGTCGAGGTCGAAGATCGCACGTTCGAGGATTCGCTCGCGTCGCGCACGGCGGCCCTGCGGCAAAGTAGCACGTACCTGCGACAGTTCATTCCCCGCCGTGATGACGATTGATGGGTAACACGACCATGGACTACACCTACGACGACGTGGGGAACATCGGGACGTGGCAGAAGCAGTATGGGGCGAGTGCGGCGACCATGCTCGACCTGGGCTATGACGAGGTCGATCAGCTCACCGCGGCCACGAGAATGAGTACGGATCCCACGCCGGTCACGCTGAAGCGTTACGCCTACGCCTACGACCCCGCCGGA
>JACZWZ010000077.1 GCA_022571885.1 Acidobacteriota bacterium
GGCGGCGACCATGATCTCGGCCCCGGGCTCGCCGGTGTATCCGGTCCCGGCGGCTGAGACCGATCCCGACGGACCCAGGTTGTCGATGATTCGGAACCGACCGGGCCTGGCTCCGAGCACTTCCTCGATCAGCGAGGGCGCCTCCGGGCCCTGAATGGCGAGCAGGGCCGATTCCTCTCGAAGGTCGATCACCGAGACATTGGTCTCGGCCTCATCGGCGAATGTGCCCATCACCGTGTCGTGGTTGGCACCGTTTGGCAGGATGATGAAGCGCTCGTCTTCGAGCCACCAGAAGATGATGTCGTCGACGACGCCCCCGTCGGGCGTGAGCATCATCGTGTATTGGGCCCGGCCCGGCCCGATTCGAGTCGGGTCGTTGCATAGGAGGCGCGAGATCAGCTCGCCGGCCCCGGTGCCCGACAATTCGAACCGACCGAGGTGAGATACGTCGAAGATGCCGCATCCGGAGCGCACCGCCCGATGTTCGGCCAGCGTTCCCTGGTACTGAAGTGGCATCTCCCAGCCGGCGAACTGGGTGAAGCGCGCACCGAGGCGCTCGTGTGCGGCATGTAACGGGGATCTCGACTCGACCACAGCCAGATGCTAGACGGCCGGCTGGGCTGATCCGGTCGGCCTCAGGAGGCCTCTGATTCTCCCAAGTTGATCACTTGGACCGGTCCGGGGATGCGAGTTGGGGTGGGCTGGTCCTCGAGGTGATCTGGTGCTTCGAGGCCATATTTGATGAGCAGGTGCAGGTAATCGCGTTGATAGAAGACCTTGCATTTGACCGACGGATGGTGCTGGTTGAGCAGCCGAATCTTTCGGTTCTTCTTGGTGACCAACTTCTGGTTCATGGTCGTGATCTCGATGTACAGATTCTCATCCGGCAGGAAGAAATCGGGGGTGAAATGGGATGTGGGCTCTCCGTCTGGGTTGAATTCGATGGCGAAGGCAGTCGGCTCGTACTCCCACTCCAGGCCGTAGAAATCGAGCAGCAGGGCAAACTGACGTTCGCTGTCATGAGCGAAGGTGATGTCGTCTGCAGCGGTCTGGAAGTCGACGGTCAGGTCGATGCCTCCATGCGAGAAGGTGTTAGCTCGATCACGGTGGCATTCTCGCTGTCTTCGGGGAAGAGTCGGTGGATTTCGCCTACCAGTTCGGCATGCACCCGGCCGACCGCGATTCCGAAGACGCCCTGTCCCCGACGGAACACATCGAACACCTCGTCTGCGCTGTGGGCGGCGAAGATGGTGATGCCGTCGCTCAGCAGCGTGACGTCGGTCAGCGGGTTGTCACTCTGCAACTGGTCGCGGAGTAGGTCCATCGCGGTGCGGATCTTCTTGAGGCTCATGCCGGCGTCCAGCAGCCGCTTGACCACTCGTAGCTGGACTATGTCCTGGAACGAGTACCGGCGGTGCGAGCCGGAGCCTTGGGCGGACTGGAGGGATGGAACCAGAAGATCGGTTCGAGCCCAATAGTCCAATTGGCGGTATGTGATTCCGACGATCTTGCACACCTGTGGTGCGCGAAATCCCTGCCCGTCGGTCCCACCGACGTCGGCAACGTCCTTCGACACTGTGTCTCACCTCTCCCCAGAGCTTACACGTAGGTAATTCCCGCTCGGGAACTACGGGCATGAAGTTAGGAAGATCGGTAGATACTTGTCAACAACCCCTGTGGACAAGTCCGCGAGGCTGGTCGGCATCGCGATCCGCAGTCCGGAGCTGCCATCCGTGAGCGATGCAGGCCAACCGCTCCACCTGGTCGCCGGACCCCAATGGCGATGAGGGTGTTACCGGGGCGGATTCTCGCTTCCGGATGCGGGTTGAACTCGATCTCTCCGTCCGGCGATTCGAGGGCCAGAACCTGGGCGCCGCTCAGATGGCGGATGTCGGCGTCGCACAACGATTTCCTGCCAACACCGACCCCTCCCCCACTTCGAAACGCTCGAAGTGCAATTCCATCAGCTCTCCGTGGAGGATGACATCTGCGAATTCGTCGAGGAGGGACTCGGCCGCCAGGCGGCGCTCCGGCGTCATTCGGGGTGGCTGTGCCCGGATTCGTCGAAGTCCTCGGGGCTGACCGAGTCGAGGAAGGATCGGAACCTGGCAACCGCCTCCTCCTCGTCTTCGTCACGAATCTCCACTCCGGCTTCGTCGAGTACACCTGGGAGCACCAAGATTGGGGCGTTGGTTCGGGCGGCGAGAGCAATCGCGTCCGACGGCCGTGATGAGACGGTGATCTCCGAATCCTCGCGGACGAGCACCAGATCGGCGTAGTAGATGCCGTCTCGCAGATCGGTCACTACCACCCGATCTACTGTGGCGTCGAGTTCCGCCACAATCGTGCTCAGCAGGTCATGGGTCAGCGGGCGCGCCGGCTGGATGCCCTCGATGGCGAGGGCGATGGCCGTGGCCTCTCCGGCGCCGATCCAGATCGGCAGATAGCGATCTCCGTCGCGCTCACGCAGCAGAACAATCGGAGTGTTGCTCGGTAGCTCGATGCGCACTCCGATGAGGTCGACGGGAACGCTGTTGTCGCTCATGGGTCCAGCCTATCAGCGGTTCTCCGGAACACCTCGCGTGCCAACATGTCCGGGTCGGCCTGAAACGCCGCCAGGTCGAGAACGGCCCACAGGCTGCGAAGATTGCGGTAGCGGCCGTTCCAGTCGAGTCCGTAACCGAGCAGGAATTCGTCGCCGACCTCGAACCCTCGATATTTCAGCTCCACGTCGACGATTCGGCGGGTCGTCTTGTCTATCAGTGTGGCGGTGGCCAGCGATTCGGGGTTGCGGGTCTCGAGGAGTCCGAGCAGATATGAAAGGGTGAGCCCGGTGTCGACGATGTCTTCTACCACGATGACGTGGCGGCCGGCGATGGAGGTGGCCGAATCGACCTTGATCCCGACGCGCCCTTCCGTGCCAAAGCGAGTGAGGCTCAAAAAGTCGATTTCGATCTGGGGCGAGAGGCGCCGCGACAGGTCGGCGAGGAACGGCACCGCGCCGTTCAGAACACCGAGCAGGACCGGGTCCCTGTTCGCATAATCTGCCGCGATGCTTCGACCGAGTTCGCCGACCCGAGCGGCGATCGCCTCGGCACTGAGAACTTCGGTCAGGCTGCTCACGGGCTGCCACCCAGAATTGATGGGAGCAAGTCCAGGTAGTTCTCGTTGAGCACCTTCGTCAGTGGCGTTTCCTGGTTGGGGTCGCGCCGGCCGGCATCGAGCGGAAGCGGAGCATTCATTCGCGTCTGGTACCAATCCGGAAAGGCGCGGGCGAGTTCGGTACCGGCCGCTACCGAATAGAAGTGGTCGCGCGGCCCCAGAGCCGTCAGACCCCAGGCGAGCAGTTCGCGGGTTGCCGCCCGGCGTGCCGACGATCCGAGCACGACCGCGATGAGCCCGCCGGGCCCGGTGTCGACATATGAGAGCAGAACCTGTCCGGCGGCGGCAGTATCGCCAGTCTTCAGCCCGGCATAACCCGGGAACAGTCCCAGCAACCGATTGGTCGAGTCGATCTCGATCACCCGGTTGCCTTGGAACCAGGTGAGGTGCTTGATGCGCATCATGTGTTTGAGATCCGCGAATTGGAGCGAGTACATGCCCATCGCCACCAGATCACGTGGGGTGGAGACGTGACCCGAGACATCGAGGCCGTTGGGGGTCTTGAAGACCGTGCTGGTCATGCCCAGCTCGGCTGCCCTGGCATTCATCTGCTCGATAAAGGTGTCGGCGTCGCCGGCGACATGCTCGGCCAGAGCAACTGCCGCATCGTTTCCCGACTGGATGAGGATGTTGGTGAGCAGGTCGTACACCAGCCAGACCTCTCCGGTCAAGACCTCCGGTTGTCCGTCGTAGCCGATGGGCGTTCCCGCCGCGGTCGGACTGATCGTCACCTCCTCCCGCAGACCAACCCGCTCGACGGTGACGATTGCCGTCATCAGCTTGGTGATCGAGGCGAACGGCCGAGGCGTATCCGGATCCAGCGATCCGATTTCTGCATCATCACGCTCCGACCAGATCATCCAGGCTGCTGCGTCGATGATGGGGGGAGGCGCCACCGGGACGCTCTTGGTGGGTGGCATCGGCAGCCGGAGCGGTTTGAGTGACGCGGCGTCCGTCAGGCCGGGGACGGCGAGCGCCAATGAGAGGGCAACGGCGGCGATCATGTCGAGTTTCCGATCACCGTCCGAGCAGCGCCCGCAGCTCGCTCCTCACCATCGCCTCCTGAAGTTCTCGGGCCGCTTGAGCGACGTCGGCCAGCACCTCAGCGGCCCGTTGGGTGCTCGTTGGATTGGCATGGCGCAGGAGTGGGCCGGTGAGTTGACGGAACAGGTCGACCTCGCGGTTGGCCGCGGTCCGAATCGAACGCAGATGGCGGGCTTCGAGTCCGTGGCTGACCAGTCGCTGCGCGGCGTGGGCGATGGCGATGGCGTCGTCGCCGAAGGTCTCGACGCCTGAATCATCGATGTCTGGTTTGAGCACACCATGTCCGAGGAGATCTTGCACCAGTCCCGCCGATACACCGGCAGTTTGCGCCAGCTGATCCCGGTCGAGGCGCACGGTGATCGTCGCAAAGTAGGTCTCGGGAGGAGGTCCGCCACGAGGAGCAAATGTCGGCTCGACACCTCGCTCCCACTCGCTCAGCTTTTCCCTGATCACCTTCAGAGGTAGGAAATGGTCCCGCTGCTGGCGGAGGATGTACCGGATGCGATCAACATCCGCGCTGCCGAACTGCCGATAGCCGGAGGCCGTCCTCGGTGGATGAATGAGGCGCTCACTCTCCAGGAACCGAATCTTGGATACGGACACATCGGGGAACTCCTCAACCAGGGCGTCGACGACCGCACCGATCTTGAGCGTTTCGGTCGTGGTCATGCTCCCCGCGCCACGACCAGATGGAACCGCCCGATGATCACTTCGTCGCCCGACTGAAGATCGGATTCTTCGGCGCGAACACCGTTTATGTACGTTCCGTTGGTCGACCCCAGATCTCTGACGACCATCGTATCCCCCACGACCTCGAACACAGCGTGATGTCGAGACACGGTTACGTCATCGAGGAAGATTCCATCGTTGGGGTCCCGGCCTGCCGTCGTGCTTCCCTCGGCGAGTGACCAATGCAGACCGCGTCGTGGTCCCGAGGCCACGATCAGGGCGAAGCCGGAGAAGCCGGGGATGCCGGCCGCCGCCTCACGTTCACGCAGCGAACGGGATTCGGCTACCGGATCGATCGTCTCGGTCGGGTCGTCGTCGTGCCGTTCGTCGGCAGATTCATCGCTCACGGGTCTAAGAGTACCCGCCTGCCGGGTGCCATCTCGACCTCAGGTAGAGGGTGCTACTCGGTGAGGGCGCGATACCCGTCGGCGTCGAGCAGTTGCTCCGATGCTCCATCGTCTGTCGGGGCGATCACAAAGAACCACCCAGCTTCGTAGGGGTCGGTGTTGATGAGTCCCGGGGTGTCGCCGAGAGCCGCGTTGACATCGGTGATGGTGCCGGCGAGTGGAGCGTATATCTCGGCCACCGACTTGGTCGATTCGACTTCGGCAATGGTTTCACCCTCGGTGACTTCGCGGCCGGTGTCTGGTAGGTCGACGAATACCACGTCGCCGAGGGCGTCCTGGGCGTAGTCGGTGATTCCCACCCTGAATCCCCCATCGACTGCTTTGACCCATTCGTGCTGGTCGGTATAGCGGCGATCCTCGGGAACGTTCACCAATGTCTCCTCATCGACTATCCGGGCGAGGATACTGCGCCGTCTTGGCGCAGTATGCGACGCATGTCGCCGACGTATTGGAAGGCGACCACGTAATACAGGATCAGGCTCGGGATGGCCACCGCCCAGGCGGCCCACTCGAGCCATGCGGTGTCGGTCCCGGAGGCGACGAGGAAGGCCGGGAGCGCGAAGTACACACCCAGCGTGGCGAGCTTGCCGATGTATCGAACGTCGATCTTGGCTCGGGAGGTGATGCCGACCACGATGGCACCGGTGATGATCACGACCTCGCGGACGATGATGGCCAGGCTGATCGGCCACGGCAGATGTCCGGAGATCCACCCTCCGATCACGGCAGCTGCCACCGCCAGTCGGTCTGCGGCCGGGTCGAGGAATTTTCCGACCTCGGAGACTTGATCCAGCCGGCGCGCCAAGAACCCGTCGATCCAATCGGTGCCTCCGATCACAGCCAGAAGCCATCCTGCTGCTGTCGGCGAGTCGCGACCCAGGAGGAGCCAGACGAACACCGGCACCATCCCGATGCGGATCATCGAGATCAGGTTGGGGATGGTGAAGATCACGGAGCTTGCCGGATCCGGAAGGGGATGCGCCCGAGTTCCTCATCATCGTGCCCGATGTGGAAGACGTAGCCTCCGGGAGCCGGAAACCGCACGTTCCCGAACGCGCTCACCAGCGGCACCAGGCTCGAGGCTCCGGCCGGGAGAGCAGATGGCGAGCCGACCCTCAGGTTTCCCTGCGATTCGACACCGATCTCAGCACCGTCCTCGTCGAGCAGCTGAATCCGAATCTGGAGGTCGCGGTTACGGTCACCCGGCCCGACCTCGGCTACCAGCACCACCGCAAGGCTTCGGTGTACCGCGGGAAAACTACGAGCCGTGATCGTGTCGAAGGCGCCGCCGAGCACGTACAGCTTGCCTGCCGTCACCTGGGCGGCGTCGGCCAGAAAAGCAGCCGTCAGCTTCATGAGTTCTCCTCCAGCGCGTGGACCCGCCCGTCGGGGTCAGCGACGCGTATCCAGCGACTTCCCCAATGGGTGTTCGACAGGGGCGTCACCACGCCGGGGAGGTCGGTTGCCGCATCGGCGTCGGCGAGCGCAAAGAAAACGTTGAATGCCGGCTCCCCGCCCTCGATCTCGGCGAGTACCAGCGCCGCCTCGTTGCACCTCATCCGGCCGGCGCGGTGCCCTTCACTTCCCCATTGGTCGACGAAGGAGAATCCGAGACCCTCCCAGAACTCGACGGACTCTTCCCAGTGGATCGTCTCGGCGTAGAGGTGGTCGATACGGGTGATTCCCATGGCTTCGACTGTAGAGGATCAGAGACCTGCTGCCGCACTCCAGGTGGCAGAGTCGCGCACCGTAGGCCGCGCCCAGACAGTGATTCCCTGCTGCTGGTTGAGGTCGATGAGTCCGGCCAGATCGAGCTTATCCCACTCGACGGTCGTCGCCGCTTGGCGGGTGAGGTCGATGACCGTGAGTGACGGAGGCGTTCCCTCGGTCGAGTTGAACGGTTCCTGGCAGACATCGAACGAATGTAGCTCGGGCCACCGGTCGAACACGAAGGGCAGGAACACCGCTACCAGCGATGGAAATGCCGCCGCAAATTGATCGGCGGATATGTCGGCCAGCGGCGCCACGTAGAGGGCGAGGTGCCCTCCCTCCGCATCGACCTGGTAGGTGTTCCGGTCGATCAGCGAAGCTCGCGTCACCCGGTAGCCGAGCGGCTCGACCAGCGGATCGAACAGGGCCGCCAGATCGTCCCGCTCATGGGGCGGCAGCAATGCCGGTTGGGTGCTGGTGCCGGCCTGGCCGCTGCAGGCGCTTGCGGCCAGTGCCAGCAGAATCACCGCGGTACCGAGTCGGCGGCTCACGGTGCCCTGACCTCCTCCCGGCGAAGCTTCTAGCGCCGGCTGCCCTGCATCGACCCTGCGAGCTTGGAGAGATCGAGCGCGTACAGGGCGCAGTAGACCACCCGATCACCCTCGGTCCAGGATTCGGCCGTCGGCGTGATCGGGAACAGGTCCAGTTCGCTGTCGAGGTAGTCGACGCCGACGAATGCGTCGAACTCGTCCAGGCATCGGTTGGCTCCAGCCTCCAACGCGGCGTCGTCGCCGGGGAAACTGGCGTTGCTCATCGTGTACTCGTAATAGATCTCGTTGTCATGCGGCTGTGAGCACGGGACGGTGGCGACTTCGGTCACCGTTTCGGCAAACGCCGGATCGTCGTCGAAGCAGTCCCCGACCTGGAGAGCAAATACCGAGGCACTGCCGCTTTCGGTGATTGCGCCCGAGGAGTCGCGTTCCGGCTCGCCGCTACTGCAGGCGGCGGCAACGAGAGCGAGAACGAGGACGATGAGTGTGAGGCGCAGGCGCATGCGTTGGCTCCTGGTGGCGTTGGTCGGGATAGTAGGCGGTGACCCGAAAATCGAGTGGTAACGAATTCGCCGGGTTGGGCGGATTGAACTGCGACCTGCCTGGTTGTCCCGAGCGGAGTGAGGGTCGACCGTAGGGAGATCTCTGGGGTGTGTTGTGGTCGGGCTGGCCGGATTCGAACCGGCGACCTCTTGACCCCCAGTCAAGTTCGTCCGTTTCCTTGACCAGGCAAAATGCCGTTTGACCAGGCAATATGGTACTCACTGCTTCGCGACATAATGCACCGTTTCGCGCCCTAGCGCGCCCTTACCGCGCCCTCGGTTAGCCGTCGCTGCGCCACTTCGCGTGATTTTGGGCGATAGACCTCGCTGGAGGCACGGGAGAGGGTTGAACTAGTGACCTCTGCCGTGTGAAGGCAGGAAGGCGGGTCGCTACTACTGGGTTCTTGGCCGTAATCCCGTGTGCTATAAGGGTTTCTGTGCTCACTGTGTCGCGTTGTTTCGCGCTGTTTTCCGCCCTCTTGCCTACTTTTTGCCTACTTTGGAGATTCGCGCAACCGGATCCTCATCCCAACCCACTAACGGAACACTGAGGTTCCCCGGTTTCCCGGACTGTTTTGGTTGGGTGATCATGCCACTGCCTTGGCGGGCGTGTGACGGTTCTCGTATTCGATTGGTGACATGTATTCGATTGATGAGTGGCGGCGCTGGAGGTTGTACCAGGCTTCGATGTATTCGAAGATCGCCTGAGCGAGTTCTTTGCGGCTGGCCCAGCGACGCCGGTCCAGGAGTTCGAGCTGCAGGGTGCCGAAGAACGATTCGACCATGGCGTTATCGAGGGCGTCGCCGACGGTTCCCATCGAGCCCAGCAGCCCCGCGGCCCGGATTCGTTGCCCGAACGAGGCAGTGTTGCGACGACCCCTTGAACCTGAGTTGGGTGCCGTGATCGGAGTGATGGATGAGCCCAGACCCTGATCGGGGTCGACGCCGCCAGACGGCCATGTCGAGGGCGTCGGTGACGAGTTCGGTGCGTAGATGATCAGCGATCGACCAACCCACCACTCGTCGTGACCAGGCGTCGACGACCGCAGCCAGATAGACCTTGCCTTCTCGGGTGGGATGCTCGGTGATATCGCCAACCCACGGCCACCAGACCGGTGCCGGCGACAACAAGCGGACAGATCATTACCAAGGCATCCCCATAGGGAGCCAGTCACCAGAAGAGTCACGCCCGCTGCCGCCGCCCACCAGCCTGCCGATCAGACACCCCAACCGGCCAATCTGATCCTCACAGTCACCAGAGGACAACGCGCGCTACCGAACCTTCTCGCGCTCATATCGGAGGTGGATGAGATCTTGAGCCGCGTCGGACAGGCTCTTCTGAGCCAGCCACAGACGATTCGCCCGGTCTCGTGACAGAAACGCCTCTGCGGTGAAGTACAGCACGACGTTCCCAAGGTGGCTCACGTAGCTTGACAGCTTCAGGTCAAGATCAGTGCACTCGTACGGAGCGAACCCCATCTCCTGAACTTCTCGATCTGCCGCGCTCATCAGAGCGAGTTCTTCGCTGACAGACTCGATGAATCGCTCTTCATCGACCCTGGAAGCGGCAACCGAGGCCACCTCGCGTATCAATCTTTCTTGCGCCTTGGGAAGTGCGGCCAACAGCCGATCTACCGCAAGCAGGTATTCCTCCTTGGTGACCGTATGGGATGCGTGCAGCTTCGCGATGGACTCGTACGATCTGCTCCACTCGATGACTAGGCCATCCCCCAAATGCTCGCCCGTGAGCTTGAAAGGTCTCGCAGCTTCTTCGAGTCCGTCATTGATCCACTGAGACGAGGCGAATCGATTCCTCCCCGCCATGTCTCCTGCGCTGGGATACAGGTAGGCCCACACGACGTCGGCATCTGAGCTTCCCCACCGGCGGGCAGCTATGTCGTTCCGGTTGTATGACCGTTTCGCCCCCTCGTTGGTGACTTGGCGCAGGATGGCGGCCACCTCCGCCTTCGTTGCTGCTCCGTTGAGCAGAACATCGAATGAATAGCGTTTCGCCAGCCCGTGACTCACATCTTCGGGCCCGATGACCGTGTACCGACTCGTTGCGACGACAGGGGAGACCAGCGCAGCCAACCCTTCGGCTTGGCTGGGGTCAACCGTCTGGTGCTTCGGGACGAGGATCTTGTTGCCCTTGCCAGTCGACTCGATATTCTCAGGAACGATCAGTTCCCAATAGACCTGCTCGCTGTCCACGTCGCACAAACAGATGACCACAGGGAGGGAGTGCTCGAGCCAGTAGGCCTTGTGGTCGTCGCCGAAACGGAATACAAAGGCATCCCCATCCTTCTCCGAGAAGTAGCTCGGACCAGACTTGATCTGCACTGCGAGCAGCTGTCCCGACGCCGCATCGTGGTCGATTCGTTCGGCGAGCGCATCGATGCCGAAGTCGATGTTCTGCGGACGGAAGGCGAACCCAGCTCTCTCGAAAGCGGCACCTGTGAGCTGTGCGCCGACTCTCTCCGTAGTTCCGCTTAGAGGCGATTTCATGCCTGACCTATTTCCCGGCTTCGTGCGTCGGAATGGTATCCCGCCGAGAGGACGGTGGAAGGTTGCCAGAGGTGTGTACTTAAGAACCGTCATCCCAGCGTGCGGGAATGTCACCCCACCATCCGCCAGGGTGACGGAATGTCACTTGAGCAAGATGTCGCTGGGGATGGAGAGTGGAGCTAGTCGGTTACGGGGTCAGGCCGAATCGTCTTGGCGACAGATGAATGGGTGACAGCAAGGATCCCCACAAGCTCAACATCGTGAAGCGTCTCCAGAAACGTATTCATCGACTCGTGGATGGCCAACATCATCGGGAACGGAAACCAACCCGGATGCTCGGAACCGTGTCGCCAAGTCGTGATGTGATGCAGCCAGCGGTTGATGGTTTCGATCGTGTCAATATCGAATGTCTCGACACCGAAGTCGTCCGTGAAATCGTACGCTCGAATGTCGCTATCCCATTCCCTTCTGTCCGTCGTTCGAGGTAGGCAGAAGTCGTGAAGGTTGCGAGCGTGGACCAAGAACGATTCGATCAGAGCGAACTCGACAGCAGCTGGCTCCCACTTCTCCAGCAGAAGGGCAGCGGTCGCATGGGCCATGTCGTATTCGTATTTGACGGCAGTGAGCGACTTCACGCGATCAAACTCGGGCGCCGCTTCAGCTGACAAGTTCACACTCCTTGATGAATTCTTTAATGGGAGTTCCGTCTGTGTTGATACCGACCCGAATCTCGACAGCCCACTGGTGGCCGTGATCGTCCCAAAGGTGGACGACTGAGCGAATGGGCTTTTCCGACAAGAAGCGGTTGTGGAACTTGTAATAGCCCTGTCGGGTCAGACCGATTCTGAACGGGGTGTAGATCCTGCGCTCGTCTCCTTCGCGCTCCTCGATAGAGAACAGGAGGAGGCGACCCGATTCATTTGGCGCTAGTTCCTCGTACTGATCTCCTGTCAACTCCCAAGGACTCGGCCAGTTGCGATCGTCGGTTCCATCCGAATAGATCACACGAGCCTTGAATCTTGAAGCTCGAACTCCGCGGTTCGTGATCTGGAGCCCCCCAAACACCGCTGGCTCCGGCTTGCGGGCACCCAGCTGCGTCAGGTAGTGGACGTACCCCCATCGCGAGTCGGGGAGGCATTCGATCAGCTTCGGTGCCGCCTTATCGCGTTCGAGCGCGCCCAGCATTTCGTGAACAGGTGGGGGTGTTCCCCCAGGCGGATAACGCGCTTGCAGGGCCTCTAGAGGTGTGGGGGGTTCCGCTGTCGTTGATGGTTCTATGTCGGCGCCACTCATTGCTCTCGGTATTGAGCGCACAGCGATACCGATCGACAACATGCCCGCCACCAGTAGCAGGATGGACAGGAGACCGACTGCCATCTGTGCCTCGGCCGTCAGGGTGGAAGCCCATTGGGCACCTCCGATCGCAGCCGCGAGCGAGGCCAGCCCGAGGGTGCCGAAACCAATGAACATCGGCCAGCTTCGCTCTGTTTGCTCGATTCGGCGGGCAGGCGAGCCGTCAGTCATGTCGCAAACCTACCGATCGGGTGGCTCCGCTTGCACCCAATGCGGTCCACGACCGCGAAGGACTCCTCACAGTCGAATCTTGCCCAGCCGTCGCGGCCTCTTCTTGACTTGAAGAAGACAACGAAACTCGTCACACCTCGGGCGTACGTTGGTGGAACGCCCGGGCCATAGATCGGTTCGGGCGGCCGTGCGGAGTCTCTTTCGTGTATCAAGTCGAGTCTGCCTTGGTGCAGGTTCGCCGGGGCCAACCTTCCCCCATGTAGACGGGCGCGGGTTCAGGTTCGAGGCCATGGCGTAGTGGTGCGGGGGCCAGGATCGGGCGAGCGCCGAAGTGCCGTTATGTGCGGGTTGTCCGATCAGGCGGTTCCTGGAGCCGCGTTTACTCCGAGGTCGCGGGAAGTGATAACGGCATGCTCAACCGCCTACGAGGCGTTTTGCTGATCCGACAACTTGGGTTCGGAGGGCGGCTCAGCGGCGATCCCCCTATTTGGCTGGCTTGTATCGGAATTCGGCCTTGAGTTGGCCGTGGTCGGAAACGACGAGCTTCCGGGCCGCCAACTGTTGGTCTTCGAGGTGGTCGTTGAAGAGCCGGGCTTCTTTGAAAGCCCACTCCCGTTTCCTGCTGTGGTCATAGAAGTGCTGGGAGACCAAGATGTGGTCGAGGCTGTCTCGGAACCCTTCGTGGATGTAGGTGTAATAGACGTCGCGGAGGCTTCGAAGCTCTTGGAGCGTGGCGATGGAGTACATGCCCCATTTGGAGCTGGACCCCACCTGGCTGGTCGGGTCGAGGCGATAACGGGCACCCGCGCCCAACATGTCAGTGGTAACGGCGAATTGGGAGTCGTTCAGGTCACCGACGACCACCACTCGTTCGTCAGCGGCGAGTGCGTTGGAGATGAGTACCCGAAGCGCGGCGGCTTCGGCGGCCCTGCGGATCTGGGAGATCGCTTCTCCCATTACGATCCGGTCGGGCGGGTTGGGCGACTGGTTTGGTGCGAAGTCCGGGTCGGACGGCCGTTTCGACTTGAGATGCGCCACCATGACCACGATGTCTCTGGGCTGCTTGCTCCCTTCTTTGCCCGGCCGAAGCTTGACCCGCAGCACCTTGCGCCCGAACTTCTTCACGGTCAGCTTGATGTTCTGATCCTTCGAGTTCAGAGACACGTCAGCCGGGAAGTCGGCGATCCACATCGTGTGAGTTTTGGCGATGGGGGATCGGATGGCTAGCGCGTTGTTGATGGTGCCGGTATCGGTCGACGTGATGAGCTGGTAGCCCTGGTTGGCGAGCTGCGCTTCGGCGAAGACTTGCTGGAGGGCTTGGGCGTCCCAAAGTTCTTGGAAGCCGATGACGTCAGCGTCGATTTCTACGAGTTGGTTGGCGGTCCATTCGGATCGGCGTTTGAATTGCGCCGAGGTCAGCGGGGGTACGCCTGGGTAGGTGGCCGCCCCAGGAATTTGC
>JACZWZ010000078.1:0-1678 GCA_022571885.1 Acidobacteriota bacterium
TGTGTCGCGATCTTCGCTCAGGCGCACGAACGTTTCCTGCAATACGATCGCGCCCTGCGGATCGTAACCCGCCTCGGACATGTAGCGCATGCCGTACTCGTCCGACTGCAATTCAGCGCCGCGGCCGTATGACTGGCTGAGTAGTTGTGCACCGACGTTGGCGCCACCGACCACTACCACGACGTCGGCCATCGCCGAATCAACGCCCACGTCAGAGTTCCTCTCCACCACATCGACGACCGAACCCTTCGAACCGACCCTGTTCTGCTTCGAGGAGCCCCCACCTGCATACGGGCGAGAAGAAGCCCCGTATCGGTTCGACCCGGATTTCTACTCCCATTACTGCTCGGCCTCGGGAATCTTCGTGGTCGGATCGGACAACGTCCCGATCGAGGCTCTCGAGGCGGCGGCGCAGATCGTCGACCGGATGTTTCGCCACGACCCTCTGTTGGTGGCCGAGATAGTCCGATCGAACCACGCAGTGATTCTCACCGGCATCGACGAGACGGCAGGAGACCTCCCGGAATGGGTCTATCAGGAGGGGCAGACCTTCACACCAGACCCGGATCATCCCGGCTTCGCCGGCAGCGGCGGAGGCCTCTCGTACACCGTCTCCCCGGCGGATGATGTGCTGTGCGAGGTCCCACCGGAGAAGCACGGCAGCTACGGGACACCCGATTGGGGGAGCGTTCTCGTTCACGAACTCGGCCACCTGGTGGTCGAACCTGCCGGGATCAGCGGTCTCGATGCTTTGTTCGAAGTTGGGGTGAGTTCGGGTGCCTGGGATCCGAGGCACTATGCCATGACCAATCCCACCGAGTATTGGGCAGAGGTGGTTCAGGTCTATCTCGGCCAGTACGAGGCGAGCACCAGGGGATTTCGTCATCCTCTCACCCGCGCCGACCTCCGACGGCAGGATCCTGCTGCATTCGATCTGGCCGCGAAGACGTTTGAGGGGGCGACCTTGCTGCACTATTGGTGTGATGTCTATGAGGGACCGGTGACCGACCTGCCCGTCGTCGATGATGGCCCGGAGTCGGGCTAGTTCGTCTGTTCCTGGGGCTGTGGCGGCCGCCGGTGGGGTTGGGGCCCCACCTGGTGGAGGAGGGCCGACCGTATCCTGCTCGGGTCGCTTTGAGCCCTACTCGGTCTCGAACCGACCCTCAATCGTGCCTCGCAAGGCTCGGCGCCTCTCGCCACGTCTGTTCGCCCGCCGCGAAGCGCAGGGCGAAGTCGGCCCGGGCAGACACGTCCGCTACGCTCGGCTTCCGTGAGCAATGAACTCCGGACTCTGGTATCTGAGGACCTGATCGCCGAACGAGTCGAGGAACTCGCAAAGACGATCAGCCAGGATTATGCCGGTAAGGGCGAGTTGGTTCTTATAGGCGTGCTCAAGGGTTCGTTCATCTTCTTGGCCGACTTGGCACGCCGTCTCACAATCCCTCATCGCATCGAGTTCATTGCGGTCACGTCCTACGGAGACAACGAGACCACCGACCCGGGGGCCGTGAGGCTGCTGATGGACGTTCGGCATGACATCGGCGGCCGACACGTGTTGGTGATCGAGGACATCGTCGACACCGGACACACGCTGGCCTACCTGCTCAAATTGCTGCAGGCTCGAGGACCAGCCTCGCTCGAGTCATGCACGCTGCTCCGCACGCCTGATCGGCGCGAG
>JACZWZ010000078.1:1688-13540 GCA_022571885.1 Acidobacteriota bacterium
GCGAGGTCGAAGTCGAAGTTGCATACCTCGGATTCGATATCCCCGACGTGTGGGTGGTCGGCTACGGACTCGACTTCGCCGAACGCCACCGCACCCTCCCATCTATCTGTGTCCTCTCACAGGAGGATGACGAGAGCCCATCTGAATCAGTTTGACCCTGTCGGGAGGGCTCAGGAGGAATCGAGCAGGCGCCGCAGGGCGAGGTTGGTGATGCGGGCTAGTTCGGTTGCAGTCTCGCTGAGTTCCGTGAGCAGATCGTTGCCCAGTCGCCGGCGATACATGACCTCCAAGTCTTCAGCGGATTGATCGGTGACGAACACCACGTACCGATGACCGAATGTCTCTTCGTACTCGGAAGGCGACGGCGCCGCCGGAGTCGGATTGTGGGCGGCGAAGGCTTCTTGCCAATCTTCTGCGCTGAGGTCCCACCACACCTCTTCGGCGGTGGTGAGAACGGCGGTAGTGTCGCGATACGGACGGGCGGCGACCATGCGATCCACCCAGACCGTGGATCCGCAGCATCCTGCGAAGACTCGGGCAGCTTCGCCGGGATGGTGGGAGTTCAGTTCGGCGACGTCCACGGTTCCTCGCTCACGCCGAAGGCTCGGAAGCGGGTGATGCCCCCATCGGGGTGAAGGCTCAATCTCAGGTGGGTCACGGCCCGTTCGACCTGGAGGTCGGCGAAGGTGGCGACGGAGTCCGAATCGATCGGCGTCGCTGCCAGCAGCGGCTTCCAATCGGCCTTGCGTAGCGACCTGAGGCTGGCGTGCCTTGCATCCACGGCTTCCACCGCGACCGATTCAGGGGCATTCCCCGCCAAACTGGTGGTGTCCACCTCCAAGCGGGTCACGATGGCGCGTCCCGCCAACCGGACGATCGCCCATTCGTGACCCGGCGTGCGTCTCCTGTGGGTGAGCCACCCCCCGGCGGCTTCATCGAGCATGTCATTGGGGGAGGAGAGGTAGCCGCCGCTGCAATCGACAACCCTGGCGCCGCTACGGAGGGCCGCCAGGTCGGTCTCGGTCCGGCCGTCGAGGGCGTCCTGGGAAGGTATTGGATCTCCCAGCAACCGCAAGCCGGCGACGCCTCCATCTGGATAGATGACCAGCCTCACGTGGGTGGTGGGTCTGTCGGATGCCACGACCAGGTCGTTCTCCCGATCGGACGCCAGTCGTGAGCGGGGCACGATCTCGATCCACCGCCTGGGGTCGCGTGCCAGTTCCACGATGTCGGGCTTGCCCGGTAGGTGGATCGACTCGACCGACGCCTGGGATGGCTGACGCCCGGCGAATCCTGTGGTGTCGATCACGACCCGACGAACGACACCGGGAAGCCCGAGAGCGACGATCGCCCAATCGTGTCCCGAGCCGCGTCGCCGCCGCGTCTCCCATCCGGCACCGGAGTCAGACCAGTGGAGGAGTTCCTCCTTCGCCCCCAGGAGCTCGTCGCTCGCCGCGAGGACGCGACCGCCTACCGAATCCGATGCCAGGTCGACCAGGAGTTCCTTCGGTTCTCTTCTCACTGGTGCTCCAGGAGATCGCCCTTGGCGGCGCGTACCAGCTGTCCGTCCGCAAACACCATCTTGCCCGCACTCCAGGTGTGGTGGATGACTCCACGCAAGGATCGTCCGGCGTACGGTGTGAGGTGGTGGCGCTGGTGAAGGCGTTGCGGCTCGACCACGAACTCGGCATCGGGATCCCACGCCACCAGATCCGCCCGGCGCCCGGGCTCAATCGCCCCGGCGCGGAGGCGGGTGAGTGCCGCCGGTGCCTCACACAACCACCGAACCAGGTGGCGCAGCCCAATCCCACGCCGAGATGCTTCCGTCCACATGATGGGTAGCCGGAGTTCAAGCGATGCGATACCACTCCACGCCCGGGCGAACCCACCCGCTTTGAACTCGGGTGGGCAAGGGGAGTGGTCGCTCACGACCATGTCGATCGTGCCGTCGAGCAGGCCTTGCCATAGGCGCTCGCGGTTCTCGGCGGGCCGGATCGGTGGCGAACACTTGAACTCGGTGGCATCGTCGTAGATGTCTTCGGCGCCGAAGGTGAGGTAGTGGGGGCAGGTTTCCACGGTGATTCGGACGCCTGCACCTCGTGCTGCCGCCAGCATCGGGAGGGCGTCGGCAGAGGACAGATGGAGAATGTGGGCCCAGCCGCCGGTTCGGTCTGCCGCATCGATGACGGCGGCGATTGCTTCGACTTCCGCCTCGGGAGGGCGGCTGTTGAGAAACGATCGGTAGTTGTCCCCGGGAGGCGGTGCGGCGAGGAGTGGGCCCGGTGCCTCGGCGTCGACCAGCAACGGAAGTCCCACGGCGTCTGTGGCTTGGAGTGCGCCGTCGAGATCTTCGAGCCCGATGCTGTCGGGTTCTGCGAGGCCGGAATCGATCAGGGCCGAGGAGAATCCGAAGACGCCGGCGTCGCGCATGGGGCGGATCTCAATCAGGTTGCCGGGGACGATCCCTCCCCAAAAGCCGACATCGACCTTCAGCAGCCCCCGGGTAGCCGCCCGCTTCCTAGCCAGCCCGGCCGCAGTGACGGTGCGGGGCACGGAGTTGAGCGGCATGTCGATGATGGCGGCGACACCTCCGGCTGCGGCGGCTCCGGTTGCGGTGGCAAACCCCTCCCAATGACTGTGTCCGGGGTCGCTCACATGGACGTTGGTGTCGATGAGGGCCGGCATCACTACCAGATCGCCGACATCCTCTATCGGACCCTCGATGGTGGCGTCACGGTCGAGAACGTCGACGATGGTTCCGTTTTCGATCACGATGAGCGCCGGGGTCGGTGCGTGATAGATGAGAACCCGATCGCTGGCGATGCCGGTGGCGCTACTCACCGATGTCCTCGTTCCAGAGTTCCGGTTGTTCGGCCACGAACTCATCCATCAAGACCTTGCATTCTGGATCATCGAGGACGATCACCTCCACGCCACGCGAACGAACGTGATCCTCGGGGCCGCGGAACGTGCGATTCTCACCGATGACGACCTTGGGGATCCCGTACAACAGTGCCGCCCCGCTGCACATGTCGCACGGGGACAGCGTCGAGTACAGCGTCGCCCGTGCATACACCGAAGCGGATTGCCGTCCGGCGTTCTCGAGGGCATCCATTTCGGCGTGGAGCACGACGCTGCCCCTCTGGACCCGTCGGTTGTGGCCCCTACCGATGATCTCGCCATCGACTACCAGCACCGACCCGATCGGGATGCCGCCCTCGGCGCGGCCGATCCGGGCCTCTTCGATCGCTACACCAAGGAACGTCGCGTCATCCATCGGAGACGGATCAGATGGGGGACCGATAGGAGTTAGGGTCGAGATTTGCCTCATCCTGGGCGCGGCGCATCACGTCCATGAACTTCGATGCACCCAGGATTTGGCGATCGAGCAGAGCACCGAGGTGCTCCACGGTGTACGCGGTGGCGTCCTCCAGGTGGACATCGATATCGGCCGCCTCCTTCACGTACAGCAATCTCGTCCAGTACGAATTGACCACCACCGTCAGAAACGACTGAACGACACTGTTGCGTTCCAGCGCGGCGAGGGGCCTCATGTAGAGCAGCAAGGTGAACAGCACGATCGACATGAGTGCGACCCCTGCGACCACTCCGGCGTGCGCCCAGTCGTATCCGCTCTCGGGCACATCGGTCGCGATCCTGATGGCGGCGATCATCGATCCGAGAGCGATCAGAAACACCACCAGGAACATCCACTTCATGGTGGCAAACGCGAATCGTTGGCCGCGGGCGGCGCGGAGGAACTCGTTCTGGTTGGACTGGATGATGGCCCTGGCGAACGGCTCGATTCCACCGCCGAATGCGGTAGGTGGCGGGACCAGGGGCTCGGCGACCTTGAGCTCCTCTTCCTTGTTCGCCTTCTTGGCGTCGGCCATGGGTTCCCCTGGATCGCTGATGACAGAATCTAGCGATCAATCCAAGTCCTGGGATTGGAGGGCGCGCCGCGCCCATGGCGAGCCCTCTAGTTGAGAGCCGCTCGAACCAGCTCTGCCGTCTCGGCCAGACCGGCCCGGGCCGTCTCGTCCACCGGTGGGAAGGGGATGTCGGTGAGGTTGTTGCTCGGAATGAGGTGTATGTGAGCGTGGGGCACCTCATAGCCGAGCACGATCACCACCACCCGGGCGCACCCGGTCACCTTTTTGAGACCTTCGGCCACCGTGTTGACCGTCTTCCACAGGGCGGTGTAATCATCGGTCGGGAGATCGAACAGATAATCGACTTCGAGCTTGGGTACGACCAGAGTGTGGCCCGGCTGGCGCGGGTTGACATCGAGGAAGGCGTAGACGGAGGGATCCTCGTAGACCCGGTGAGACGGAATGACGCCTTCGATGATTTTGGTGAAGATGGAACTCATGGATGGAGGCTACGACGAAGGTGGCTCATCGCGGCCTTGGCTCCGGGGTTGGGTTCCTCCTCGGCATCGAGCCCTTCCGGTGGCGCACCCTCTCCTCACCCGATCTCGGTTCCGAGATCTGATTCGATCGCCTTTTCGAGGGCGATGACTCCCGCCGCCACATCCTGGCTGGCGATGCCCACCGATTTGAAGAAGGTGATCTCGCCCGGTCCCTGTCGACCTCGGTGCCTTCCGGCAAGGAGATCGGCCATTGATCCATCGGGCAGTGATCCCGCCTGCAGTAGATCACCGGCTTCCTCTGATGCGGCTGCTCGATCATCCACGATCGTCAACGCGTTGCGCACGATTTCGGGAGGGATCTCGCACATCTCGGGTGTGTAGGCCCCGACCGCGTTGATGTGAGTGCCCGGCTTGACCATCGCCGACTCGAACAGCGGACTCGTTGCCGGAGTCGCGGTCGAGATGACATCGGCGACCGAGACGGCCTCTTCCGGGTCCGAGACTGCGGAGCCTCCGACCCGTTCTGCAAGTACTTCGGCGTTGGTCCGATCGCGGCTCCAGATGAACACGTCGCCGATGGGGCGGACCTCCCTGACTGCCATCACCTGGTCATAGGCCATGGCCCCGGCTCCGAGCATCGCCATGGTGCGTGAATCGGGACGGGCCAGCAGGCGGGTGGCGAGGCCGGCCCCGGCGGCTGTTCTGATCGCGGTGATGGTCGGTCCGTCGACCAGGCCGGTGCAGGCGCCCTCCTCATCGAAGATGGCCACGATTCCGAACGGCTTGCCGGGCACCGCCGACACCACTTTCACCCCGGTTCGGTCGCCTACTCGTCCCGGCATGAACAACGAAGGTCCGAGCAGGATCCGCGCCGGGACTTCGATGTCATCGCCGAAGGCCGTTTCCATTGCCCCGATGGCGTCGCTCATCGAAAGTGCGGCCCGGGTGGCGCTTGCGTCTAGATATCGCACAGCCGCGAACCTACAGATCCTGCTCGATCAGGGTGCTTGAATCGCCTCGATGACTCCGATGCCCGATCCGATCGGTGATGTCTCGTTTCGTCATTTCGGTGGCGAGGTGGACTTCGTCGGCATGGTCGCCATGCTCAAGGCCCAGGCAAGACACGACGGTGTGGACCGCACCGACTCGGTCGATGATTTGGCCAACGAATACCGCCACGCCACCAACTGCGATCTCGACGCCGACCTGGCGATCGCACAGCGAGCCGGCGAGATCGTAGGCTACTCCAGAGTCTTCTGGCGGATCGAGGAAGTGACATCGGCGCGAGTGCTGGGCTTTGTGGGGTGGGTCCATCCAGAGGCGCGTGGTCTCGAGATCGAGGCCACGCTGGTCTCCTGGAGCGAGTCCCGGTTGCGTGACATCGCGGCCGGGCTTCCATATGAGGGAAATCAGGTGATCCAATCCTCGGCCGAGAAAGCTGAAACCGACAAGATCCGGGTTTTCGGAGAGGCCGGGTTCCAGATATCCCAGACGTACACGATGATGACCAGATCTCTGGACGATCCGATACCGAGTTTTCGGTTGCCGGCAGGTCTGGAATTCCGGCCGGTGGACTCGGGCGACGCCCGCCGGGTTTGGGATGCCGGCGAGGAGGCGATGCGAGATCACGAGGGCTTTGCTGCCGGCACCGAGAGCCAATTCGAGGCGTTCGTCGGTGGGTCTCGGTTCCAGCCTTCTCTGTGGAAGGTGGTGTTCGAGGGCGATCAGATCGTCGGCCAGGTCCTCAATTTCCTGGATCAGGAGGAGAATTCGACACAGGGTCGCAAGCGGGGCTGGACGGAGGACATCTCGGTCCAGCGGCGGTGGAGGAACCGTGGTGTTGCCAAGGCTGCCATCGTCGAGAGCATGCGGATGTTCAAGCAGATGGGTATGACCGAGGTCGCGCTCGATGTCCACACCACCAATCCAACCGGTGCTCTCCAGCTCTATGAGGGACTCGGCTACTCGGTGGTACAGACCGGGTATCAGTTCCGCAAGCCCTTCGATCAATCATGAGTTCCGCTGCGGCGACTCATTGGCAGGCGAACGCCCCGTCGATCCTCGGTGAGTTCGCCGAGTTGTTGGCCATTCCCAATGTGGCCGCCGACCCGGCAGCCCTCGAGCGGGTGGCCGGCTGGATTCAGGCGGCGATGACCTCTCGAGGGATCGACGCCGAGGTGGTTTCTTTGGACGGTGCACCACCGGTCGTGGTCGGTCGTATCGAAGGCGTGGCCGATGCTCCCACGATCGGCATCTACGCCCACTACGACGGGCAGCCGGTCGCTCCGGAACGGTGGGCTTCGCCGCCTTTCACCCCGACGCTGCTGACCCGCAAGCTGGAGGATGGGGGAGAGGAGATCGCCTTTCCGATGGCTGGAGAACCGGTGGACCCGGATTGGCGGCTGTATGCCAGGGGATCGTCGGACGACCGGGCACCGATCGTCGTGTTACTGGCGGCGCTCGATGCCGTTCCGAAACGTCACAACAATGTCGTGTTCCTATTCGAGGGAGAAGAGGAGACGGGCTCACCCCATCTCGGGGAGTACCTGGCACATCTCGATGAGCGCCTTCAAGCCGACATCTGGCTCATCTGCGACGGCCCGGTGCACCAATCGGGCCGGGCGCAGGTGGTGCTGGGCGTCCGCGGCTTTGCCGAAATCGAGATCGAGGTGTTTGGTCCACCGCACGACCTCCACAGCGGTCACTACGGCGAGACCGCAGTCAACCCCGGAGTGGGACTCGCCGAGTTGATCGTCTCGATGCGAGACGCCGATGGCCGACTCCACGTCGCGGGACTCGAAGGTCCCCCACTCTCTGAGACGGAGTTGGTCGCTGCTGCCGCCGTCCCCGATCCTGAGGACCTCGGCTTCGTCGTCAATCCGGACGGTTCGTACGCCGAACGCCTGCTGCACCCGTTACTCAACCTGCGAGGGCTCGTCTCGGCCGATGTCGGGGATGCGGCCCGGAACGTGGTGCCGGCCTCGGCGATTGCCTCGATCGATCTGCGACTCGTCGCCGGGCAGGATCCTGCCCAGATGATCGAGGCGGTTCGGGCTCATGTCTCGGCTCAGGGCTATCACCTGGTCGACTCACTTCCGACGACGGCGGAGCGCCTGGAGCATCGTCGACTGGCCCGGGTGACCGGCATCGCCGGCTATCCGGGAGTGCGCACCAGTCCCGATGATTCGATGGTGCGAGGGGTGGTCGAGCTCGTCACCTCGGTCACCGACGAGCCCCCACTCCTCCTGCCGTCCTTTGGTGGCTCGGTGCCGCTCCATCACTTTGTCGAGCACTTGGACGCGCCATTGGTGATCCTCCCCATCGCCAATCACGACAACAACCAGCACTCCGAGAACGAGAACATCCGTGTAGGGAACCTCCGCTACGGCCTCGAGGTCATGGTGGCGCTGCTCGGTGGAGGCGACGAGCCGGCTTCCGGGTAGAGGCGGTCACGGCGTCCGACCATCGGGACGGATCACTTTGTCGACTCGGCCTATGCGTCGATCTCCCGAGCAGGGTCATCGCCGGGTAGGTTCTGGCGGATGGATGTAGCCGCGCTCGAAGCCCGCGCCCGACCGCTGATCGACTCCACGGCGTTCGACTATTTCGCCGGTGGTTCGGACGACGAGATCACGTTGCGGGACAACGATGCGGCCTGGCGGAGGGTCAGATTCCTACCCCGCGTATTGCGCGACGTCGCCACGGTTTCCACCAAGACCGAGCTACTCGGTACCGCGCTCGACACCCCGATCCTCATCGCACCGATGGCCGCCCAGAAGTTGGCTCACGCCGACGGAGAGACTGCGATGGCTCATGCCGCCGCGGAGGCGGGCACGATCATGATTGTTCCGACGATGGGGACGGTGTCGCTGGAGGAGATAGCGGCGACTTCGGACGCCCCCCGCTGGTTTCAGCTCTACATGCATCGGGATCGCAGCCTGAGTTCCGACCTCGTGCAGCGAGCCGCCGAGGCGGATTATCAGGCGATCGTCCTCACCGTCGACCTGCCGGTGCTGTCAAACCGCCGCAAGGACGTGGCCAACCGGTTCGACCTTCCGGAGGGCATGATGATGGAGAACCTTGCCGTGTCGATCGACAGCATGCACGGGTCTGGCCTCGGTGAGTACACCGATGAGGCGTTTGATCCCTCGCTGACACCCGAGGACATCGGATGGATCGAGTCCCTCACCGACCTGCCGGTGGTCGTGAAGGGGGTGCTTCGTCCCGACGACGCCGCCATCGCCGTCGACGCCGGAGCGGCGGCCGTGATCGTCAGCAATCACGGGGGCCGGCAGCTCGATGGGGCAATCGCCTCTGCCGACGCTCTGCCTGCAATCGTGGATGCCATCGCCGACCGGGTTCCGGTGCTGGTGGATGGGGGGATCCGCGGCGGATACGACGTGGCCAAGGCGATCGCTCTCGGAGCGTCTGCGGTTCTCGTCGGTAGGCCGATGCTGTGGGGTCTGGCCATCGACGGTGCCCCCGGCGCCAAGGGTGTTCTCGACGAGCTGACGTCGGAGCTGGCGCGCACGCTGGCGTTGCTCGGCGCGACCTCTGTCGGTCGACTCGATCGGTCATTGATCGCCTGACGCGGCAGAAGAAGAAGCCGACCGTTAAATTGGGGGTTGGTACCTGTAATGGCGGCTAGAGGAGCGGGTTCCCGGGTCGCAGCCACGTTTACTGGAGGTGCGATGCAAGACACCGAGTTTTCGCCCGAGCAGCACAAGACCTGGGCCGAGTTGTATCGGCGGCAGCTCCCCAAGATCCAGGAGCACGCCAGTTCTCTGTACCTCGAAGGATTCGAAAAGCTCGATCTCCCTCCAGAGCACATTCCCACCCTCGACCACCTCAACTCGAAGATCCCGGCCGCCACCGGGTGGACCGTGATCAGAACCGACATCCGTTTTACCGAATCCGACGACTGGTACCGGTTCTTCGACCGCAAGGAATTCCTGATCACCAACTACATGCGGTCGTGGGAGGAACTCGACTGGACGCCCGAGCCCGACATGTTTCACGACATCTTCGGGCACCTGCCCCTCTTCATGCTCCCCGAGTACGCCGAACTCCAGGAGATGTTTGCTCCCGCCTACCTCGCCAGCACCGATGATGAGGAGAAGGAGAACATCAAGCGCCTGGCCTGGTACTCGACCGAGTTCGGGATGATCACCGAAAACGGGGTCATGAAGGGGTTTGGCACCGGCCTGATGTCGGGTGGTGATGAGTTGACCAATGCCGCCGAAGGGAAGTTGGAGTACGAGCCGTTCACGCTGGACAACGTCCTCGGCAAGGACAAGGTGATGTACGAGCAGCACGACCACCTCTATGTGATCGAGTCACTCGATCAGTGCAAGGCCGAGATCGCCAAGTACTTCGACCCGATCCTTGCTGGTGGATCGGCCGGGTCGTCGGCCTAGAACCGGGAAGGGGTGACGATCCCGGACCAGCGATCGCAGATCGGTGTGCCGCCCGTCGATCGACCACAACCACATGAGGTCACTCCACCCACACCACGTTTAGCAAACTTATTTGGTGACGCCGAGTCTGAGACGCTCGAACTGGCCGAGGCAGTCGCCAAGGCGCACCACGAACTCGCAGACGTGGCCACCACGTTGACCGAGCTGGTGCGGTAGTGGACCGCCGTCAAAGAGCCTCCGGGGGGACTACCACTGGGTGACAGCACCACAGCCTCAGCCGGTGTCCACGAATGTTTCTAGACGCGGGCGGGAAGAGCAGGGGTCCGAGGGTCTGTGACCTTGCCGTCGCCTCCCCAACCTGCAGAAAGGTCGAGCGGTCATGTGCGGTTGCGGTTCTTTGGGCGCGTCCACGAGACGGTGTGGCCAGGGTTCGAGGAGACGAGACCGGACGACCCGAGCCGGGTGGCTCGTGAGGTGGGCTGTGCCCTCTACTGTTGCGGAGAGGTGTCCATGTCGAGCGTTCGACCCTTCCGAATAGATATTGGCGAGGACGCAATCGAGGATCTACGGGATCGCATTGCGCGGACGCGCTGGCCGGAGGAAGCGCCGGGCCCCCGGTGGTCGCAGGGCACGGATCTGGAGTATCTGCGCAACTTCCTTCGGTATTGGGCAGAGGAGTTCGATTGGATGAGCCAGGAGCGGGCGCTCAACTCGCTCGATCATTTCACGGCGGTCGTCGACGGGACTCGCGTCCATTTCATCCACGAGCGAGCAGCCAGCGGTGGTGGCGTCCCGCTGCTGCTCATGCACGGCTGGCCGAGCTGCTTTGTGGAATACGTCGCAGCCATCCCGCTGCTTACCGACCCGAAGTCGCACGGGATCGATGGTCCGGCGTTCGATGTCGTTGTTCCATCGCTGCCCGGCTACGGGTTCTCCGAGCGTCCTGCCTCGGTGGGCGTGAACTACGCCTTCGTGGCCGAACAATTTCATCAGCTCATGGGTCTGCTGGGGTACAAGAGCTTCGGTGCTGGAGGCGGCGACTTCGGATCCGGCGTCGCGGCACACATGGCGCTGCAGGCACCCGAGCGGCTGCTCGGCCTCCATCTCACCAACATCGACATCGGACCCGAGACCGAGGGCGACCATCCGTGGACGAGCGACGAGCGGGCGTACCTGCTTGCACGCGACGAGTGGGACGCGCAGGAACGCGGCTACTCGTCGATCCAGTCAACCAGGCCCCAGACGGTCGGATACGGGCTCACCGACTCGCCAGCCGGGTTGGCTGCCTGGCTGCTCGAGAAGTGGCGGTCCTGGACCGACTCACAAGGCGATCCAGCCTCCCGACTCACCACGGAGTTCCTAGCCACGCTACTGACCATCTACTGGGCGACCGGTTCGATCACCAGCTCGATGCGCGACTACTTCGACAACCGTTGGTACGGTGCCGAGCTCGCTCCGAACGCGTTCGTGGAGGTGCCCACAGCGATCGCCGTGTTCGGCCACCAGCACGTCAAAGAGCCAGAACCACCTCGCAGCTGGATCGAGCGCCTCTACAACGTGCAGCGGTGGACCGTGATGCCCACCGGCGGCCACTTCGCTCCGGCTGAAGAACCCAAACTGTTCGCAAGCGATCTAGCTGCCGCTTTCCGGGAGTTCGCCGCCGCCCGATAGCCTCGGCCAGACTTCGCTACCAATGCCCGACTAGCGAAAACCCCGGGCGAGCTGAAGATCGCCGGGGGTTCGGCGTAGACACTCAAGTGGATCTATCGACGAACCCGCACAGAACTCTGGGATCCCCCAGCGTGACGAAATGTCAGAAGAGGCGTAAACCCCTTTAAGGCGGCGTATGGTCGAGGGAGGTGGAAACGGGAGGTTGGGATGAGTAGTGAGCCCGTGGTCAGGCAGTTGCGTCTCGTGGTTGAAGCCGATGATTTCGACGAAGCGGTGGCGTTCTACCGGGATGCGCTGGGTCTCACGGAGGAGTTCTATGTCGAGAGCGAAGGGGACGCCCGGGTAATGGCTCTCCAGGCAGGTCGGGCAACGCTTGAGATCGTCAATCCAGC
>JACZWZ010000184.1 GCA_022571885.1 Acidobacteriota bacterium
CCCTGCCGATGATCCTTCCCGGATGACTGCCGAACTTGTTGAGGTAATGAAGGCTGCTCCGTGGGTTCCTCCCATCCTCGGAACATGGGTATCGGCGAAGTACCCAAGCGAGGACGGAAGACCAGCCTGTCCCTGGACGGACCCAGTGCCGAGCGCCGCCACCAGGAGAGCCAGAGCGATGCGGGTAAAATGTTATACCCGCAACATCCACGGCCCACGTCAACAGACACGGCGCGACGGGGTTGCACCGGGGTTAACGAGCCGTCAATGAGGCTTGACCACTCCGAGGGATAGGGTTCACTTCGAAGACTGAAGGGAAGTTGCTGTGAAGGTGCGGACCCTGGGCCCGCTCGAGGTGGAGGACGAATTGGGCCGAGCTGTCGAGTTGGGGTCGCCTAAGCAGCAGGCGTTGTTTGCTTTGCTGGTGATCCACGCCAACCATGTGCTCTCGACGGATCGGATCATCGACGAGCTCTGGGGAGAGCAGCCTCCTTCGGATGGTGCCCGCAACGTCAGGGTCTACGTTTCGCGGCTTCGTGAGGTGCTGGAGCCTGACAGGGCCAAACGGGCGCCTGGGCGGTTGATTGTTACGGAGCCGTCTGGGTATGCGCTGCGTATCGATCCTGAGGACATCGACGCGCTCCGCTTCGAGCGTTTGGTTGGCGAGGCGCGAACGGAGATGGTTGATGATCCCGGATCTGCTCGTGGGACGATCGCTAGGGCTCTGGGTTTGTGGAGGGATCGTCCTCTTGCTGGTTTGGGGTTCGAGGAGTTCGCGCAGAGCGAGGTTCGGCGGCTCGAGGAGCTTCACCTGTCGGCGCTCGAGCTGCGGTACGAGGCGTCGATCCGGGTGGGTGAGCACAGTTCCACGATTCCCGATCTGGAGAAACTTGTTGCGGAGCATCCTTTTCGGGAACGTCTTGTGGCGCTTCTCATGGAGGCGATGGTTGGCTCGGGGCGGCAGGCCGAGGCGCTTCGTGTCTACCGGTCGCTCGAGTTGCGGTTGGCCAGCGACATCGGTCTGGAACCTTCGGTTGAGCTGCGCCTCTTGGAGGAACGGATTCTCCTCCAGCAGGAGCCACGATCCGAGGAACCGTCGCTTCGGGCTCCGGGGGCGAAACCTGTGGGGAATCTCCCTTCCCGGATCACGAGTTTTGTTGGCCGCGAGGCCGATCTGGACGAGGTTGCACGGTTGCTCGAGGGGACGCGGCTTCTGACGCTGACCGGACCAGGGGGTGTGGGCAAGACGAGCCTCGCGGTCGAGGCTACGAGAAGCGCCGCGGCTCGATACAGGGGTGGTATCTGGGTTACGTCCTTCTCGCCACTGAGCGACTCGTCCGGTGTGACTGGAGCCGTCGCCGATGTGTTGGGTGTCAAGGACGAGCCGGAGGTGCCACTCCAGAGCGTGATCGCTGATGCTCTGCGGCTCGAACGGAGCCTGCTGTTGTTTGACAACTGCGAACACGTGCTCGACGCGGTCTCGTCTCTTGTTGTTGAGCTCCTCCATGCGGTACCCGAGTTGACCATCGTCTGCACGAGCCGCCGTTTGGTCGCGGTAGATGGCGAGTCGGTCTATGAGGTTGCACCCCTGGGACTTCCACCCCTCGGGGCGGACGTCGACGAGCTACGGGCCGCTGCTTCGTCACGGCTCTTCTCTGAGCGAACCGTGGCGGTTTCTCCCGAGTTCGAGCTCACCATCGAGAACGCAGCCGACGTTGCCACGTTGTGCCGGCGGCTCGATGGGATCCCGTTGGCGATCGAGTTGGCCGCTTCAAATCTGAGGTCGATGACGACCCACGAGATCGTCGAGTCGTTGGGGGACCGTCTCTCTTCTCTCAGCGGTCGGAAGCGTGGCGTTGCGCATCACAGAACCCTGAGAGATACGATGCAGTGGAGCTACGACCTGCTGGAGGAGACCGAGCAGGCATTGTTCGATCGGCTCAGCGTGTTCGCCGGGCGGTTCTCGAGAGAAGCGGCCCTGGCGGTCGGTGCCGACAGGGACGATGTCGCACCGTCGGTGGAGCTGGCGGCACTGGTAGACGCATCGATGATCGTCGCCGACGTTTCCGGCCGTGCGACCAGCTATCGGATGTTGCCGACCTTGCGTGACTTCGGTGTCTTCAATCTCCGCGAAGGTGGCGAACTCGAGAGTGTACGCCGGGCTCATGCGGAGTACCTGGCGGCCGATGCCCAGAACATGGTTCTCCCGTACGCTTCGTTCCAACCATCCAAACGCGTTGAGCAGAACGCCTCCGTCGAGGACTTCCGGGCTGCAGCCGAGTGGGCGCTTCACGCTGGGCGCACAGAACTCGCCTCGGGCCTCGTCGGGCCTCTCGTTAATCATCACGTTTCCGGCCGTCGCCTCGACGAGGCAGCGCACTGGGTCGACAGAGTCAACCAATTCGCTGTCGAAGGATCGTTCGAACAGTGGCGGCTGCAGATGATGGCAGCCACTATCGACTTCCACACCGGCCGCACCGAAGCTCCGGAGGCTGCGTTCCGATCGCTCAGCGCCTCAGCTGCGCAGATGGGTGAGGACGCCGCGTCGGCCGATGCCCTCCAGTACGCCGGGCACGTCCGCTGGCGTCTCGGTGACCTGCGTGGTGCCAGGGACGATATGGTCACCGCCGCCGAAGCTGCGTCAGCTTCAGACTGGAGCGGCCATGCGAGACGTGAACTGGTGGCCGAGATCGAACTGCAGTTGGGGAACATCCCCGCGGCCGAGCAGCAGGCAGACATCCTCGCCACATTCGCAGACCGGGCCCACGACCCGATCGCTACGGCCGCCGCCATTCACATCCGAGGCTGGGTGGCGTACTATCGAGGAGAGCCCGAGGAATCGATTCGATTCTTCGAGCAGTGTCGCGACATCGCCATCGAAGAGTGTGACAATCGCCACCACGTGCGTGCTCGACTCTGCCTTGCGCGGGTGTTGATCGCCCTGGGCCTGCCCGACCAGGCTCTCGCCCAAGCCCAGGCCGGCAATGACGTTGCCCACGTCGGCCGGCGGTGGGCATTGCAGGGCCAGTCGATGATCCTCATCGGCGGAGCGCAACTCGATCTGGGAGAACTCTTCCGGGCGGCCCGATCCATAACAGATGGACTGAAGACACTCCAGGACCACCACCCAAGTGTCGACTACATGGTGCGGGGTCTTCGCTTGGCCGGTTGGATCGCGCTCGCTCACGGTCGCAGCGACCTGGCCGTCCGGTTCCAGACCGCCGCGGAGGCCGAAACCGTGATCGACAAACTAATCAACTACGGCCGCCGCCCCGAGTTCGGGAGCTGGCAGGGACGGGTGCTGCTGGTGGCCGACGACACCTTAAACGCCGATGAGCCGCAGCAGGTCGAGACCTTCTTCACCCACGACAGCGAAGCGCTGGCCAAAGACTTCCTCCCGGAAGGGCTGGACATAGCAAAGCTCTACCTGGTCGAGTTCCCGTTCGAGGGGAGGTTCAAGCCGCTGGCGCGAGACGCCTTCGTCCGCCACTTCAACGACGGCGCTGTACTATTGACGGGGATCGGCCACGGCAATTCCAGCGTCTTCGCCCACGAACACATCGTCGTGCTGTCGACGGACCTGCAGGCCCTCGACAATGGCGGGCGCCTGCCCTTCGTGTACGCGGCGGCCAGTCAGATGGGGGTGTTCGACGACCCCGACGAGGACT
>JACZWZ010000185.1 GCA_022571885.1 Acidobacteriota bacterium
TGTTGAGGTCTCCGTGAACGTTTCCGACCGGCTCGCTCACGCCGTCGAGAATCGCGCCGGCGTCTGCCAGGCGACGCAGCAGGAGTCCGAGCTCGATGGGTGCCTTCGCCTCCACGGCGACGGCAAGTCGGTCGGCCTCCGCCGCGGCGACAACGCCCCCGAGAGGGCGACGGGTCGGCTCGCCGATGTGATGAACCAGAGAGACGAGGCGTCCTACTCGGGAGAAGACGACGTCGGGATCCCGGACTCGCTTGCCAAATCCCACCATCTGGCGGAGTGATCGCCCCTCCAGTCGTCGCATGAGGATTCCGTTGATCCGGGGAATGTAGGCGATAGGTTCGACCGCCGTCAGCCCGGGGTCGCCGCTGTCGGCGACTTCTGCCGCGATCGAGGTCAATGCCTCGAATTCGGACACGGTCGAGGCCTGCTCGCCTGCATTGACCGCAAGTTCCAGAGTTGATGCCTCGGGCCACCTGGGAATCTTGAGCAGCAGGTCGCCATGCTGAGAGCCCCCGACCCGGATCGAGAATTGCCAGGACCAGGTTCGCTCAGAGGCCGAGCCCCACCTCTCAAATGGTCACGCCGCTCCCGAGACGATCATTGAGGGCTTCATCAGTGGCATTCCGAACCAGTTCGATCATCGTACGAACCGCGGGATCCCGGCCATCTTGGCACCGAACAACACCAAATCGTCGGTGTGATGCACATAGACGCGGGGGATCCGAAGCGGATCACCGGAATACTCCCGCTTGCGAGCAGGTCCGGGCGAGAGAGTGAATCCGAGGGCGATTCCGGTCTCGCCAACAGCCCTCACTACCTCATCGGGGTAGTCCTCCGGCTCGCCGTTCGGGTATGCGAAGCCTTTCGGTACCTGTCCCGTCTCCTGCACCACCCGGTCCACCGAACACATGACCTCGCGTCGAGCATCGTCTGGATCCAATCGCGACAGGATCGGATGGCTGCAAGTGTGGGCTCCGATAGAGACGCGGCGAGCCTGCATAGCTCGCACCATGTCCCAGTCGAGGTGCATGCCGGAGAAGGTCGACCCGATGTTGGGGGTATCGAGCACCTCGGACAGTTCGATCACCGCTGCTGTCTTTTCCGACTCCGCCAGCCGTTTGGCGGAGTCCACCCACCGCACCGTGATCCGATGAGGATCCGTCCACGACGTCGGCCCCAGCACCGGGAGATCCGCCGACCCGGACCCGACCGTCTCGAACATCCAGGCAACCCGATCCCACCAGAACGGCTCGTCAGTCCCGATGTGGTCGGTCGCCAGGAACACCACCGCCGGAATCGAATGCTTCGACAGAACCGGAAGAGCAACATCGTGATTGTCCCGGTACCCGTCGTCGAACGTCACCAGCACCGCTCGCTCGGGAAGAGGCCGGCCGTTGAGCGAACCCACCACCTCGTCGATCGAGACCGGGTTGTATCGCGTTGCAACCGTTCGCATCTGGCGGGCAAACGACTCCGGGCTCGCGCTCGCAGTCCCCTTGAACCCGACGAAATCCGTCGCCGCCGGGTCCGCCACCCGGTGGTAGCAAAGAACCGTGAGGCTGTCCCGACCAAACCACCTCTCGACGAGGCGAATCCCGCCGATCTTGCCGAACCCACTGAGCGCGGAGTGACGCAAGCCCATGCGTCGATGGTACTGGTCCGATCGCGGAGTTCGGTGACTGGTTGGCGAGGAGCGGGTTGAGCTATGAGGCGTAATTCGGGGTGTAGGCCAACCCGACAAGGTTGCGGCTGGCCCAGGGAATCACCTTGTGAAAGCGGTCAGCGTTCCAGTTGTTCAGATCACATACAGGTGCTCGTTCGGGAACTGGCGACGGATAGCCCGCAGCAGCCGCAGAATGTCGGGGATACGTTTGCGGCGAGAGAACCTGACGTAGAGCTGGTCGGTAGCCAGGTCGTAGAACCCAACCAATAGGCGACTCCGTGAGGCTTGTGGTAGTTACCGCGGCGACGCCGGAGATGGCTGCGACGAGCCCGGCCTCGTCCCGGTTACGGCTCACGGCAGTGTCTGACTTGCCGTAGCGGCGATGGTGTTGACGGTTGGGACTGCTGACCTCGACACAAGTGACACCGCGTGCCCTGACACATCGCGCTACTGCCGCACCCCATGAACCAGTGCCATCGATCCCGGCGACATCGATCGCTCCGAATCTCCAAGCCCAGTCGAACGGGTCCCGATTTTCATCTGTGGCCGCTGGGAACGACTCGGTGTCGAGCAACCGACCAATGGCGTCGAGAACAGCTGCGACATGGACCACGCGGTGGTATCGGTCCCGACCGTGACTCTGGTCGGGATTTTTGTCATGGTGGACATAGCAAGCCTTTCCTAGGGGACGGGCTGGCAGGCGCCATCAAGAAAGGGACAGCACCGTGGCGGGGCTTCTTTTCCAAGCTCCTAACAGGTCACGACTCAGCGATGCATGCCACGTGGTCTTCCCGAGACCCCACGAACAGATCTCCCCAAAGGCACTAACCGCCAGCGCAGCGAAGAGTCACACGGGCAGGAAGACCACCAAACCATCATCACAGCGCAGCGAGACGGGGCAATCGCCCACTGCCATTCCATCAAAACTGGAACCCGGCTCCTGTATACTTGCGGTGCGTTGGAGGTCGTGACGACCCGAGCATTCCTCATCAAGTACCAGGACCATCTTGGGTCCAACCGTGCCTGGGTGGTTGGTACGCGGACTTCGCCTCGACTGACGGCGAGATGAACGTGCCCATCTCCGCCCGGGAAGGCGGTGTCGCCGTCAATCACACAGCCACCGTACCCACCTTCGGCCAAGTACAATTGAGGGGCTGGGGTTGAAGGCTATTGCGCGGAAGCTAAAGACCGCGATCACCAATCCGGCGAAGCTCCGAAACTACCTATACGGCAAACTCAACTACTGGCCGGTGCGTCGGGTCGACCATCCCCAGCTCATTGACATGCCTACCTACTGCATCAGTCTGCCAGCTTCGCAGCGTCGTCGGAAGCTCATGGCGCACCAAGCCCGCAAGGCGGGTTTCACTGGCTTTCGATTCGTGGAAGCCGTCAACGGACGCGATTACACCATCCGGTACTTCACCGAACGAGGCGACTACGACCCGGTGGAGGCCAGGCGATACCATAAAGGTGGACTCACAGTCGGCGAGATCGCCACGACGCTCTCTCACGGCAAGGCATACGAGGCGATCGTTCGTGCCGGACATGCTCGCGCTCTGATCCTCGAGGACGACGCACTCTTCGCGTCACGCCGCCTAGCCCGGATCGATTTCAGCGATGTCCCAGATGACTGCGACGTGCTCTTTCTGAACTCGTTCGTGACAGACGATCCACCCCACGACCACGTAGCCGGATCCGTATACGAGACTCGCTCGTGGCACGGATCGGCCGCTGCATACATCCTGACCCAAGACGCCGCCCGCAAACTCGCCAGTGCCTACCGACCGGTCATCCATGCCTCCGATGGCCTTCTCGGCCGAAATCTCGCCGCATTCGACGGCGAGGACCATGCCTTCCGCCAGAGGGGGGCACGGACGAGCCTGAACTCGTACCTCATCCATCCCGACCCAATCCTTAACGGGTCGACAGTGCACTTCACCGAAACGCTGCTCGATACGTGAGGACATACCGCCCCCTCGGGAACGGCGACTCCAACTAGGTCGTG
>JACZWZ010000079.1 GCA_022571885.1 Acidobacteriota bacterium
ACTCACCAAGTCGCGGCAATCCCGCTGCCTATTGGACGCACACCGACTCGGCGAACTGACCCACAAGACGCATGATCGAGTAGCTACCCAACCTGGCGCAACCACCCGGTGAAAGGCCACTACGACATACAAGACGTGTTGGTCTGACGGAGACGAAGACCAGGTACCCCCCACCAGCTCGCTTTGCTCGCTGACTCCCCCCAAAGGGGAGAGTGTTCAGAACAGAACCGTCGGCCCTATCGCGCAACCCGACACCCTCGAGGGGGTGTCAAACGCCAAAGGCGTTTGGAGGGGGGGCCCTCCGACTCCGTGGTCCATGCACGCGGCTCCCGCTATTCACTAACACCTAACGCCTCAGAAACCCCAACCCTGCTGCTGCCAGCGGGGGAACTACCGCACCCAAGAGCGCGAATCTCTCATCGGCGGTCTGGCCGCGCAGGTAGCGGATGTGGATCTGTTGGAGGATCACCGCGATTCGGAACGAGGCCAGCCCCCGGTACCACTCGATGTTGGAGCAGTCGAGTCCGGTCAGGCGTTCGTATCTGTCGATTATGTCCTGGACGCCGAAAACGCCTCCGAGCACCTGCCCGTCCGGGGGAACCACGACCGCCACCTCGGGTGGTCCGTCCCAGTAGGCGAGGGTCGTACCGAGGTCGACCAGAGGGTCTCCGATGGTCGACATGTCCCAATCGAAGACGGCGACGGTTCGACCGTCGTCGTCGACCATGGTGTTGTCGAGTTTGAAGTCGTTGTGGATCAACGACGCTCGTTGCGGGGTGGGGATGCTCTCGGCCAGCGCTGCCGCCAGCTCGTCCATTTCGGGTACGTCTTGGTGTCGGGCCCGGCCCCATCGATCGGTCCACCCGGTGACTTGGCGTTCCACGAAGCCGTTCGGTCGGCCCAGGTCGGTGAGACCGAGCCCCCGGTAGTCGACGCCGTGTAGTGCGGCGACGGCATCGACGAAGGACTCACCGACAGCTCGTTTGGTTGCTTCGTCGTCGGAGAGGTGATCCGGCCAGTTGCGCCTGATCACGGTTCCGGTGCATCGCTCCATCACAAGGAACGGCTTCCCCATGATCGACGGGTCCTCGCAGTAGTGGAACGCCTGCGGAGCCAGTGGGTATGCCTGGTGGAGCGCCGAAAGGACGCGGTGCTCCCGTTCCATGTCGTGGCTGCTGGGAGCCACCTCTCCCAGCGGCGGGCGTCGCAGGACCAATTCCAGGTCGCCGCCTCTGGCGACATACGTGAGGTTGGCATGGCCTCCCTGGAACTGACGGAATTCGATTGGTGTGGACGGCCCGAACTGGCGGATAACCGATCGCAGGTAGTCGGCGACGAGATCTTCGTTGAACCGTTCTTCGCTCCTGATGGGGGCGGTGTCGTCCATTAGCCGGTGGGTGTGAGTTCGGCTCCGTATGTCCGGTCCTGTTCGGCCGAGATCAGCGGCGTCTTGCCGCGAGCCGATATCCACACGACGGCCAGGATCGCCAGCAGTCCGACGGTGAGCCCGGTCCATTGGTTCCAGGTGAGAGGCCCCAGTGTGGCGTCCGCTCCGGGGAGATCGGTGTTACGTGTGAAATCGATCAGGAAGCGTTGAATGCCGTACCACCCCATCCAGGTCACGAACAGCACGCCGTAGCGCAATCGAGACCAGTAGGCAGCGATCAGATACAGCACGCCGAGCAGGACCAACGCACCGAGCAGGTCGTAGAGCGAGGAGAAGTGATAGGGACCGCAGGTGACCCCGGATTCGCACAGCCTGTCCAAGGAACCGTGTTGCGGGGCCAGGGTGTATCCCGGCTTTACCAGGAACCCCAGGAAGAAGTCGGTCCGCCCCCCGAGGTGCTCGAGGATGAATAGGTCACCGATGCGTCCCACGGCCGTTCCTATCGCCAGGCCCGGTGCGGCGAAGTCCATGTAGGCGAGGATGTTGAGTCCCAGCATTCGCATTCGCCATGCTCCGACGATGAGGCCACCTGCGAAGCCGCCCATGATCGAGAAGAACGACAACGGTTCGAGCGCAGTGAGCAATCCCTCGTCGAGGTGGGCGGGGATCGTAAAGACTCTGGCCCCGATGATCGATCCCACCAGGCCCCAGGTGATGACCGAGATGAGCTTCTCCTGGTCGAAGCCTCGTTTCTTCGCCTCTCGCAACACCAGCCAGGCGCCCACGATGAAGCCCACACCCGCCATGAGGCCGTGGAGTGAGAGTCGTAGCGGACCCAGTTCGAAGATCGGGATCGGTGGGTATGAGATTGTGGCGAGCATCGGCAGCACACGGTACCCGGGGTCGAGTGCGTCAGGTTCGGGAGAGGACGGTGAGTGCGACGGTAACGGCTCCGGCGGTGGGGATGAGCACGAACACGATCTCCTTGGCCGTGTTCGGTCTGGTTACCGCAACGATGGCGATCGAGCCGGCGACCACCAGGAAACTGCCCACCCACGCGATCGCCGATGACGCCGCCGCTTGCTCACCGATGAGAGCATCTACGGCAACCGCGGCGAAGAGCAGTGCCAGGTAGATGTTCGAGAGCCTGAACACCCTCATCGCGGTCGACGCCGAACGCAACAGGCTCAGCGAGGCACCGATGAATCCGAGGCCGAGAACAACAGCCGACAACAAGTACAGCAATCCCGAACCGGCGGCCGGTTGGACCAACAGAGACGCCCCGACGGCGACGAAAGAGTACAGGCTGATCTGTATCGCAGTGGCACGTTCTCCGGCGACGACCGGGAGCATTGGTACGCCGGCGGCCTCGTAATCGGCCCGGAAATGCAGGGCCAGCGCCCAGAAGTGGGACGGTGTCCAGTAGAAGATCACGGCAAACAAGAGCCACGCCGGAAGTCCGATGTTCCCGGTGACTGCGGTCCATCCAACCAGTGCCGGCACGGCTCCGGCGGCGCCACCGATGACGATGTTCTGCGGCGTGATCCGCTTCAGATAGATCGTGTAGATGAACACATAGAAGCCGAGCGCTCCCGTGGCCAACAACGCCGCCTGGATGTTCGCCGCCATCCACAGAACGACAAACCCCGCCGCTCCGAGCGTGATGCCCAGGACCAGTGCCTCACGGGGCGAGGCCGTTTTCGCCGGCAGCGGCCGTTGTCGGGTGCGGCGCATCCGGGCATCGATATCGCGGTCGACCACATTGTTGATTGCGTTGGCACCTCCGGCGGAGAGTGCACCACCTCCGACCGTTCCGGCCACGAGGCCCAGGCCGGGCCAGCCACCCTCGGCGAGAATCATTGCCGGGACCGTTGTGATCAGCAGCAACTCGATGATTCGCGGTTTGGTCAATGCCACGTAGGCCTTGATCACGTCGAGCCGCGATCGGGCCGTTTTGGCCGTCGACATCACGACACGACTCGTTCCGATTCGACCAGGGATTGGGTTGCCACCAGCACGAAGCTGATCCACACCACGTCGGCGATCAAGAGATGCAGCACTTGCATCCAGATGGGTGCCAGCAGGGCAATGTTGACGACGCCGACCATCACCTGGATGTAGATGGCGCCCTCCAGTGAGCGGCCGGATACACCATTGGGGTCCTTCGCCCGAGCAAACCACCAGACGTACCCGGCGGTCGCTGTGGCCAGAATCGGGTGGATCCAGCGAAGGCGCACGATCAACGTCCCCCCGAGATCATCGAACAACCCGGCCCCCACCGAGGTGGGTGGAAACAGCGTGTCGCCCAGGGCCGTTATCGCCCCCGAAGCGCCTACCACCAGCAGAGCGATCGCTCCGATCCGGGCGGCACGAAGCGGAGTCGCCCCGAACGGCCGTCGGGGGGAGGGGCGTCCGTCGGCAAACCATGCGGTGAGGGTGAGTGAACCGAGCAGTAGGAAGGTGTTCAACAGGTGAGCGACGGTCGACACGACTCGGCCGATCGATTCATCATCGGCCACCCATTCGAACAGTACGAGTGCCGCTCCCAGTAGCGCCTCATTCAAGATGAGCACTCCTGAGATGGCCGCCATCAGTCGTGCCGTATCCCCTCTTGGTCTGGTCCGCACTGCCCACACGACCAGAACCGCCACCACAACCAGAGCGATGCCCGAGGTGGCGCGGTGTGCAAATTCGATCGCGGTTTCGACGGTGCCTCCGGATGGGATCACCGCACCACGACACGTCGGCCAGTCGGCACCACACCCTGCTCCAGATTCCGTGGCACGCACCACCGTTCCCAGCAAGATGACGAACACGTTGTAGAACAAGGCGAAGACCGCATAGCGGGAGAACCGGGTGTCCTTCACGAACGGTCAGGCTACTTACCGGCACCGCGGTAGTTTCCGAGTCCTCGCATTGTGCGATGCCGTCGATAGGATCGGATGTGGAAGGGAGCGCCGCATATGAAGAAAATCATCCTGCTCCTGCTGGTGGTCGCTATCGGCGTCCTGGTTGCAAGGCAACTGTCACACCACGAGTAGTCGCGTTGAGTGCTGATTGATCCTCCGTCACCAGACGGGGGATCAATCGCGTTGTGACGGTCTACCGATTCCGAGGCCGGCCGCGGCCTGTTGTGACGAGGCTGATTCCTGCCGGGTGGCGTTTTCGATGCCGGGTATCCCGTTTCCCGAATGGTGTTGCTGGTGGTTCGGTCCGCTTGCAGCCGTCGGAGCCTGATTCGGGAAACGACTCCAACCGATCCGCATCCTCGATCCGAGCGGACACCTGCTATCCGGACACGAACTCTGCGATCACCTTGGCGATTTCCGCAGAGTGGGTCAGAACCGCCTCGTGGCGGGCACCGTCGATTTCGACAATGTCGGCTCCGATGATTCGGGCGGTCCGACGCTGGTACTCGGGCGGGATGAGTTGATCTCGGGTGGGAATGATGCTGCAAACGGGGATGTCGATCCGCCGGACACGTTCTGTGGCGTCGAACCTGAGGATTGCGAAGCCTGTCTCGTAATAGAGGTCGACGTCACGGTCGAGCAGCATCTGCCACAACCACTCGCCGTTTTCTGCTGGAAACGCTTCGGTCATCATCAGATATCGATGAGTCGCTCGGGCGATCAGCGTCCGATCCACGCGGCTGAGGGCTCTGGCGCCGACCATGGCCGGCACCGTGAGCCAGCGGGGTCGCTGCACGGGTGCGGCTGCGGTGGCCGCCAGAACCAGCCGACTCATGATTCCCGGATGCCGCAGTGTCAGCTCCTGGGCGATCATGCCACCCATCGAGTAGCCGACGACCGGGGCGCCGGCGATATCGAGCGTGTCGATGACTTGGGCCACCTCGTCGGCGGCATCGTGGATATCGAAGCGTGTGCGGATCCGGTCGGATTTCCCGTGGTTGCGAAGGTCCGGCATCACAACACGATGTGTCGTGGCGAGGTCGGGAGCAACCCGGTGCCAGGTGGCGAAACTGTCGTACAGCCAGCCGTGCAGCAACACCAGGGGCGGGGCGTCCGGGTCTCCAAGTTCTCGCACGAAGAACTCCTGACGTCCGACGGTCACGGTGTGCCCCGGTATGTCGGCCGGTCGTTGTTGGGTGCCCTCGAAGCGAGGCGGTACCTCGGGTCCCACCAACTTCCAAAGCAGCCAGCCTGCCAAAGCCGGGCCGAGCAGTCTGCGTCTCACTCGAGCGAGCCTAGGGGTCGTGCGGAGAGTGGTATGGGTCGGTCGAAACCGTTTCCCGCTTTGGGTTCCCCGTTTCCGAGAGTCACTCATCGAACACGATTGGGGAACGGGAGACGGGCAACGGGCAACGCCACCCGCCGTCCCGGCGTCGCCCCGACAGGCGGCGACCTGCTCTCAACCCGCTTCACCCGTCAGCACCGGTCTGCTCGGGCCAACAGCGAGGTCGTCTGTCGCAAAGACATGCTCTGCCACAGGACGGCCTCCGATCAGATGCTCTTGGATGATGCGCTCCATCACTTCGACGGTTACCCCGCGGTACCAGGTCCCATCGGGGTACACCACGGCGATGGGGCCGCTTTCGCAGATCCGCAGACAGTCGACCTTGGTCCTCAGTACCACACCGGTTCCGGGTTCGGCCACCGCTTGATGGTCGGGGATGGCGGAGTCGCCGCGCCATGGGGCCGGTGCCGAGGCCAGGCCCAGCTCTTTGAGTCGTGACTTGAGATAACGCCACACCTCGGTGTTCTCAGATCGGGGGCAGCACCTCGGGGTCGTCTGCTCGGCGCACAAGAAGATGTGGCGCTGCAAGCGCCCGATCGAAAGGGAATCTGCGATGGCGGTCAGTCTGCTGTCGCTCAATGGACGATCACTCGCCCTTGGTGTTCGGCGACGAAGGAGCCTATGACGGCCGATCCCGGTACGGCACCGACGACGAGATCTGCCTTTGAAGGGTCGAGGGCGATTAGCAGGCCACCGCTCGTTTGAGCGTCGGTGACGATGGTCGCGGTGGTGGCATCGACGGCGTCGAGGTCGGAGTACGCCAGGGCATCGGCATGGTTGCGCTTGCTACCCCCAGCGATGATCCCGTCGCTGGCCAACTGATGCGCTCCACCGAGCAGCGGAATCCGGGCGAATTCGATCTCGGCTCCGACACCCTGGAGCATCTCGTGGAGATGCCCGAGCAACCCGAATCCGGTGACGTCGGTTACCGCTGAGGCGTTCGCCTCCCTGGCCGCAACACCGGCGTCGTCGTTGAGTTTCACCATCGTCTCCACCGCCAGGTCTCTCGTCTTCTGGTCGACGACGCCCCGCTTGATGCCGGTCGCGATCAGACCGGTGCCGAGTGGCTTGGTGAGGACCATCGCATCGCCGGGTCGAGCACCCTTGTTGGTCAGAATCTCATTGGGGTCGACGAGGCCGGTAACGGCCAGGCCGAACTTTGGCTCCAGATCATCTATCGAGTGGCCGCCGACGATGGTTACGCCTGCTTGCTCCAGCACCTCGGCGGCGCCCTCGAGGACATCACCGAGTAGGTCGAACGACAGCGTGTCGCGGGGCCATCCAACCAGCTGGAGTGCGGTCAGCGGCTTTCCCCCCATGGCGTAGACATCGGAGAGGGCGTTGGCGGCCGCGATCCGTCCCCAGTCGTCGGCTTCATCCACGATCGGAGTGAAGAAATCGACCGTCTGGACGAGCGCGACCGTATCCGACAGTCGAAACACTCCAGCGTCGTCGGACCCGTCGAGGCCGACCAGCAGGTCGGGATGGACGGTTGCGGGTAGGTTTTTCAGACGGCGCAAGACCTGCGCCAACTCACCGGCGGCGAGCTTGCACGCTCAGCCTGAGCCGTGCGAGTAAGACGTAAGGCGTACTTCGGTCACGGGTCACCTCCTCGGCGACAGAGTGTAAGGAGGGGATACCAGATACCTCGATACCAGATACCCCGATGCCGGAGTCTTCGGTCGCCAGTCACCGGCCGGAATTCGTCGGGGTCATTGTGCGGGGTCCCAGCGGGGACGGCATTCGGGAAACGGGGAACTCGACAACCGCGACGGTGATCACCGGTAGGCGCGTCAGAGATCGATGGCGAGTCTCGGCCTGGAACGTGAAACGGCGGCTACATTGCGAGCAGCATCACCGAAGCGAGCAATGACGCCTACTGCATCCGCCAAAATCGCCTTCATCGGCTCACATTCGGTCCGCAAGACGAATGCGGTGCACTCCTTTGCCGGCGCCGTCGGGCGCAGTGGACGTAGCGTCGAGGTCGGGCGCGAGGTGGTCCGGTTCAACCCACTCGGCATCAACGAAGGTGCCACCCCCGAGGCCCAGCTGTGGGTACTGATGCAGCAGATCCAGCAGGAGCTCGAACTGCGCACCAGAGCGGACGTCCTGGCGACAGATCGAGCGGTTGTCGACAACTTCGCCTACTTCCTGAGGGTCACCGACGGCGACGACCCCTTCTCGGTGGAGCCGCTGGTGCGGCGATGGGCGAAGACTTACGACCTCTATGTCCGCCTCCTGCCCGATATCGATCTACAGGCGGACGGTGTCCGCAGTACCAACGACACATTTCGGGACGAAATCGAGATGATTCTCGATCGCATCTTGCCGGAGTACGTCTCGGGTGACGACATCCTCACGATTCGGGCGTCCGAGGTCACGGAGGATTTCGATTGGGATGCGATCGTCGAGAGGCTGGTGGGCCCGTCGATTGCAACGAAACCGGGCCCGGCGCGGTATGTGCGGCTCAGGTCCAGGAGAGCGATTAGCGATTAGCAATTAGCAATTAGCAATTAGCGAATCACTCCCCCCTTGAGGTGATCTGTCGCGGTTAGTGGCCGACGGTTGGTTGGATCACTCTCCCCCCAGAGGGGAGAGTGATCAGAAAGCGGGAACCGCGGGACCCCGAACAGTCGGCCCCATTGCGCACCTGACACCCTTGAGGGGGAGTCAATCGGCCGTAGGCCGATTGGAGGGGGGCTCTCCGACTCCGGGAACCTCCGCGCGAGCGCGTCTCTGCCATCTGCCATCTGTCATCTGCCGAACCGTTTTCGTCTCGGATTTGCGCGACGTTGGCCCGGGGCTAGCATTCTGCGCTCGGTGCCCTCAGGGCACCCCACCTGCAGGTTCTCCCGCCCCCCTGGGGGGCCTGCACACCCACCGGGATCGGCCCGCGATCGGCAACGGTCGCGGGCCGATCTGGGTTCTTGGGCCGAAGCGGGGGCATCAACGGCTACGGAGACCCGATTCTCGGTCAACGATCGGAGCCCCCGGCCGCCGCTGCTTGAATCGAAGGTGTGAATCCGCGACTGAGACGACCCCGTGACCTGGCGGTAGCGCTGCGCCAGCTGGCCAGGCGCCGCCCTCGCGAGGCCGAGGAGTACCTCGAGACTCATTGGGAAGAGTGGTCGGCGCTCGCCGTCGCCGATCCGCACGATGCCGCCGACATTCTCGAGGCGATCGACGAGGAAGCCGCGATTCGGCTCATCTCCGACCTGGAACCCGGTCAGGCCGCCGAACTCCTCGAGGAGATGAACAATGAGGTCGCAGCCGGCCTGCTGGAGGAGATCTCTCCCGAGTCGGCCGCCTCGTTGGTGGCAGAGCTGCCCGCCGACGAAGCGGCCGACATCGTCGGTCACCTGGAAGTGGCCGCCCGCAGTGCCATTTTCGATGTACTCGACGATGAGGCAGTCGACCAGATCGCCGAGGTGTTGCGGTACCCGGCAGATTCGGCCGGCGGTCTCATGTCGATGGAGCCGGCCATGTTGCCCGATGGTCTGACTGCCGGTGAGGCGATCGAAGCTCTGCGGCGGCTCCATCAGCACGTGGACCATCTGCACTATGTCTACGTCGTCGACACGGAGCAGCGCTTGGTCGGGGTCGTCTCGTTCCGAGAACTCGTCTTTTCTCGTCCCGGAACCGCGCTCGACGAGGTGATGGTCGCCAATCCGATTGCTGTTCGTGCCGAGACCGACCGCGAGGATCTGGCGGAGCTGATCCAGCGGTACGGGTTCGTCGCGATGCCGGTAGTCGATCGCCTCGGTCATCTCCTCGGCGCGGTGACCGTCGACGACGTCCTAGAGGCAGTTCAGCACGAGGCCACCGAGGACATAGCTGCCATGGTCGGTGCCGGTCCTGAGGAGACGATCTACACGCCGTTTCTTCGATCGGTTCGCAGCCGGCTCCCCTGGACCGCCGTCAATCTCGGGACGGCCTTTCTGGTCGCGTTCACGGTTAGTCGATTCGAGCCGATCATCGATCAGTTCGCAGTGTTGGCCGCCTACATGCCGGTGGTGGCGTCTGTCGGCGGGAACAGTGGGGCGCAGAGCCAAGCCATCATCATCAGAGCAATGGCGGTCGACACCATTCCGGCGCAGGTGACGCGCCGAATCCTCGGCAGGTCGGTGCTCATTGGACTCACCAACGGACTGGTGGTGGGCCTGCTGTCGGGACTCATCGCGGGAGGATTGACCGGGCAACCCAAGATCGGATTCGTGATCGGGCTGGCAACCTTGGTGAACCTGATCATCGCCAATGTGGCGGGTAGCGGCATCCCGGTGTTGCTACACCGACTCGGACAGGATCCGGCGTTGGCATCCAACATCTTCTTGACGTTGATCACCGACATGTTCGGGTTCGGAGGCTTCCTGGCGATTGCGACAGGAATGCTGTAATTCCGCCCGGGCCGACTTCGCCCTCCGCTTCGCTCCGGGCGAACAGACGCTGGTCGGCCCTCCTTCCCCAGGTGGGGCCCCAACCCCACCGGCGGCCGTGTCTCGTCAGCGCCCTTCGGGCGCCAGTAGCCAGCAGCCAGTAATCAGTGAGGCCTCCGGGTCGGTTCTGGCTGGATACTGGGTACTGGACACTCGACAGCATGCCGACATCGCAACGGCGCACGCGGATCCCAGATCTAGGCCGAGGACGTCGGGTACCGGGCCGCGTCAGCGGCCCTCCAGCCACTCCTCGTAACTCACACCCTCCATCCACTCGGTGAAGTGGACGATGCGGTGACGCTCCTTCACCAGATCGAACACCTCCGGATCGGGTGCCTTGTCCAGTGCGAATCGGAGCGTGTCGAGTTGGGCGCGCCAGCCCTGACCGCCGAGGGCTTCGTCGACGCCGTTGTGCCAGTCGGGAAGGGGCGATGGGTCGTGCTCGGTCCAGTAGCGGACCAGCTTCCGCGCGGTACGGATCGTTCTTCGCACCACCTTGGCTTGATCCCGATCATGGCCGGTGGTCTCGGCGGCAGTCTCGGCCCATTCGATCAAGACTGGCTCGTCGACTTCGGTGGGGTGTTCTACGGCCCGCCGGTATAGATCGTCGATGTCGGCGGCAAGCGATTCTGCGCTCACACTGCGGCGGCGATCTCGGGCAGAAGATCTTGGTAGGACGCCAAGTGTTCGGCGCGTTCCATCTTGAGTCCGGCGACGAGCTCGGCGTATTGGTCGCCTCTGCCCTGGGAGCCGTACAGGAGCCGCGGTCGCAGCACCGCGGAGTCCTCGACACCGGGCACGGAACACGCCACCTGATAATCGAAGTCGGGATCATTTTCCCATTCGATTCCACCGTGAGCGATGGCTGCGACGATCGCGGCCGAAATGGCGGGTGTGACCTTCGAGGAGCGATCGTCATCAGCGGGGCCGCCGACCCGGCCGGTGTTGAGTAGGAACACCTCCATGGAGGTGGTTTCGAGCAGTTGACGCAGGCGATTCGCCTGCCACTCGTGCCGGTATGCAAAGAAGGGGTTGGTGCCCGGCACTCGAAGGAACTTTCCGGCCTCGGACTTTCCTCCGGCACTGGTTCCGGTCGTCTCCCCGAGCATGAAGTACGCCGCGGCCTGATCGGGTGTCAGCCGGGCCACTGCGGGAATGATGCTGGCGTTTCTGTTGAGGATCAGCATGAAGTCTGCGGTGTCGACTTCGGCCGGGTAGATGATCCCGGGAATATCCTCGGCCGAGATGATGGCGCGGCTGTTCTCGGTGTGGGTCTTGTCGTGGAAGTCGAGCGTGCCGCAAGCGTCCATTGCCACGTTCTCGAGGTAAGACCGACGTTGAGTAGCGCCGTGCCACACGGCCGGCTCCGATTCGGCGGTGAGCCCGTGGACCTTGGCGAATGTCCCCGCCTCGGTTCCGTATACCTTGCCGCCCGGAAACAGCGCCACGTAGTCGTCCTGAACCGGGGCACCGCCACCCTCCTTCGAGAACGTCGTCGTCGTCTTGCCGGTGCCGGAGAGGCCCACGACCAGCCCCACCCGGCGCGCCACACCATCACCCACCACCTTGAGGCCGCTGTGCATTGCCAGGCCACCGCGGCGGTACATCAGGGCATCCCACATCCTCAGTCCCGCCATCTTCGACTCGCCGAAGTAATCCGAGTTGAGCACTCGGGTTACTCCGGCATCAAGGTCCACCGCGATGATGCGGTCATCGGGATAGCCGGGTACTGCCAGCGACGGCGTGTAATACACCGTGAATTCTGGTTCGGCATCATCGTCGGCCGGAAAGTAGAGAAGCTGCTGCTTGGCCGCGATGTTGGCGTTTTCCTTCTCGATGATGAGTCGGGTCCGCACCCTTGCGTCGGGGTGATCTCCAATGTATCCGTCGAGCACGACGACTTCCTTGTCTGCCAGATGCTCCACCTGAGCTCGGGCGATGGCGTCGTATTCGGAGCGGGTGATGGTCGGATCGGTGTGTCGCGCCGGATCATCGGTGGCGATGAAGGTGCTCAGCTTCGAACGAGCCGTGACCTGTGTGGTCACGTTGAGGCTTCCGAATTCGGTTTCCCCTACGGTGTCCTGTGCTGCAGCCAGGTCGCGCAGTTCCTCCGGATTGGGATTGTGGATGGCGGAGCGGGTGCGAATTTCCAAGGGGGCCTCTCCGTTGCTGGCCCGGCAGTCTAGGAAGCAGTTGTGGCGCGGTCCGTTTCTGCCGTGACTATCGACCTGAATTCCTCGGCCAGCGATTTGCCGAACGGGCCGACCGGTATTTCGTGCTCTCCGACCTTCTCGATCGGAGTGACCTCTTTGGTGGTGGAAAGCCCGAAGGCTTCGTCAGAGTCGAGTAGCCGTTCGAGCGGGAAGAAGCCCTGTTTGACCTCGACGTCGAGCCTGAGTGCCGACTCCAGCAGGACGTCGCGCGTGATTGAAGTCAGGATCCCGAGCTGTAAGGAGGGCGTTTCGAGTCTGCCTTCTGACATCCAGGCCACGGCAAAGGTGGGCCCCTCCAGGATCAATGAATCGGCGGTGAGCAGAAGGGCATCATGGAATCCAACGCGTCGTGCCTTGTCGGTGGATGCCATGTTGGGTGCGTACGACGTCCATTTGACTCCCGAGAAACTGTCGGTGTCGGTCGCCGGGTGCCACAATGCCTTCATCGGGAGGAGGGAGAGCCGATCGGGACCGCTGGGGACCGGCTCCCACAGGACGATGGTGCGCGATGGTGCCTCCGCCTGGGGATCGCGACCCCCGCCGGTCACGACAACCCTGACCTGACCGTCGCCGCCCATCTCGGCGCATTCGACGATCCACGAGTCGAGACTGTCGCGATTCGGGAGTTCGATCGCCAACGCTTCGGCGCTCCGTTCCAGCCGATCCAGGTGTTGTCGGGTACGAAACGCGCGGCCTTGGTAGGAGCGTATGACCTCGAACACCCCGAATCCTCGGAGTACGCCCCAGTCGAAAACCGAGATCGCTGCCTGGTCGTCAGAAACCGGCGTGCCGTCGATCATCACCCGCATCGCGGTGGAGCCTAGTGCCGGCGTCATTCAGTCGGCGATAGAAGTTGTTGCCGGTGCCGTCGCCGGGTTCGGTACCTGTGGGGACGCTAACCACCGTCGTCGGCTTTAGCCTCAGGCCCATGGAGCGGCTGCCTCGTACCGACCCGGCCGACCTGAAGGTGCTCCGCGCCGTCGGGTGGATCGACGGCGAGTCGGTGGTTGCCGGCCGCCTGTTCGATCGCATTCGTCTGGGGCCCGACCCGGTCGGAGCGATGCTCCGACTCGGAGACATGGCACGT
>JACZWZ010000080.1 GCA_022571885.1 Acidobacteriota bacterium
CCAGGTGACGAGCGTTCCGACCGGCAGTCCCAACGATCCCATGGCTACGAGTGACAGTGCCGCGTATCCACCGGTTCGCTGCGCTCGACTCAACGACATGAGCCTCGTCGGTCGTGTGACCGGCCTCGGCACGAACTGCCGTTCCCGCCGCAAGCGACCGGCCGTCCACATGACTCCGAGCGCCAGAACCACCAGCATGACCGCAAGGACCATTGCGGGCGTTCGATCCAGTCGACCGGCATACTGGGCGTAGATGACGTTGGTGAAGGAATCGAAGCCGACCAGCGAGACGGCTCCGAAGTCCGAGAGGGCATAGAGGGCGGCCAGGAGAACACCGGCGCCGATGGGCTGGCGAAGTTGTGGCAGCACTACTCGGGTGAATACCCGATTGGGCGAGAGGCCGAGGCCGCGTGCGGCCTCTTCGAGGGCAGGATCGATTCGCCGCATCGCCGAGGCGACGATGAGGTAGACGAACGGGTAGGTGGCGGCAGTGAGAGCCCACCAGGCCCCAACCAGCCCCCGCATCGTCGGGAATCCGAATCCGAAAAGATCAGAAAGCAGCCCACGCGGTCCCAACGCCGAGATGATCGTCAGCGCTATCACATAAGACGGCATGACGAGGGGGAGTGCCACGACTACTCGCCACCACTTTCGGCCGGTGAGATCGGTGCGCTCTGTAAGCCAAGCGGCGCCGACGCCGATGGTGGCCGCCGAGATGCTTACGATCGCTACCAGGAGAAGCGTACTCACCATTAGTTCGATGGTTCTTCCGGAGAGAACCGTGTCCAGAGCCTTTGATCCCCCCGAGGCGGCGCGCCCGACGAGGAACCCGAACGGCACTACGACCGGGGCCAGGGCGAAGCCGGCCGCGATCCAGAGGAGGAATCGAACCGCGTCTCCCTCGGATGCTCGACGTTCGGTCTCCGGCACCGTTCCGGGGTCGGGGGTCACAAGAGCCCGGCTGCTGCGACCAGATCGGTCGCCAGGTCGAGGGCAGCGGCGAGCTCCGACAGGTCGAGGAGTGGGGATCCGAGGCTCTCGAGCGGCGGAAGGCCTTCGAGTGGGGCGATCCCGGCGGCGAGTGGATACTCGAAGGTTTCGCGGGCGAAGTACTCCTGTGATTCGGCCGACAGTAGGAACTCGATGAGGCGCTCCGCAGCCTCCTTCTGGTCGGTGGTGACCAGGACGCCGACGCCCGCCGGCATCACCAGCGAACCGGGTCCGCCCGAGGCGAGGAAATGGTTGGCTGCCGCGGTTGTTCCTTGCTCGGCCTGCAGGCGGAGCAAGTAATAGTGGTTGACCAGTCCGGCCTCGATTTCCCCGCCGTTGACGGCGGCCACGATCGGGGAGTTCTTTGCATACTTGCCGGGATCATTCGCCGCCAGGGCTTTGAGCCAGGAACCGGTGGCGGTCTCGCCCTCCATGACGAGCATGGCCGCCACGAAAGCCAGGAATGAGCCGTTGGTGGGGGCGATGGCGATTCGCCCCTTCCATTCCGGCGCGGTGAACCCGGCCACCGATGAAGGGAGGTCGGCTGCGGAGAGGCGAGTGCTGTCGTAGACGACGACTCGGGCCCGACCGCTGGTGCCGACCCATCGTCCGTCGGGGTCGGAGAATCGAGGATCGACCAACGCCAAGATGTCGGGCGCCAACGTCGAGAACAGACCCGACTCGGCGACGGCTCCTAATGATGCCGGATCCTGTGCGAAGAATACGTCCGCAGGCGTGTTCGAGCCTTCTTCGCGCAGAGTTGCGGCGAGTTCGGTGCTGCCGGCGTAACGGACCGCAACCTCGATGCCCGTTTCTTCGGTGAACCTCTTGAAAAGGGGTCCGACCAGGTTTTCGCTACGCCCGCTGTAGACGATGAGTTCTGCGGACTCACCGTTGGAACAAGCGGCGAACAGCAAGACGAGGGTGATCGTCGCCGCCAGAAGGCGGTTGGGCATGGGGTAGCGTTTCTTTCTGTTGGACCTGTCTCGGCGCGCCCAAGTTCAGGCAAGGGTGCAAATCGGCCGGGTAAATGTTCGGGTGACCCTGAACATTAGGCCACCGGCCGTTTCGGCTCAACTCCGTACCAGCAGCGGGATCAGTCGCTCGGCGTCGGTGAGGCCGCCGTGCTGGCCGATCAGGCGGTCATCACTGTGCTTGTGCAGGACAACCGATCCGGGTTCCGGCAGCAGGATTCCGTCGGGTGCCCGGTCGTCGAAGGCGAGGTGATGGACCCCGGGGCCCCACCAATGCTCCATCTCGGCGCGGGGCAGCCAATCGACCCCGAGTTCGGCAGCCAGCGACTCGGTGTCGCCGTAGACGAAACAAACCCGAGCGTCGCCGCCGAAACGCCTGTCGTTGTGTGCCGGATTCGGAATCCGGATCTGACGGTCCTGTGGCACGTCGATATGGCCGTGGTCGGCCGTAGCAACGGCCACCACGTGGTCGGGAAGTTTGCGTGTCATCTGCTCCCACATCCGGGCGACGATTGTCATGGCCTCTTGGTAATCCTCGCTGTCCTGGCCGGCCACATGCGCCGCGAAGTCGATGTGAGGGATGTAGACGAAGACGAACCGACCCGGCACCGCGGCGAGTTGGACGGCGGCGTCGGCCGCTTCATCCTCGTCTGACCAGGGCTCGAACCGACAGCCGCGGTAGAGCGTGCGACTCATCGGTGAGTCGTCGAAGCCCCATGGCTGGACCGTGATCGGTTCCACGCCGTGGGCGTCGAGGCGTTCCCAGAGGTTGGGGGCCGGCAGAAAGGAGTCGAGATCGTGCTCGAGGGCTTCGCCCCACTGGGTGGTCCACTTGATCGTGTTGACTATGTGACCGGTCTCCGGCACCCACAGTTGGTACCCGAGCAGGCCGTGTTCGGCGGGCGTCAGCCCGGTGGCAACAGTGGCCATCGACACGGTTGTGGTGGTGGGGAAGCCGGCGTCGAGTACCCCCACCCGGTCAGCCAGCAGCGGTGCGGCCGCGGGATGGGAGAGCTGATGGTCTCCCAGTCCGTCGAACAGGACGAACAGATACGTGTCGGCTTCGGGGATCATTGCCGCCAGCTCTGGATGGAGCCCTGGGTTGGGGGCGGTCCCGGCCAGCCGCAGCTCGAACTCGGCGATGAGATTGACCAGCGATCCGCCTGAGTAGTCGGGGATTTGCACGGGGGTGACGGTAACTGTGCGCGCGCCTCGCCGGGCTCGGCGGCTCCCGGCGGCCGCTACGCGGCCGCCGGGGCGATCGCCTCACTTCGTTCGGCGGGCATTCGTCGTCGGCTGCGCCGCCGCCGGGCGATCGCCTCGTAAGACTCGGTGGGAATCGTCGGCGGCTACCGCCACCGACGGAGAACACAACCGTTCGGCGCGAGCTGTCGACTCCGTGATCGCTCGCCGAGCGCAGCGAGGCGATTGCCCACGCAGTGATTGCCCGCCGCCGTAGGCGGCGATTGCCGGCGGCTTCCGCCGATTGCCCACGCAGTGATTGCCCGCCGCCGTAGGCGGCGATTGCCGGCGGCTTCCGCCGTGTGCCCCCCGAGTTCGGGCCACGCGGACCCTTTCCTATACTCGCGTGCGAAAGCGGGCACCCACCGGGGGATACACGTGACGGGCTACTTCGAGGACTACATAACGGTCGCCGTGTTCGCTGCCTTCGGTGCCCTCCTCGTGGCCGTGTCGGTCGGTGCGAGCGCTCTACTCCGACCCAAGAACCCGTCGGCGACCAAGTCGCAGACGTACGAGTGCGGGATAGACCCCGTGGGCGGCGGATGGAGCCAGACGCACGTCAGGTACTACATCTTCGCCTTGCTGTTTCTGATCTTCGATGTCGAGGCGGTGTTCATCTTTCCGTGGGCCATTCAGCTCGAGGCGCTAGGTATGTTTGCCCTGGTGGAGATGATCGTATTCATCGTCATCCTCCTCGCCGGTCTCGTCTACGCGGTGCGCAAGGGAGTGCTCGAGTGGGAGTCCTAGACCGCTTCGAGACCCCGAAACCGATCTCGTGGCTGCTGAACTGGAGCCGCCGGTATTCGCTGTGGATGTTTCAGTTCGGTCTCGCGTGCTGCGCCATCGAGATGATGGCCGCCTCCGGTCCCCGCTACGACTTCATGCGGTTCGGGATCATCCCGCTGCCGGCTTCCCCCCGTCAGGCCGATCTGATGATTGTGGCCGGCACCGTGACCGACAAGATGGCACCGGCAATACGCAAGTTGTATGACCAGATGCCAGATCCGAAGTATGTGATATCGATGGGATCGTGTGCCAACTGCGGCGGCCCCTACTGGGACTCGTACAGCGTGACCAAGGGTGTGGATCAGCTCATCCCGGTCGATGTCTACGTTCCCGGGTGTCCGCCCCGGCCGGAGGCGCTAATGGACGGGATCGTGCTTCTCCAGGAGATCATCAAGAACGAGAACATCAAGGAGAAGTGGAGCCGGCGTGACCGCGAACCCGTCTGAGCTCGCCGAGCGTGCCGCCGGCGTCGTCGGCTCTGATCGCTTCTCGTCCGACAACGGGACGGCCAAGGTTCGCGTCGAGTCGGACCGCTGGGTCGAGGCACACCGAGCCCTTGCAGTCGAGATGCCCTATTTCTCGTGGCTATCCGCCATCGATTGGGACACGGAGGTGGTCGTCGGTGATCCTCCCCAATCGGACGACATCGAGCCTCGCTATGAGATTCTCAGCTGCCTGGGGAACGTCGAAACCGGTGAGTCGGTGATCCTCTCCACCGACATCGCCAAGGACGAGCCGTCGATAGCTTCACTCACAGGCGTGTTTGGCGGTGCCGACTGGCACGAGCGTGAGGCCGCCGAGATGCTGGGTATCGACTTCGTGGGTCACCCCAACCTCACTCACCTCTATCTCCCAGATGCGTTTGAGGGTCACCCGCTTCGCAAGAGCTTCCCGTTGTTGACCCGCGATGTGAAGCCGTGGCCGGGAATCGTCGACGTCGAGCCGATGCCCGACGAAGAGGGGCCCTCCACCGAGAACCCGGAGGATGCCGGATGACGACCGTCGATCGTCACAGGCTCTCGATGCATCACTCCGAGGTCCAGGTCTCGGTAGAACTGCAGACGCCGGACATGACGCTCAATCTCGGCCCGCAGCATCCTTCGACCCATGGCGTGCTGCGGCTGATCGCTCGCGTCGACGGTGAGGTCATCAAAGAGGTGGAACCGGTGATCGGCTACATGCACCGCGGTTACGAGAAGCTCGCCGAAGTCCGCACCTACGCCCAGATCACCACCCTCGTCAACCGGATCGATTGGGTGTCTGGGTTTGCCAACGAGATTCCGTTCATGGTGGCCACCGAGCGCCTAATGGGACTCGAGGTGCCCGAGCGCGCTCAATACATCCGGCTCATCCTGACCGAAATGGCTCGCATCTCGAGCCACCTCGTCTTCTTGTCTTCGTTCCCACTCGAACTCGGTGCCTCCACCCCGCTGATGCATGCGCTGCGGGAGCGGGAGCGGGTACTCGATCTCCTCGAGGGAGTCACCGGTGGGCGGTTCCATCCGAACTTCAATCGTGTCGGAGGAGTCAAGCCGGCCGCAGGTGCCGGAAAGAGTGAGAAGAAGGTTGCTCAGGATCTGCCCAAGGGCTTTCTCGACCAGACCCGCCAAGCCATGCAGCACGTACGCGATGTGTGCGACGATCTGAAAGATCTCGTGGTCGGTAACGAGATCTTCATGGAGCGCACCAAGGGTATCGGCATCATTCCCGTCGACAAGGCGCTCGCCTTCGGCGTGTCCGGTCCCAACCTGAGGGCCTCGGGCGTAGCGTTCGACATCCGCAAGACGGACGACTACCTCCCTTACTCGAACTTTGAATTCGATGTGGCGACCGGCCAGAACGGCGATTGCTTCGATCGGTATTCCGTCAGGCTCGAGGAGGTCTACCAGTCGTCACGCATCATCGACCAGGCCGTTGATTCGATTCCGTCGGGTGAGCTGCAGGCCAAGGTGCCGCGGATCTTCAAGGTGCCCGCGGGGGAGATCTACGTTCGGGCGGAGAACCCCAAGGGCGAGATGGGCTATTACATAGTGTCCGAGGGCGGGCGGGGCCCTTACCGCCTCAAGATTCGCTCGGCATCGTTCTCGAATCTTTCGGTGCTTCCGTGGCTGCTCAAGGGCCAGTTGATTCCCGACATCATCGCCATCCTCGGCAGCCTCGACTTTGTCCTGGGAGACGTGGACCGATGAGCGCGCTCTTCGACAACTTCTGGGCGCTGCTCGGCCTGAAGGCGGTGGTGGCGATTCTGGTGATTCTCAACGTTGCGCTGGTGATCATCTTCGCCGAGTTGAAGATCTCGGCACACATGCAGAGTCGGGTGGGGCCTTACTTTGCCGGTGGTCGTTACGGATGGGCCCAGCCTCTCGCCGATGGGCTCAAGTTCATCCAGAAGGAGGACCTTGTTCCGCGCGACGCCGATCGACCGGTGTTCAAGCTGGCTCCGATGGTCGTCCTGGCGGGGACGGTTGCCACCTTCGTCATCATTCCGTTTAGTCCGACCCTGGTAGTTCGCGACCTGGACCTCGGGGTGTTCTACGCATTGGCTGCCGGCTCTGTCGCCACCATCGGCGTCCTCATGGCCGGCTGGTCGTCGGCCAACAAATACTCGCTCATGGGGGGGCTTCGGGCTGCGGCACAGCTCATTGCCTATGAGCTACCTCTAGTGCTGGCGGTGGTGGGAGTGGTGATCCACGCCGGCACACTGTCGATGTCGGGGATCGTCGAGGCTCAGGCCGAGCCTTTCTTTCATCTCGGCCAAACCGCGATCCATTTGCCGTACATCTTCCAAGGTCAGATCATCGGCTTTGCGATCTTCTTCATCGCGATGTTGGCGGAGTTGAACCGGACCCCGTTCGACATGCCGATTGCGGAGTCCGAGCTGGTCATGGGTTATCTCACCGAGTACTCGGGGATTCGCTTCACGATGTTCTTCCTGGGCGAGTACGCCGGGATGTTTGCCATGTCAGCGATCGCATCCAGCCTGTTCTTGGGGGGTTACTACTTCCCCGGCCTGGACAGTGGCACGTTCGGCCCAATCGTTCTCATGGCCAAGGTCGGCCTGCTGGTCTTTGTCATGATCTGGATCCGTTGGACCTTCCCCAGACTCAGAGAGGATCAGCTCCAGTCTTTCGCGTGGCGTTGGCTGGTCCCACTCTCGCTGGTCAACCTCGCCGTCACCGCCACATTCAAGGTGGTGTTTTGATGGCCCGCCGATCACCCACTCGCGGCGCCTCTCCGGCCATCGATGCCCCTAGCGGCATCCCCCTCCTCGACACAGCGTGCGCCTGCGTTTTCGTCGTCGATCCTTGCCGGCGACCGCCGTTGACTAGGAGAGTCGCCAGCGCTCGGCAACCGGAGGGCCATCTGAGATGACTCGGAAACCGATCCCCGGGGCGGGTCTGGTCAAGGGGCTGAGGCTCACCCTGAAGACCCTATTCACCAAGCCGTTGACGATCCATTACCCGCTCGAGAAGGAAGTGTTGGTTCCCCGAGCCCGAGGGGTCATTGCCCTTGATGCCGACGCCTGCACGGTCTGCATGCTGTGCGCCCGGGATTGCCCGGACTGGTGCATCTACATCGAGGGTCACAAGGAGATGCAACCACCGGCCACGGAGGGCGGACGCCCTCGCAGCCGGGCCACTCTCGATCGGTTCGACATCGACTACGCGCTCTGCATGTACTGCGGAATCTGCGTCGAGGTGTGCCCGTTCGATGCGCTGTTCTGGTCACCCGAGCACGAATATTCAGAGATGAACATCACCTCTCTGCTCCATGACAAGGAGCGTCTCGGAGTATGGCTCGAGACCGTGCCCGATCCTCCGGCGCTGGAGTCCTGATGGAATTCACCGACTGGATCGCAGACGCTCGCAACATCGTCTTCCTGGTGATTGGTGTTGCCATCATCGGTTCGGCGATTCGGGTGGTTACCTCGCCTAATGTCGTCCACGCCGCGCTGATGCTGGTGGTGGCGCTGGGCGGATCTGCCGGCCTCTTCCTGATGCTCGGTGCCGAATTTGTGGCTTGGACCGTGGTGCTGGTGTATATCGGCGCAGTGATCGTCCTGTTCCTGTTCGGCATCATGATCACCCGGGCTCCGACCGGTCGGGATTCGGTGCAACTCGATCACGCGCGGCGTTGGCCTGCGGCTCTGGTGGCCCTTGCTATGTTTGTCACCATCGCCTGGGCGACCACGGTTTCCTTCGGGGACGCCTTGATCGCCGATCGTGTCGTCCGAGCTGAAGATCTCGGTGCAGTCCTGTTCAGTCGCTACGTGATCCCATTCGAGGTCGTTTCGTTCGTGCTGCTTGCTGCGCTCATCGGCGGGATCGTTCTCGCCAGACAGGACCCGGAACGGTGATCGTCAACCAATTCCTCGTCCTAGCCGCCCTGCTGTTTTCGATCGGAATCTATGGAGTTCTGGTCCGTCGCAACGCGGTGCTGGTGCTGCTCTCGGTGGAACTCATGCTCACCGCAGTCAACATCAACCTGGTGGCCTTTGGGGCCTTCCTCCAGGACGAGCTTCTCGCCGGACAGGTCTTTGCACTCTTTGTGATTGCGGTGGCTGCGGCCGAGGTCGGTATCGGCCTTGCCATCGTTGTGCTCATCTTCCGCAACCGCTCGTCGGCCAACATCGACGAACTAAACCTGCTCAAGTGGTGACCCGATGACCTCGCTCGCGACCTCGCTGCTGCTCCACGCCGAAGAAGGCGCCGAGCATGCTGTGGAGTTGAGCAACGGCGGACTTCTGGCCGAGTTGGCTTGGCTCATTCCGATGGTGCCGCTGGTGCTGATGTTTGGTGTCTTGTTCTTCGGTAAGAGACTTCCCGGCAAGGGCTGGGAGTTGGCCGAGTTCTCCATGCTGTTTGTCGCCGTTTACGGCGTGGCCTTGTTCATCGCCAACGCCAATACCGGTATCCACTACGAGGGGGCGATCGAGATCGCCACTGTCGGCTCGTTGGTTCTCGAATGGGGATGGATGGTCGACGGCCTCTCGATCATGATGTACACCGTTATCGGAGTGGTCGGTCTGGCCGTGTTCACGTATTCCAAGGGGTACATGGAAGGCGACATCCGCTACACCGGCTTCTTCGCCAATTTCACGCTGTTTACCGCCGGAATGCTGGTGCTCGTCTCGGCGCCGAACCTGCTGCAGCTCATCGTCGGCTGGGAACTGGTCGGTGTTGCCTCCTATCTGCTGATCGGGCACTACTGGGAGGATCACGAGAACAACGCGGCGGCGATCAAGGCATTTATCACCAACAAGGTGGCAGATGTCGGTTTGTTGATCGGGGTGATCATCATCGCGGTCACCGTCGGCTCATTCAGGTTCTCCGATGTTCTCGAGGCGATCGCCAACGCCGACAGCGGCCTGATTCAGGTTGCTTTCTGGGCCGGGTTGGCCCTTTTCATAGGAGCGATGGGCAAGAGCGCACAGTTCCCGTTCCACGTATGGCTGCCCGATGCGATGGCCGGCCCGACTCCGGTATCCTCACTGATGCACGCCGCCACCATGGTGACCGCCGGCGTGTACCTGCTCGGTCGGATGTTCCCCCTGTATCAGAACGAGCTCTTTGCGGTCGATGTGAAGGTGATCATCATCATCGTCGGGGCACTCACCCTCTTCCTGATGGGCCTGATCGCACTGGTCCAGGATGACATCAAGAAGGTTCTCGCCTACTCCACGCTGTCTCAGCTCGGCTACATGACGGTCGCCATGGGCGCCGGCGCATACACGGCAGGATTGTTCCACCTGTTCACCCACGCATTCTTCAAGTCCCTGCTCTTCCTGGCTGCCGGTTCGGTGATCCACGCGGTGCACTCGAACAACATGTCCGACATGGGCGGATTGCGGAAGTACATGCCGTCTACCTACTGGACCTTCATCATCGGATCATTGGCCTTGGCCGGTATCTTCCCGCTGTCCGGGTTCTGGTCCAAGGACGAGATTCTCGCTTCGCTGCGGTACGACGCCGGGCACGGAGGGGGCGCGGTGGCGTCGGTGGTGCTGATTGTCGCCATCGCCGGCGCCTTCATCACCGCCCTGTACATGGCGCGCGCCGTGTACCTCACATTCTTTGGTGAGTACAAGGGTGAAGCCCATCCGCACGAATCGCCCAAGATCATGACCTACCCGCTGATCGGCCTGGCAGTGCTGGCGGCGGTCGCCGGTTTCTCCAACATGCCGGGAATCTTCACCGGGTTCACCGACTGGGTCGGTGCCAGGATCATCGTGATGGGCGATCATCACGCCGCGGCGATCGACTTCCTGCTGGCCGGTGCCGGCCTGGCGGCGGCTGCCGCCGGTATCGCGGTCGGCACTCGGCTGTGGCGCCGCGATCGAGACACCCAGCAAGCGCGGGATACCTTCCGGATTCCGGTGCTTTACCCGCTGTTGGAACGCAAGTACTACATCGATGATTTCTACCTGCGGGGCATCGTCAACCCGACCAAGGGCCCAATCGCCAGGGCGATCGATTGGTCCAACACCTATGTGCTCGACGGGGTGGTCAACGGGGTCGGTGCCGGAGCCGGTTTGATGGCAAGGATCGTCTACCACGGAATCGATCAGCGGGGAATCGATCTTGCGATCAATGCTGCGGCTGCCGCCACCGGTCAGGCCGGTGAGCAGTTGCGTTACACGACGACGGGCCGAGTTCAGCAGTATGCGTGGGCGTTGTTCGCCGGCACGATTCTGCTCGTGGTCGGGTTCCTGATCTTTAACTAGGAGGAGGACGAGCGAGATGGATTGGTTTGAAAGCGGATGGGGTCTGAGCCTCATCGTCTTCTTGCCACTGGTGGGAGCAGCCTTGGTGCTGATGCTGCCGAAGGCTCAGGAGCGGGCCACCAAGTTGGTGTCGCTCGGTTTCGTGCTCGCCTCCTTCGGGTTGTCCGTAGGGGTCTTGTTCGCCTTCGACTTCGATGTGACCGAGAAGTTCCAGCTGGGAACCGATCTCACTTGGATTCCGTCCATCGGCTCCAGGTTCCACATAGGTATCGACGGGATCAGCCTTCCAATGCTGGTCCTCTCCACCTTCATCACCTTGCTGGCGATGGTGTATTCATGGAAGCATTTGCCCGAGCCGCACAATCCCAAGGCCTTTCTGGCATTGATCCTGGTGTTGGCGACCGGGATGAACGGCACCTTCGTGGCTCTCGACCTGGTGCTGTTCTTCATCTTCTTCGAACTGGTGCTGCTCCCGATGTACTTCATGATCGGTATCTGGGGCGATCGCACCAAGATGCGGGTACCCGGATTCAAACGCGAAGTCGAAACCCGCCTGTACGCCTCGATCAAGTTCTTCTTGTTCACGCTGTTCGGCTCGGTGTTCATGCTGTTGGGGTTCCTGGCGCTGTACTTCAAGAGCGACCCGCACACGTTCGACATGTTGGTTTTGGCCGACATGGGGCAAATGGGGGTATTCACCGGCACCTTTGGAGCCTGGGTGTTTGCCGCGCTGTTGCTCGGGTTTGCGGTCAAGGTGCCGATGTGGCCGCTGCACACCTGGCTTCCCGACGCCCACACAGCGGCACCGACGGTCGGGTCGGTGTTGTTGGCCGCGGTCATGCTCAAGCTCGGCACCTACGGGTTCGACATTGAGGGAGCAAACCTGCTCACACTGTTACAGAGCATCTTGGCGGAAACCGAGGTGGCCCGTCTGGCAGGAGGGCTCCTAAACGAGCTTGAGGTGCAACGGGGTGACCGGATAGCCTACCTCGGTCAAAGCTCTCCGGAATTGCTGGAGCTGCTGTTTGCTTGTGCTCGAGTGGGGGCCATACTTGTCCCGCTGAACGCCAGGATGACCGTGGAGCAGCTGCGCATTATCCTGTCAAACTGTCAACCTCGGTGCATTTTCGTTGAGTCGTCCTTCCGCCAACATGCCGAGAGCTGCCTGGAAGGTGGGGAGGCCGTACGGTTGGTATTGTTTGCGGGGCCATCCTCTGGAGAGTTGGACTCACTTGAGCTGGAGGCACTGATAGGGAAAGCAAAACCGGTCCAGTGGAATAAGGAACTACCCCTGGACACTCCGGTATTGATTGCCTACACCTCGGGTACCACTGGAGTACCCAAGGGGGCGGTACTTACCCAAGAGGCCCTCTTCTACAGTGCGCTGAATTCCACCTTAGCGTACGACATGACCAGCAGCGACGAAGTGCTGACGATCTTCCCGATGTTCCACGTGGGAGGCCTGACGGTCCACACTACTCCAGCGATTCATGCGGGCGCGACCGTGAATATCCTACGCCAGTTTGACCCAGGCCAAGCGCTTAAGGAGATTGAGCGTCGAGGAGTAACCATCATGGTAGCCTCTCCGGCGATGGCCCGAGCGTTTACCTCTCACCCCGACTGGGAGAACACTAATATCTCTAGTCTTCGTTGCGTAGCTCTTGGGGCGGCCATAGTTACTTTGGAGGTCATTCGTCCTTGGGCTGAGCGGTCCGTGCCCACTGTAGTTATTTATGGCTTGACGGAGGCCCTCCCCCTGCCATCGGGGTGCCTCTAAATGGGCCACAGGGAAAGGTAGGATCGATAGGGATAGCACCCCTTTACTACCAAGCTCGCGTCGTTGATGAGCACATGCAGGAATTGGGAACTGATGGACGAGGCGAAATCGTCCTGAAAGGGCCAAGCATATTCAAAGAGTATTGGGCCAACCCCGCGGCAACCGAAGCGGCGTTCAGTGATGGTTGGTTCCACACGGGTGATGTGGGGCATATCGACGAGGAGGGATACTTCTACATTGATGACAGAATGAAGGACATTGTCATTGTAGGTGCATCAAACGTATACCCCGCTGACCTAGAGCGCATCCTGGACGAATGTGAAGCCATCGCGGAAGTGGCGGTGGTTGGGCGTCCTGATGCAGAGACAGGCGAGGCGATCGTGGCGTGTGTGGTTGTGGAAGAGGGATACTCGCTAACTGCTGAACAGGTCAAGGGCCTGCTTGAAGGGAGGTTGGCATCATACCAGCACCCGCAAGATGTGGTGTTCATGGATTCGTTGCCACACACGGCAGTGGGTAAAGTGCAGAAGCCAGAACTGCGGCAAAGGCTCTCCACCCTCTGAGGCTCTCCAAGATGGTTTGGGGGGGCGAGCATTCCCGGTAAAGCACGCGTCTTGCTCACCAGTCCGGACAGCGCCCCAGCCATGCGGGCCAAGCGTGCGGAGGTGGTGGCCAATGGCTATGAAGAGTTCCTGCTTCAATAATGTTCTCGCTATTCTCCACGTCTGAATTCGTGACCGGTAGAGTTGACAGTACCGATCAGAGAGCGGACCCGTAAAACCGCCTTTTTAGG
>JACZWZ010000186.1 GCA_022571885.1 Acidobacteriota bacterium
CCGGGAAGCGTGATGTGGCTGTGGGAATCGACCATGGCCGGCACCAATGTGCTCCCGGAGCCGTCGATGACGATGGCACCGGCTGGAATCTCGGCATCGTCATCATCGCCCATCCAGCGGATGATGTGATCATCGACCACGACCGCCTGATCGAGCCGGAGCAGGTTGCTCCTGGCGTCGGTCACGGCCATGCCGCGGATCACGTATCGCACCGCGATCAGGCTAACGGACGTCGCACCGTCCCATCGGCCGGCCGACCACTGTCCAGGTCAGGCGGTGAGGGTGGGGCTGGCGAGCTCGAAAACGGCGGCGGCGTACTCGCGGAGCTTGGTGGCTGCATCGGGGTCGCCGACGAGATCTGCATAGTCGAGCTTGGTTCCCTGCCAACCATCGGTGTTCCACACGGCCCCATGCGGAAGCTCGTTCGCGGGGAGGCTCTCGTCGAACGGCCATGGGTTCGAGTAGAAGTAGGCGTCGCCCGTTGGGTAGAACCCCAGATTGAGCTGCGAGGGGTATTCCTGAACCTCGCCGTTCTCCTCGAATCTCTCCACCCTGGTCCCGAACCATTCGAACGAGAGGTCGAATCCGTGCGGCCAGAGCTGGAGAGGGCTCACAGAACCCTCCAACGACGATCGATGAGCTTCGAAAACCGAGGCTACGTTGGTCAGAGCGCGCCAGAACGTCGATGCATGAGTCTTGTCGTAGGTGCGCGGTTCGTCGTTTTCGAATTTGTCGCGGTCGTACTCGCCGGTGAGGCCAAAGCCCGCCGCCACCTCTATGAGCCGATCGGCGAATTCGGTCCCGGTATCGCCTGCCGTCATGTCGAACTCGATCGAAGCACCGTCTTGCGGCTCGATCACCACGAGGTGGCGATCGAAATGCATCCGCACTCGCAGCTCGCCACCGTCGGGGAGCGGGATGGGCTCGGTCACCAGACCGGTGGGCGAAACCTTGAGGCTGGTATGCCACCACTTAGGGTGCGCCGGGGCGTGGGTCCGCGCCAGGGCACTGACACCGTGGGTGTAGGCGTGGAGCGTGGCCCGGGTCGGTTCCCAGTCTGACGGAAATTCGGGCAGAAAGTCTCCGGCGGTGGCCATGTTCAGTCCTCTCGATGGTTTGCACCCTCAACAGCGCCCTTCTCCACCTTCTTCCCGGCACTTGCCGCCGCCGCCAAAGGCGCGCTGCGGCGCTGTGCCCATGGCTCTTCGCCTTGCGGCTCATCGCGTTGTGGCCCGGGGGCCCCAGCCCCAGGCCACCGAGTCCGGGCCGTTTGGCGCGGCCTCTGTGCCCATGGCTGTTCGCCTTGCGGCTCATCGCGGTGGGCCGTTTGGCGCGGCCTCTTGCTCGATAAGATCGGCTACCCGGGAAGAATGACGCCTCGTTGACCGTTCGACTGGGCAGCACGACGAAAGGACCACATGTCGGTCGATGCCGTAAACGCAGGACTCCTGGGGCTCCGTTTGGTGCTCGGGCTTGTCTTCATTGCTCACGGAGTGAAGCATTTCCTCAATCGTCAGAAGACGATCAATTGGACCGCTTCCATTGGATTCAAGAGTCCGGCTATCCAGTGGGCGTTTATGACGTTCGCAGAAGTCGGTATCGGGATCGGCCTCACCCTCGGCCTGCTGACGTCATTCGCCGCCGCCGGCTTGGTGGCGATGATGGTTGTGGCGTACTGGACCGTTCACCGGGCGGCGGGCTTCTGGGTGTCGGCGCGACCCGACGAAGGGTATGAGTACGTACTCGTCCTGGTGGTGGCTGCGGTGGCGCTGGCGATCATGGGGCCCGGAGAGTGGTCGGTCGATGATGCACTGGATATTGCAACTTCGCTCGACCAGGGGGTGGGGGCGTTGATCGTGGCCGGTGGCCTGGTGGCGGCGGTGCTCCAACTGGCGACGTTCTACCGGCCGACGTCTGAGTAGAGCTCTTCCGGCTGGGACGGCGCCGAACGCTGGGGACTGAGGACTAATTGAGCCGCGGGTCGTCGGGATATGTCCGATATCGGTTGAGCGGACCCGGCTGCCGGGCGAACACGGCTCTCCACAGCCCACCCGGATCCTCGGTCAAGACGTCGGCTGGTGAGTTGTCGACGGCGAACCAACCTCCGGCGGCGATCTCAGCCTCGAGTTGCCCCGTCTCCCACCCGGCGTATCCGGCGAAAACCCGGACCGATTTCGGATCGGCACCGGAGGCGGCCTCGGTATCGAGCACGGTGATCTCGGTGTGGGTGGCCCCGAGGACCAAGCCGTGCTCAACCATCACCGGGCCGCCGTGGAACACGACCGCCGGCGCCGCGGCCGCTTCTCCTAGGTCGGGAAGAACGTCCGACAACGGGATGTCGGTGGGACGATTGAGGATGAGTCCGGCCGCACCGTCGGTGGTGTCGAACAGGTAGACGACGGTTGCGTCGAAGTTAGGGTCCAGCATCCCCGGGACTGCCACCAGAAGTTGACCGTGGTCCATCGGCCAATCATCCCATGTGGCCCGATGATCAGGCGAGCAGGGCTCGTGCCTGCCCCACCCAGTTGTCACGACGTATCCGATCCGGATAAACCGGCATCGACTCACCGAGGCGGTCGATGTCGTCGTCCGAGAGGGCTGCGATCTCCTCGATCGATGTGATTCCGTGGCGGGTCAGGATTCCGGCGATGACCGGGCCGATTCCTTTGATGGCCGTCACCGGGATCGGTTCTTTGCCGACCGACTGCCTTTGGTCTCGTTGCTGTAGAAGTTTTTCCTTCTCGGCGACAACGGTGCGGAGATGCGCTACCTGATCCTTGAGTCTGTTGGTCGCCTTTTTGACAGAACTCGTGATTCGAGTTCGCATCGTGTGTTCCCATTCGGCGTATGTGGAATGCGGGGCTTGAGGATCTACGGCCGACATGCCCTCTAGCTCGGTCTCGAGTTCGGCAATGCGCCGATCACTCTCTCCGATCCGTCCGTGCAGGCGCTCGAGGCTGGTGATGCGGTCGCTGGATGCCTTCCTCTCGGCCGACCTAGCCGCCGTGAGATCGGCCAACTGACTTTGCAGATCACGCCGCGTCGCCTCCGATGCGATCAGACGGTCGGCATCTGATCGGGAGGGGCTTGCGGCTGTAGAAGCGTCGGGGTGCGTCTGTTCGAGTTGTGAGCGCAGCCGAGCGAGTTCTGCCTGCAGTTCCCGATGAACTTGTTGCAGGGCTGCCAGCTCGGATTGGAGCCGAGTCGCCTGTTCGGCGGTGGCACTCAGCTGGTCCCGCTCCGTCACGGCTGCTGCCAGGTTTCGTCTGAGACCCTCTACCGATTCGAGCTCGTCCTGGGCATTGGCCGCAACCCGTCGCGATCGTTCGAGATCTCCTTCGAGGACGGCTATTTGTGTCGACGCCTCGTCGTGGTCGGTCCGCAGTGCGTCGAGATCGCGATCGGCGGCGCCGAGCCGGGTGCGCAGATCGTCGAGATCTGCACCCAGCCGGCCGACCTCGTGGTCGGCCTTGCCGAGGGCGATCATGTTCCGATCGAGCCGTTGCGAGGTGGCGGTGGCGGCCCACGCCGCTTCGCGTTCGCCGATCCGCAATGAGTCGATGGAAACCTGCGCCGCCCTCAAGTCGCTTCTCAATTCCACAGATG
>JACZWZ010000187.1 GCA_022571885.1 Acidobacteriota bacterium
CTTGTAGACGTCACCTATGTTGACCCCGATCGATCCGATCAGCGAGAAGACGGCCATCACCCGCAGGACCGGCACGACCGACTGCCATTGATCTCCGAAGATGAAGTCGACCGCAGGCTCGGCGGTGAGGAACATTCCGACACAGAGCGGGACGATGACGATCTGCGTGTACCTAACCGTGGCCAGGAACCCGCGTCGTAGGCTCTCGATGTCGTCCTGGATCTTGCTGAAGACGGGGAAGATTGCATTTGCCAGAACGCGCCACACGGATTGCACCAACAGTTCGGGGAGTCGGTAGGCGAGCGTGTAGATGCCGAGCGCGGCGTCTCCCAGCATTCGTCCGACGATGACGTAATCGAGGTTCGACCAAATGGCGTGTTGGATGTCTGTGAGCACCGACGGGACCCCAAACCGTGCGAGTGGCCGGAAGAGTTGGCGATGGAATCGATAGGTCGGACGCCATGGGATCACGAGCCAGGTCAGGATGACGTAGGCGATGATCCCAGCCAGCTGGCCCCAAACCAGGGCCCAGACTCCCAGACCGGTCAGGGCGGTTCCTACGGCAACACTGCCCTGAACGAGCGCTCGGCCGACATCGGGGATGAGCTTGCGGCGGAACGCGAGATTGCGCTGCAGCAGGACCTCGTGCATCGAGCCGAGTGATTCGAGAATGAAACTGAATGCCAGTACTCGCAGCAGAGGCGTCACCAGGGGCTCATCGAAGAAGCCGGCGACGAGGGGCGCGGCCAGGATCGTGAGGATGGTGAACACCGCACCGAGCACCAGATTGATCACGAATACCGTCTGCGCCGCGTCTTCGATGTCGCCCTTGCGTTGGATGATGGCCCCACCAAGACCGAGATTCTGCAGCACGGACAGGTGGGCGATCACCAGCGTGGCAAAGCCGACCATACCGAAATCGGCCGGAGTGAGTAGCCGGGCCAGGATTGCCATTGTGATGAGCACCAGGACCTTGCCGGAGGCAAAGGAGGCGTAGTTCCATACCACGGCATGGGCCGCCGTAGTGCCCAGGTCTGACTGGTGAGTGTTCGTCATGGTCCGGCCCGCAGCGCTCGGTGGCGGCTCTTGTTCTCTGTGCTCGCCAGCGCCGGGAATGTCAGGGCGATGCCGATCAGGAGAAACACCGGACGGGCGAATGCCAGGTGAAGGAACACCGACGTGACGAGGTAGCCGACGAGTGCGACTCCGATCGCGTACCCGATCCCGTCGGCACGATGATTGCCCGTCGACCTGAATCGCTTGCGGCCCTCGGCCAGCGATGCAGAGACCGCGATGATCACCCCTCCTAGAACCACCACGCCGGGGATCCCCGTCTCGGCCGCGGTCTCCAGGTAGAGATTGTGCGCCGCGCGAGGCTTGGCGACCCGCTCCATTCCGAGTGTCCGGGCGTAGCTCTGATAGCTCGAGGCGTAGTTGGCGTAGCCGATACCGGTCAACGGATCATCCATGAACATCTGCGCGGCAACTGCAATTTCGACCTCGCGGGCGCGGAGGGAAGGGTCGGTCCCGATGTCGGTCCCGCCAATGTCGGAAAGGGCAACCATGCGATCGACGTAGCCCGGTGGCAGGAAGGGCAGCGATAGGACGCCGACGGCCGCCACCGCGACCACGGTCGACAGCTTCGGTGGTTGGCGCAGCATCATCATGCCGACCACCACGACCAATGCCAGCAGTGCCCCGCGCGAGAAAGTGATCACGATCACGGCCGCGCTCATCGTTGCGGCGCCGGCAGCTATCCACCGCAGTGGAAACGAGACCTCGTCGTGGAAGCGGTCGATTGCCAGCGGTACCAACATCACCAGCCACTGGGCATAGAAGTTGGGGTCACCGATGGGGCCCGAGATCCGCACCTCGTCGGTGGTCCCGACCACATGCTGCAGCTCGGACTGGGCGAACCCTCCGAATGAGGATCCGTAGGCATCGGTGAGGAACTGCAAGATCGAAAGTGCCGAGAGAAAGATGCCTCCACCGAGCAACACCCAAACAATCTGCCGGAGCGTGTTCGGGGAGCGCAGCAAGAGCCCGATGGCCACGGCTACCGCCCCATCCTTGATGAGGTCGATCAATCCGTTGAATCCGGCTTCGACACCGGGGGTGGAGAGCAGGCTGAGAAGGGCGACGGTGGCGAGCGCCACGATCGCCACCAGGGCTCGCCCCCCTCCAACCGGCCGCTCTCCGGTGCGGATGCTGCGGGCAAGGAGCGCCACGAGGATCAGCGCCAGCAGTGGGGTGAAGGTGGATGGAGCACCGTGAAAATCGGTCGCCACGTCCGACAACCGAAGGATGGCAAAGGCGGCGATGGCGAGCGCACCGAATCCCGGGTGTTCGACGATGGCAACCGCTCCGACGATGGCAACCAGTCCTGCGACTGCAATCACAGGATTGACCAGCACTGCGGCAATCGTTCCGACGAGGGCCACGACGCCAACGCCCACCACCAGGGCGGTGTCGGTGTCCCGACCGCGCCGGAGAGCGGTGGTCATCCCGCCCTCTGAAAGCGGTCGTGCTCCTCGATCGAGGTCACCGCCGAGTCGTAGGCTCCGAGTCGGCTCTGCATGGTGCGTGCTGATCGTTCCGACCACGCCGACCGCAGCAGCGCGGCACCGGCGCCCGACATCAGCCCGATGGCGATCGCGATCACCAGCATCTGGCCCAGGCCAGGATTGCTGGGCCCGCTCGGGATCGTCGCCTCATCGAGTACCTCGACGTCATAGATCCGGTAGAGGTCGACGAACCGGGCACCGCCGATCTCGCCGATGGTCGATGCGAGCGCGGCAGCCAGCTGAGGATTCGGTCCGGTGATGATCGTCTCCATGATGTTCGCCTCTGGGACCACGATCGACTCGACCTTGTAGAACTCGGAGAGTGCGGGGTCGACATTGAGTGCGGCAAATGCCTCTGTGAGGACGGCGTCGCTGGCTGCTATCTCGGTGAGGGTCGCCATGATCGATCTGCTTCGGGAGGAGTCGAGCGTGTCGACGCCCCCCGCCACATCATCGTCGGCGACGTCGCTCCCGGGCGACATACGATCGGCGATGTTGCGGACCATCCCCGGACTCGAGCACGCGGTCATGCGCCGGCCCGGTTATGCGATCGAGTACGATTTCTTCGATCCCCGGGATCTGGTGCAGGTGAAGTACGAGATGCTGCGGGAGGTGCGAGCCGCGGGCGCGACGGTGACCGAGGCGACCGACGCCTTCGGCTTCTCGCGGCCGACCTACTATCAGGCCGAGCGTGCCTTTCAGGACGAAGGATTGCCCGGCCTGATCCCAAAGAAACGCGGCCCCAAGGCCGCCCACAAGCTCACCGACGAAGTCGTCGACTACGTCGAGAAGATCGTCGAAGAGGACCCATCCCTCAAGGGGCCTGCGCTCACCAAGCGCATCACGAAGCGCTTCAGGCTCACGGTGCATCCACGCAGCATCGAGCGGGCCTTGGCTCGAACGAAAGGCTCGTCAGTAGAATTCGTGGGTGAGTTGTGGCTCGGGTAGCTCACCAAGCTGATAGAATGAGGCCATTTGGAGTGCGTTAAGAGGTGCGGTATCCGAGTGCTTCTCTCACCGCGAGCGGCACGTACCGAAA
>JACZWZ010000081.1 GCA_022571885.1 Acidobacteriota bacterium
AAAGCCGCGATTCGAGCTTGGCACCCATTGCCTCGAGTTGGTCGTATAACTCGGGGTGGTCGGCGAGGTGACGCAGGCATGCCAACCCTGCTGCCACCGCCAGCGGGTTTCCCGCCAGCGTGCCGGCCTGGTAAACGGGTCCGTCGGGGGCTACCCGTCGCATGAGGTCCCGGCGGCCCCCGTAGGCCGCTGCTGGGGTTCCCCCCGCCACCACTTTGCCGAGACAAGTCAGGTCGGGGGTGACTCCGTATAGTTCCTGAGCTCCGCCCCGGGCGACCCGGAACCCGGTCATCACCTCGTCGAAGATGAGCACCGCTCCGTGACGGTCACACAGCCGGCGCAGGCCCTCGAGGAATCCGGAAGCGGGAGGCACCACCCCCATATTTCCGGCCACCGGCTCGACGATCACCGCAGCTATAGCACCGTCGGCGAAGGCCCGTTCGACCGACTCGAGATCGTTGAACCGGGCAAGCCGGGTGTCGGCGACTGTTGCCGCCGGAACTCCCGGGCTGTCTGGCACACCGAGGGTGGCGGCTCCGCTGCCCGCTTTCACCAGGAACGGGTCGGCGTGACCGTGGTAGCAGCCGGCAAACTTGACGATCCCCGATCTACCGGTTGCGGCTCTGGCGACTCGTACGGCGGAGGCGGTCGCTTCGGTTCCCGAGTTGACCATCCGGACCACCTCGATCGAAGGTACCAGTGACACGATGAGCTCGGCCAACTCGACCTCCTGGGGGGTGGTCACGCCGAAGGAGGTGCCTCTGCGGGCCGCCTCCTCGACGGCGGTGACGATCGAGGGATGGGCATGACCGAGGATGAGGGCGCCCCACGAAGCGATGAAGTCGATCAGGTCGTCGCCGTCGACCGTGGTGAGGTATGGGCCGGTGGCCGACATGACGAAGGTCGGGGTGCCACCTACGGCTTTGAAGGCCCTGGCCGGAGAGTTGACTCCTCCCGGCATCACTTCGACGGCGCGCCGGCTCCACCTACTGGACACACTCCGCTCTTCGATCGGCATCACGCGGGGTTCACAGCGTTTCCAGGATCCTGGCGGCACGGGTGGCGAAGTAGGTGAGGACGATCGAGGCACCCGCCCTGGTGATCCCCGTCAACGACTCGAGCATGACACTATCGCCGTCGATCCAGCCATTGGCTGCTGCGGCTTCGATCATCGAGAACTCGCCAGACACCTGGTAGGCGACGACGGGGACGTCGACCGCAGCCCGCACCGCCGAGATCACGTCGAGATACGGTCCTGCCGGTTTGACCATCACCATGTCGGCACCTTCCTCCAGGTCCTGGGCGACCTCGATCAACGCTTGGCGCACGTTCGGCGGATCCATTTGGTGGGTGCGCCGATCCCCGAACGCCGGAGCCGAGTCGACGGCGTCGCGGAACGGCCCGTAGTAGGCGCTGGCATATTTGGCCGAGTAGGAGCACACGGCAAGTTCGCGATGGTTGGCCGAGTCGAGCGCGCTCCGGATCGCCGCCACCCTTCCATCCATCATGTCGGAAGGGGCGATGACGTCGGCCCCGGCGTCGGCGTACACGGTCGCGGTCTGGCCGAGCAGCGGAAGGGTGGCATCGTTGTCGACGATCTCGCCAGAGAGCACGCCGCAATGGCCGTGGCTCGTGTACTCACAAAGACAGACGTCTGCCCACACGGTCATGTCGTCTACCTGGTCCTTGATGGCTCGGATGGCTTCCGGCACAGGACCAGCCGGATCCCAGGCTCCCGACCCCTGCTCGTCCTTGGACCCGGGGATGCCGAACAGCATCACGCCGCCAACCCCAACGGACGAGGCCTCTTTGACCACAGGTAACAGCTCATCCACAGAGAGTTGAGCGTGACCCGGCATCGAGTGGATCGGGTTGTGCACGCCCCGTCCTGGAACGACGAAGAGCGGGAGCACGAACGAAGCCGGGTGAAGACGTGTCTCGGCAACCAGGCGACGCAGGGCGGGGCTCTGTCGCAGTCGCCTGGACCGAACGATGGGGAATCGACTCACGTAGCGCTCCCTTCACGTAGATGTTGGGTCAGGGCCTTGACCAGGTTCTCGAAGCTTGGCCGTTCGGGGACCACATCCGAAGGATGGCCGCGGTCGGTCAGCGCCGCGGCGGTGGTTTCTCCTATGGCGCCGACGACGAGACCATCCAGGCTGCGGGATCGGCACCATCCCTCCACGGCCGAGGGGGATCCGAAGATCGCCACGTCGACCGTGTCCGATGCAGGGGCGATCGGCACCGTCTCGTAGACGGATTCGGCCACGACCTCGGCGCCGGCCGCTCGGAGACCGGCCGCGGTGGCGGGGTCGGCACTCCGCACGTGCGGAAAGGCGATCCGCTTCCCCGAGATCAGCCGGTGCAGATCCTTCAGCAGGCCGGCCGCCCCTGCCTTCCCTGCTACCTCGACCCGGCCACCCGCCAGGGTCGCGGCGGATGCAGCCGCCGCACCGACCGCCGCTACCGGCAGCGAGGGCATCCCGCCTTCGGGCCAGGTGACGTGCACCGCTCGAGGCGAAGTCACAACGATCCAGTCAGCATCGCGGGCAGCCGCCCGGAGCCGCTCGAGCGCTTCGATCGGCGCCGCCACGATGCGGATGCACGGCAGCATCACGGGTTCCAACTGATCCAAGTGCAGCAGACGAGCGACCCGGTGTGCCGTGTCGACGGCGGTAGTGACGGCGACGCGCCGCACTCGGCTCACAGCTCCAACGCCTTCACCAGCAGGCCGGCGGCAGATTTAGGGTCGGCGGCTCCCACGAACCCGGACCGCAGCCCTCGCTCATCCGCCACAAAGCCGGTGAGGTCGATCACGTCACCGACTACCTCGCCGTAGACGCCGAGTGCCGACCTGCATCCGGCGTTGGTCATGGCCAGGACGGCTCGTTCGGCTTCTACAGCCTGCCGGGTAGATGGGTCATCGATCGCATCCGTCAGGGCAGCGGCGGGACTGCCGGTCGGTGCCTCGACGGCCAAGGCGGCCTGACCGGGGGCGGGGACCATCTCGTCGAGGCTGAAGCGGTGATCGATGGCATCCTCTCTGCCGATTCTTCGCAGCCCGGCTGCGGCCAAGACCACGGCGTCGAATTCACCGGACTCCACTTTGCCGAGCCTGGTGTCCACATTCCCACGAATTGCTTCAATACGGACGTCCGGGCGGAGTCGAGCGAGTTGTGTGGAGCGGCGAGGGCTCCCCGTTCCGACCAGGGCTCCAGCAGGCAACGAGTCGAGATCGTGACCGCAGAGCACGTCCCAGGGCTGTTCGCGTCGGGGGTAGGTGATGGTCAGGCCTTCCGGGCCATCGACGGGGAGGTCCTTGCAGGAATGCACCGCAATGTCGGCTCGGCCGTCGAGGACGACGCGTTGTATGGCACGCACGAACGCACCGACCTCGGTGAGGGTCGTGATCGGTGTGACGCGATCTCGATCACCCGTAGCCGTCACCGCGACGAGGGTCACATTCAACCCCGGATGAGCACGAGACAGCGATGACGCCACCGACTCTGCCTGAGCGACCGCTAGTGGAGAACTGCGAGTCGCGATCCGAAGATCAGCCATCGTCGAGTCCGAAGGCGTCTTTGATGTCATCGACGACATTGGATTCCCGTTCGGCCTTGCTGAGGTACGCAAGCGGCCCGGCCAGCAACGTTCGAGCCACCGTGTGAGCGGTCTGCTGGAGAACGGCGCGGTCGTCGCCTTGCCCGAGGCGGCCGGCAAAGCGGTCGACCGTGCTCTCCGCGATCTCGTCGGCGGATCGCACCAGCTCAGCTATGACGGGGCCGATCTCGTGGTGCTCGACGAATTGCCGGTAGGCGTCGGTGGCCGCCGCCGCCACCAGAGCGTCTGCCTGTCGACTGCGCGGCCGGCGGGCGGCCATGCGCGCCAGGTCGTCGATGCCCAGATAGTCCACCGCAGCGCCGTCGAAAGACCCGAAATCGGGAGGCATCGCCATGTCCACGAGTGTCAGCGGCGCGGTCCGGCGCAACACCGCGGCCGCCATCAGGTCGTCGTCGACGAGGCGACCCTTGGCCGAGGTGGCAGACAGAACCGCCGGAAAGGTCGAGAGAGCCTCACCAGCTCGGCTGAAGGGCCATACCTCGACTCCGTCGATTGCGACCTTCTCAGGGTGGCGGGCGACCACGGTCACCGACGGTGGCGCAGGGAGACCCAGGAGGCCGTGAACTGCGGAGGTCGCCATAAGGCCTGAACCGAGAACTGCCACCCGATCGGCGGTTCCGATCGCCTGGGCGGCTACTGCCGCCAGCGATGCGTGCCCCGACTCGGGCAAGACCTCCCGAGCTTGTCTACCAACGGCGACGGCGGTTTCGAGCAACTTGGCGAACAATCCTCCCACGCGGCCTTGCTCCTCGGCCCGGATGAGCGTCTGGCGGAACTGGGTGAGGATCTCCTGCTCACCGAGGATGGGAGATTCCAAACCGGCGACGACCCGATACAGGTGGGTGACGGCGTCTTCACCAACCCGTACATCCGGTGGCGCCGAATCGCCCAGCTCTCCGAAGGTGGCCAGCAACGCCCGCTCCAGCTCGGATCTGTCACCGGCGACCGTGATCTCCATCCGCAAACAGGTCGAAAGCACGAACGCCCCCGCCGGGAGGCTGCCGGCGTTGAGCCGTACCGCCATTTCGGCGCGAACGGTGTCACCATGATGGGGGTACGCAAAGCTGGCTGATGAGATAGACACGATTTGGGCTCAGAAGAGGGGAATCGGCTAGGTGTGCCGAAACCCTACTCAGGGTCCTCACCGACACTCAGTCGAGACTACCGGCCGTCCGGGGCCGCCGACCGCCTGAGCCGACTCATTCCCACGAACGGGGAGCCTCCCTGAGCATCTCCAAGAGCTTGGCCTCAGCGGAATCGTCCGGTGGTTCGAGGTCGTATTCCCATCGGGCTCCTGGAGGCAACGAAGCCAGGATGGATTCCGTCCTGCCACCCGTCTCCAGCCCGAAGCGGGTACCTCGATCCCACAACAGGTTGAACTCGACGTAACGCCCCCTGCGAATCTCGTGCCATCGGACCTCGCTTTCTCCGTACGGCACGTCGATCCGACGCTGCAAGATCGGAAGATATGCGTCGAGCAGCCGGTCACCGAGCTGCTGTTGAAACACCCAGACCTCGTCGAGGCGACTGCTGAGATGGTCGAAGAACAGGCCACCTATACCACGGGCCTCGCCCCGGTGGGGCAGCCGGAAGTACTCGTCGCATTCCTGCTTCCAAGACCCATAATCCGCGACGTCGTGGGCATCGCACACCTCGCGCAGCGCTGAGTGGAAGTGACGAGCGTCCTCCTCGTACAGGTAATACGGGGTGAGATCAACGCCACCACCAAACCACGACGAGCCGCCGTCGGTCTCGAAATAGCGCAGGTTGGCGTGGAAGGTAGGGCAGTGAGGGTTACGAGGGTGAACGATGATCGACACACCGGTCGCATAGAAGGCTGCGTTCCCTGCCGTCTGGCTCTCGGTCAGCTCGACGGGGGTCTCCCCCCACACCGATGAGAAGTTGACGGCTGCCTTCTCTATGTGGTCGCCGTCGGAGAGGATCCGGGTATCTCCGCCCCCGCCCCCTTCCCGCTCCCACAGGTCCGACCGGAAGGAGGCCGAGCCGTCGATGGCTTCGATGCCCGCACAGAATCGGGCCTGCATGCCCCTGTACCAGCTCTCGATGTCTGTTCGGTTCATCCGGCTTGGCGCACAAGATCGGCCACGGCAGAGACCCATACCGGATTGGAGTTGACGCATGGGACCAGCAGAAGATCCTCGCCCCCTGCCTCCCGCCACTGGCGGCGTCCCCGGATTCCGATTTCCTCGATAGTTTCGAGGCAATCGGCAATGAACGAAGGAGTGAGCACGGCGAGCCGACGCACTCCGCGTTCGTAGAGCCTGGGGAGCTCCTTGTCGGTGTACGGCTCGATCCACTTCTGACCGGCAAGTCGAGACTGGAACGTGGTCGAGAACGAGCCGTCCGACAACTCGAGTTCCGATGCCAGCCCCCTCGTTGTGGCGAAGCACTGTGCCCGGTAGCAATACCGGTTGACGTTGGTGATCCGGTCGCAACACGACGGCGCCGCCAGGCACCACTCACCGCTCGGGTCGCTCTTCCTGACGTGCGTTTCAGGCAGACCGTGGTAGCTGAACACGACATGATCCGGATGAAACTCCTCTAGCAGCGGCCCGGCGATGTCTGCCGTCGCCTCCAGAAAACCCGGATCGTCGTAGCAGACGCCGATGGTGGTCACGTCTGGCACGTTCCACCGCTCTCCCAGCACATCGAACGTCTTGGCGACCGCCGAGCCACCAGACGCCGAGGCATATTGCGGAAACAGCGGCAAGACGACGATCCGGTCGCAATTCGCATCGACCAGTTCATCGACTGCGGCTTCGATCGCCGGACTGCCGTAACGCATCCCGAACGTGACGCGGTACCCGTCGCCGAGCATCTCCTGAACGCCGACGCTGAGAGCTTGCGTGTGCAAGGTGAGCGGCGATCCATCCTCGGTCCAGATCTCTCGATATGCCTCGGCAGACTTGCGAGGCCGGAAAGGGAGGATGACCGCATTCAGCAGCAGCGCCCGCGCCAAAGCCGGCATGTCGAGCATCCGCGGGTCGGAGAGGAACTCTCGTAGATAGCGACGCACGTCAGACACTTTGGGTGAAGCCGGAGTTCCGACCTGGAGCAAGAGCACACCGGTCGGAGAGGGAGGAGAGGCCATGGGAGCCATTAATTTACCGCGTGTCGCGACCCGTTGAGTCGCTCATCGAGACGTTACAGCCTCTCTCATCTGGGTCGAGACAGACCCAGGAGCGCGGAATTGCCGGCCGCGCCGGTCGTGAGACCGGCCAAGGATGTTTGCATCGGTTTTCGAAGTAGGTCCCACCGGGATTGGTGTGGCCGTCTAGGGGGTCCAGTCGGCGAAGGTGTCGATCGTAAGCCGCACGTCGGGTCCCAGGGGGTAGAGGATTGGAGACGTGCATCCGGCGGCGACGTACTCGGCGACCTTTGCCTGGCATTCATCAGGCGTTCCGGCGGCGGCAATCAGCTGGACTATTTCGTCGGGCACGAGCTTGGAGGCTTCGACAACCTGCTGGTGGGTCGCCGGCCAACTCAGCACGCTGCCGATTTCGTCCAGTAAGGCCTCGGGGACGCCCGACGCCTTCATGATATGAGGTTGCTGACCCAGGTATTGGGTAACCAGCATGCGGGCCCCGTCGAGACCGGCCTGGCGATTCTCGGACATGGAGATCACCACCAGCTGTGGACGATCGAGATCATCGATACTGCGCCCCGCTTTAGCGGCCCCCCGTTCGAGTGCCTCCATCGCCCGGACGTTGTAGTCAGGCGAGACCAGGTAGTTGAGCAGCACCCCATCGGCGATCTCGCCGGTCAGCTCCATCATCTTCATCCCGGTGGCTCCAATGTAGATCGGGACGTCCTTGGCCCTGCGCTCCTGATGGACATAGTCCAGGACAACCTTGTCGAATTGAACGAACTCACCGCTATAGGTCACTTCCTGGTTGGCCAGCAGGGCGCGCACCGCTTCCACCGTTTCCCGCATGGCTCGCAGCGGCCGGATGCGGGTGATGCCCACTTGACTCGCTAGCGGGTCCCACCAGGCGCCGATGCCCAGGATGACGCGCCCCGGAGCAAGGTCGTCGAGAGTGGAAAAGGTCGAGGCTAGAAGAGCCGGATTTCGTGTCCAGTTGTTGACGACACCCGAACCCACCTTGATCCGCTCCGTGTGCGCAAGAAACGCGGCCATGGGAATCGTCGCTTCACGAGCCAGGCGACTCTCGGCCTGCCACACCGCGTCGAAACCACGCTCCTCAGCGTGACGGACGTACTCGATCGACTCACTGATTGGATGAGAGTCCTGGAGATAGAGGCCCATCGGAACGCGCTCTGTCGCACCCATGGGCTGACCCTACCTGCGCTGACCGAGCTGCATCCGCCAAAGGCCCGAGGCCTTCGTCGGCCGCACCTAGATCCATCAATGGCTCAGATTGGCGGCCGGGTCCCGAGCCACGGTCGAACCTGCTCCAGAGCGGCGCCGATCTCGAGCACTGTGAGGTCGTCGAATCGGCGGCCACAAATCGACACCCCGGTGGGTAGGCCGTCTGCTGAGAACCCACTGGGGACTGAGAGCACCGGACACTGCGCCACCATGTTGAACGGCACCGTCATGAACCGGCTCACCAAGCGTCCCTGCTCGTTGATGCCAAGATCGTCCATGTGCTTGGTGTCGACCGGCGGTGCCGGATACGCCACCGTCGGTGAGATCAGCGCATCGAAATCAGCAAAGACCTTGGCCAGCTGGTCCCACTGCCGGCTGCGGACGATTTCGAGCCGTTTGTAATCGACCGCGGAAGTGGCGAACCCCAATTCCATCAGTCGGACCACGTCGGGATCCAGCCGATCACGCCACTCTTCGAGATGCTGACCGAAGTATGCGGCCATGAACACACCCCAGATCCGATCCCACAGCTGGTGGATCTCGGCGGTCCACGCCAACTCCACTTCTTCGACCACTGCTCCCGCGCTCCGCAGGGCCCGCGCCACCTCACGAACGTTGGCCTCCACCTCCGGGTGAACCTCATACATGCCGAGGTCGATGCTCAGAGCGATACGTCGGCCTTCGACATCAGCCGGTACCGGGTCGGGGATGTCGAGCCCCACGCCGATCGATTGGATATCGCGCTCATCCGGACCCTGGGCAGCCGCCAGGAATAGGGCGATATCGTCGATGGTGCGGGCGAGCGGCCCGATGTGTGAGATGTTGTCGAACAGGCTGGGCAGTATGTCCATGGGGATACGCCCCAGGCTTGGTTTCAGGCCGACGACCCCACAGTCCGCGGCCGGAATGCGAACCGACCCGCCCATGTCGCTGCCCTCGGCCAGTGGCACACAGCCGGTCGCCACCGCCACCCCGGAGCCACCGGACGAACCTCCGGGGGTTCGATCCGGATCCCATGGGTTGCGGGTGACCCCCCACAAGGGTGACTCGGTGAAGCCGGAGTGGGCGAACTCGGGAGTGGTGGTCTTGCCGACGAGGATGGCTCCGGCATCTGCCAGCTTCTCGACGACCGCAGCATCGAAGTCGGGTTCCCAACTCTCGAAGACCCGCGATCCCATTGTGGTGCGTTTGCCCTTGGTGGGGGTCAGGTCCTTGAAGGCAATGGGGACGCCCGCCAGGGGTGCCAGATCCTCTCCGGCGACCACCGCCCGCTCGACGGCGCGGGCGGCCTGAAGCGCTTCCTCTGGATACACGAAGCAAAAACAGTTGAGGTCGCGGTCGACTTCTTCGATCCGGGCAAGGGTGTTCTGAATGACCTCGACCGGTGAGATCTCCATCGCCCGGATGAGCCCGCTGAGTTCGCGAGCACTGGCGTAGGCCAGATCAAGGTCGGACAATCCAAGCCTCCACTAGGTCCGCTGATCGTAACCACGCGTTGCAGCGGCATCATCGGGATCGGATCGCATTTCGTGGAGTTCATGCGCGGATTGCCGGGTGGTCGATCACGGGCTCGCTCGGTACCACGTCGGTCGGTTCGGATCGACTGCCGAACCACCGCAGGAACAGCCAAGTCGAGAGCAGGTACAGGACCGCCATCACGATGAACGGGGTGCGGAAATCTCCGCCGTTCATCATACGGGCCCCCACGTAACCACCAAGCGCTGCCGACCCGCTCCAGAACATGGCGTCGATGCCGGTGAACGTGGCTCGCTCGGTGGGGTGTAACCGCTCCATAGTGTATGCCTCATAGATCGGTCCGGACATATTGAACAGTGCGGTTCTCAGCACGAAGGCCGCCCCCGCCAGCGACACCACAGTCGCCGGTGTGGCCAGGTCTGGGGCGAACCCGATCAGCAGGATGAACGGGACGGCCGAGAAGCGGCTCATCCAGATAGCCTGCGTCTTGCCGAAACGCTCCACCACCAACGGCGCCAGAAACGCCCCGATGGCCAGGAACAGCGATCCGGCTGCAAAGGTGAGTCCGATCTGGTGCTCGGCAGCATGCACTTCTTCAGAGAAGAAGACGTTGGCGAGCGGGAGCACAAGGCCGCCTCCCAACCCCAGCAGCGCCCCAATCGTCACGAACCGGGCGATGAGACCGGGAGAGCGCACCCCGCCCAGCAGGCCTCGCCTCTGGGGCACCTCGGCTAAGGCTTCGGCCACTTCTCGCGAGACGTAGGGGCGCATGAGGACCGCCGGGATCAGCGACAGGAACCACCAGGCGACGCCGATATAGGCGGCCGATCTGAAGGCGCCGACCGCGCTCAGATTCCAGGCGTCGGCCATCCATCCGGGGACGAACCCGGCCACCAATGCCCCGATCATCGCGGCGAGGGTGCGGAAGCCCGAGCTCACGCTGAAGAGGTGGATCCGCTCGGCCGGCTCGGAGTTTTCCGCCATGAACGGCGACTCGGTGACATGGTGCAGAGCCCCAAAGGCCGCGGCCGCGGCCGAACCGAGCAGGATCACGGCACTGTTCCCGGTGCTGATCAGCAGTAGCGCCATCGCCGCTCCACCGCCGTCCCCGATGATGAACCCCCATTTTCGGTCGAACCGGTCGGCCACCCAACCGGCCGGCACCGCCACCAGGGCACCGGTGACCCCCATGACCGCCAGGCGGACACCGATGAACCCGATGCTGAAACCCACCTCGAGCAGGTAGAGGTTGAACAGGACCTCCCAGGTCCCATGAATGACGTCCATCCCGAAGATGTGGAGTAGATAGAGCCGGGCGTTTCGGCTGAACAGTTTGACCTTCCTCAGGTACCCGGTCAGGCCTGGCTGGTCTTCGAGTGAATCCGGTTCCGTCACTGCTCTAGCCCTCTCTCACAACCTGAGATTAATGGCGCAACCGACCGATCGTTCACGCCCGTTATGGCACCAGGCCCTCAGTTTGGACACGTACACCGGCGCCCGGTGGCGTGGGTGTGTCCTGTGGCACATCACGACCCGGTAAGACCTGAGCACAACCTCCCGGATGAGCCGTAGCCGCTAGAGGTGCCCCGCTGAGATGCCGGTCTAGGTCCCGAGGGTCGGGCAGACTCACTGTTCATCTAGAGCTTGACCGCGTTCTCGGGTTCCGGCCTTGTCGGTCACGACCCAGCCCCATCGCTATGGCCCGTATTGGGGAATTCCTTGATATAGACATCCTGCTGCGGGAACGGAATCCTGATGCCGTGTGTGGCGAAGCGGCGGTAGATCTCTGAGTTCAGCTCGTGCAGCACCAGTCCTCTATCCACCGGCCGCTCGATCCAGCAGAGCAGCTCGAGATCAAGGCTGGAGTCGCCGAACTTTCGAAACCGCACCCGCGGCTCGGGACTTCGCAGAGTCAACGGGTGACTGTCACCGACGTCTCTGAGTACTGCCTCGACTTCGTCGATATCCGATCCGTAGGCGACTCCGACCGCGGTTCCAATCCGAAATTGTCTGGGCGGGCCACCTGCCTCGTTGACGATCTTGGTCGCTCCCATCACGCCGTTGGGAATCGATACCTCGACGTCGTCGCGGGTTAGCAATCGGGTGGAGCGCAGTCCGATTTTCGTCACCTCACCTCGCTCGCCCGAGTCCAGGCTGATGAAGTCGCCTATCTCGTAGGGCCGGTCCGAGAGGATGGCGACACCGGCGAATAGATTCGCCAGGGTGTCCTGAGCAGCAAAACTGAGTGCCAAGCCGACGATTCCGGCCGATGCCACCCAGCCGGTGACGTTGATGTCCCAGATGACGAGGATCGCATAGACCCCAACGACGAAGAAGATCACTGCGGCAGCGTTGGACAACAAGGGTTCGGTGGAGGGCTGGACGATCCCGAAGCGATCGGGGTTTCGTTGCATGGTTCCGAGTAGAAGCCGCAAGAATCGAAGCGCGAAGACGATCCAGACTATGACCAGAATGGTCTGGACGACCACGACGGTTCCTCTCTCGGACGCCGCGCCGAGATCGAGCCGGTACGTGGCGAGAATCAGGCCGATCAGTCCGACCGTCGTGAGGATCGGACGGTGCATGAGCTCCAACACCTTGTCGTCGAACTGGGTCTTCGAGCGGTGGGTGAGCCTCCGAAGGAAGCCGATCAGCAGCCCATCGACCAACCTCGCCAGCAGCCAAAATAGGACCAAGATTCCCAGCGCTTCGATGTAAGGGAATCGCTCGAAGAAGTCCACAGTGTCACGCCACAGATCACCCATTCGCTCAACGCTCTCCTGACCCTTGCTTGCCGCCTACGAACTGTAGGCGGCAAGCACCCTTGTGACGCGCTGAGAAGCGCCGGCTACGGGTGGTGATGGCTACGGGCGGGGACGCTTCCAGTAGCCGCGAATGACTGCGTCAGCACGGGCCAGACCTCGGTCCTGGAAATAGAGGCGCCGGATGCGGTGCATCGCACCGGCCTCCCCGGCCATCCAGACGCGAATGCCCGGATCAAGATCAGCGTCTTTGATGCGGTGAATGAGCGCATCACCGGGAGATCCGTCTGACGGCAGATCGCACCATTCAACCGTCGATTGTGGGTGGTCGGGCAGCACCAGACGAGCCTCCGGGTGGGTAACCTCGATGCAGACGCGTACCGGAGTCTCGGTCGGCAAGGCCTCTAAGAGCTCGCTAATGGCGGGGATTGCGGTCTCGTCACCCCCTAAGAGAAATGCCCGAGCAGAGCGGTCGATCGCGTAGCCGCGGCCGGGACCCGAGAGCGCCCCTGGGTTGCCGGCAGCGACTCCCTGCGCCCACCGGGATGCGACGCCAACGTCGTGGATCACGATCTCGAGGTCGAGTTTGAGCACATTGGGGCGGATCCGAAGCGGAGTTAACGTCCGGATGATCGGCCGCGCTCCGTCGGCCCGAAGAAACTCGTTGCCATTCCATCTCGGAATGACCAGGTCTCGCTCCCCCGGCGATGGGAGGAGGAGCCGAACGCTGGCCGCAGGGTCCTCGACGAGCAGTCCCTCGAGGTCCGAGCCGGTGACGGTGACTCGGATCATGCGGCGACTCAGTTGATGGACACTGTGCACCGCCACGCGCCGAAACGCCGGCGGCTCACGACGGATTCGCGCCTTCGCGTCGGTTGGAGGCGAGCGACTTGTCGCGGCGTTACCTCCGGTGATACCCATGGTCGCAGTATGGCGCCCCACTGTTGTGTGGTTGTGACCAGCTCCTCATGACCAACC
>JACZWZ010000188.1 GCA_022571885.1 Acidobacteriota bacterium
TCGCGGTGATCAACGCCGATGATATGACGGTGGTTGGTAACCTGGTGACCGGGCACATCCACACGGTCACCGGTGTGGTGCGGACAGTAACCTGTGTGGCCGTGGGTTCTTAGGCTCCTTCCTCACAATAGCCGGGATACGGCAAAGGAAACGAGGCGGCCCATAATCCCTCGAAGAGGAGGATCGACGTGGAGTTCAAGTTCAGTCCCGAAGATGAGTCTTTCCGGCAGCAGCTGCGAGCATTCGTTGACGCGGAGCTCCCTGCCGGCTGGGAGGAGAGCCTGCCAGCATTCAGCCCCCAGGAAGCAAGCATGGCGACTCGCCAAGCTTCGGGAAAGGTGCTGAACGCCATAGCCCCCCGCCTGCCTGCTTTAATCGGCGGATCGGCCGACCTGTCGCCTTCCACCAACACGCATCTGAAAGATTTTGAAGATTCCCATCTTTCGGCGCGGGGAAGAAACTTCCATTTTGGGATCCGCGAGCACGGCATGGGCGCCATCCTGAACGGCATGGCACTGCACGGAGGCATCCGGCCCTACGGAGCCACTTTTCTGGTCTTCTCCGACTACATGCGGCCCTCCATACGCCTGGCTGCGCTCATGGACCAGCGTGTGGTGTACATCTTCACCCATGACTCGATCGGCCTGGGCCAGGACGGGCCCACACACCAGCCCATCGAGCACCTACTATGCCTGCGAGCGGTCCCGAACCTGACGGTGCTCCGGCCGGCCGACGCCACCGAGACGGCCGAGGCCTGGGAGTTGGCGCTGCGTCGCGCCAACGGGCCGACCGCGATCCTGCTCACCAGACAGGGCATACCGGTACTCGACCGCTCGGGATGCGAAGGCATGGTGCACCGCGGTGGGTATGTCTTGCGCGATGGCGACGGTGCGACCCTCATCGCCACCGGGTCCGAGGTCCATGTGGCGCTGGAGGCGGCCGAGTTGCTTTCGGGCGAGGGAATCTCGCTGCGGGTGGTCTCGATGCCGTGTGTCGAGGCCTTCGACACCCAGGAGCAGTCCTACCGAGAGTCGGTGCTCGGCGGGCTCCCGACGGCGACGCTCGAGGCCGGGGTCACGATGGGCTGGCACCGGTTCGCCGGGCCGGATGGGCTGGTGATGGGCCTCGACCACTTCGGGGCATCTTCCCCGTGGCAGCGGATTGCCGAGGAGTGGGGGTTCACCGGCCGGGCGGTGGCCGATCGGATCGCAGATTGGTTGGGTTGAGAGTGGTAGCCAGTAGCCAGTAAAACCCACTGCACGTCTGGCCGGTACTGGCTTCTGGAGACTGGGTACCGGCGTCAGCCTCTTTCGGCTTCGATGAACCCCTGGGTCTCGAGGTGCAGGATGATCCGTTGTGCTGCCTCATCCGGGTTCAGCGTGGAGGTGTCGATCACGACCTCAGCATCGTCCGGTTCCTCGTAGGGGTCCGAGATCCCGGTGAACTCTTTGATGATGCCCGCCCTGGCCTTGGCATACAGGCCCTTGCGGTCCCGCTGCTCGCAAACGTCGAGTGGGGTCGACACGTGAACCAGACTGAAGCCGCCGTGGGGTTCGACCATGGAGCGGACCGTCTTCCGCACCTCGTCGTAAGGGGCGATCGGGGCGCAGATGGCAATTCCGCCGTTCTTGGTGATCTCGGAGGCGACGAAGCCGATGCGCTGGATATTCAGGTCGCGGTGCTCCTTGGAGAATCCAAGCTCTGAGGAGAGGTTCTTGCGGACGATGTCGCCGTCGAGCAGCGTGACCGATCGTCCACCCATTTCGAGCAGCTTGACCTGAAGGACATTGGCGATCGTCGACTTCCCCGAACCGGACAGGCCGGTGAAGAACACCGTGAAGCCCTGGTGGCTGCGCGGCGGATGGGTCTGACGGAGCTCCTCTGCGACCTTCGGAAAGGTGAACCACTCGGGGATCTCACGGCCATCGGCCAGTCGATCCCTCAGGTCCGTGCCCGAGATCGAGAGAGTTTGAGTTCCCTCGGCCACTTCGTCGATCGCTGCGTACCTGTCGCTGTCGGGCAGGTAGACCATCAACTTGAAGGGGACCATTTCGACCCCAATCTCTTCCTGGTGAGCCGCCAGGAGATCCTGAGCGTCATACGGCCCGTAGAAGGGCTCACCGCTCGAGTCGCTGCCCGGCCCGGCGTGATCCCGACCGACGATGAAGTGGGTGCACCCGTGGTTCTTGCGAATGATGGCGTGCCACACCGCCTCCCTGGGACCGGCCATCCTCATCGCCAACGGGAGGAGCGACAGTTCGGCGGTGTTGGCGGGATAGCGTGGCATGATCGCTTGGTAGCCGCGGACACGCGTGTAATGGTCCACATCTCCCGGCTTGGTCATTCCCACCACCGGGTGTATCAACAGATTGGCCGAAACTTCCTTGGTGGCGCGAACCGTCAGCTCCAGGTGTGCTCGGTGCATCGGATTTCTGGTCTGAAACGCAACGACCTTTCGCCAGCCGCGTTTGGTGAACCGGGCGCGGATTTCGGCAGGGCTCATTCGGAGTGTTGCAAAGTCGTAGTGGGGCGGGAGATCGAGGACCTCGAGGCGACCGCCGACGTAGTGCGATCCGGCCGTCTCCATCAGATAGGCGACGGCAGGATGCTCGACATTGTTGGAGCCGAATACCTGGAAGGCTTCGCGGTCCTTGTCGGGTTTCCAGACATCGGACACCTGGAGCACCGCCAGCATGGCCCCTTCCGGGTCGCGGAGGGCGAGGCTGGCTCCCGCGGAGAGCGAAGCAGCCGTGTCACCGTCGATGTCGAGCGTGATCGGCATCGGCCATAGCGTTCCATCCGGCAACCGCATATCTTCGACAACGGTGTCGTACCCCTCGCGGCCGAGGAAGCCCGTCAGCGGAGAGAAACCTCCGTTTGCCAGCAGCTCCAGATCACATAGCTGGCGGTCGGTGAGATCCCAAGATGGGAAGTCGACCGATGCTGCCTTGAGTTTGGCTGCACGCTCGGCATCGACCACCAGGTCGATGAGGTGGCCGCCATGGGGTGGGATGAGATTGTCGGAAGCGCTGCTGGACACGGGGAACTTTCGTCGAGGAAACGGCTCCTGGGGGAACCGTCGACGATTGTATCGGTGAACACCGCTAGCTCCGAAGTCTGATCCAGCGGCTGAGTGTGCTCAGGGTTCTTCGCCCGGCGGCGGGGACTTTGTGCTTATGGCTCTTCGCCTGGCGGCTCATCGCGTTGCGACCCGGGTCCCTGCCCAGGTCGCCGAGTCTTCGCCTGGCGGCGGAGACTCCTTTTCGTATACTCGCCGCCCGTGGAACTCTCTCCTGCCGTCGTGATGTCGATGTGGGCAGCCGGCCTGGCGGCAGCTTCGGGATTGGTGATCTGGTGGCGGATCGTGGGACCCGGCTTCACGTGGCTTGCCGGTGGTGTCACGCTGCTGCTCGGGATTCCGGCTGCACTCGGGACCGGTTCGGGGTTTGCGTGGGTCGGCTGTGCCATGGCGGTGCTTGCGATCGGGAACGCTCGACGTCCTCGCTACGCGGCAAGCGCCGGCGCGGTGGCGGCGGTCGGCTTTCTGGTGGCGGCAGACGGGAATGTTGCCTCGAT
>JACZWZ010000189.1 GCA_022571885.1 Acidobacteriota bacterium
GGTTGCGATGCGACCAGGGTCGACCGTTGCGGGTCCGATACCCCAGGGCGTTGATTCGCTTCGCCGCCTGATACACCGTCATCCCCTCGTCGACCACCAGGCCGATAACCAGCTCCAGGAACTCGACACCGTCGGGATCCAACTCCAGGGTGGTGTGCCCCGTCGGGGTCTCGGCGAGCCGGTACCCCAACGGGGCGGGCCCACCAGTCCACAGACCCCGCCCGGCGGTCCGCTCCAGACCCTCGGTCATCCGTTGGGTCCGGCGGTACTGCTCGGCGACCGCAAACAGGCTCTTCACGGCCGACATCGTGCTTTCCTCGGGGTCCTCCAAATCGGTCTCACCCGCAAGAGTGACCAGGCGCACCGAGGCCTGGCGGAGGTAATCCCGGATTACGAATGCCACTCCCTCGCTGCGCGCCAGCCTTGACTCATCCACCACCAACAAGGCGTCGAAGCGGTCAAGCTGACCCAAAAGGCGCATCAGCTCGGGACGCTTTTCCAACTTCTCACCCGAGACACCCGCGTCGCAGAAGTCCTCCCACTCGTACCCGAGATTCTCAGCGAGTTCGGTGAGACTCTCGAGCTGACCGTCCAGACTGAACCCCTCCACCTGCCCGGGCGTGGAAACCCGCCGGTAGAGCGCCGCCCGCCTCATGGCTCGACGGCCACATCCGGGGGCGCGGTGAACTGGGCGCCGTCATAGCGGACCAGCTCGGTCACCTCATCCAGCGCAGAGGAATCACAAACCCGGACACTCTTCACCGACCTCACATGGCGAACCCGGTCCGCAGCAGCTCCAAGCGAACGAACCACTGAGTCGAGACGGCGGAACCGAGTCGACGGCCGAACACCCTCATCAACATCGACTTCAAGTACCAGAAGCACTCTCATACCCCACAACATAGGCTGCCGGGCCGACAAAAAAAGCGCCGCCATTCCGAATCCGGCCCGCACTCCACAGAAGCGGGCCGGCCCCGCATTCCGAATCCGTCTTGATACAGGTTCGCCGGGGCCAAACTTCCGCCATGTAGACGGGCTCGGGTTCAGGTTCGAGGCCATGGCGTAGTGGTGCGAGGGTCAGGATCGGGCGAGCGTCGATGTGCCGATCTGGTGCGGTTGTGTGATGCGGGCGATATCTCTCAGATTTGATGGTCTGTGTGCCGTGGTCGACACTGGCGCTTGCGATGACTCGACATCCGAGGTTTCGCCAGCGGTAGGTGTTGCAATCGGTCCGGTCGATGCGTCTGTAAGGGTGAGATCGCACGTGAAGGAGCTGAGTGGAGGTCGTTAATCGGATCGATCAGGCCGACGCCGAGGTTGTCCGCGGACTGTACGCGGAGTTGCGTCGGTTCGCGGCGGTGGTGGCGCCGTGGGATCTGGATCCGGACGATGTACTGCATGGTGCGTTGGTGAGAGTATTGCGGATGCGTCGGCTGCGGACCCTTGATGATCCCGGCGCTTACCTACGTCGGGCGATCGTGAATCATGTCAGGTCGGAGCTCCGTCGCTTGAGAACCAGACGACTGACCTTGAACAGTCTGCGCGCGTCGACTAGCGAGCCGACCGCGGTCCCGTACCCGTCGGACATTGCGGAGTTGATGCGTCTCCGGCCCGTCCAGCGGGCGGTTCTGTTTCTCCACGACGTCGAGGGCTTTTCGTTTGAGGAGGTGGCCGACATGGTGGGGATATCCGCCGGTAACGCCCGGGTGACCGCTTCGAGAGCCCGTCGCCGACTGCGTTCCGAGTTGATTGAGGGGGACCGTCGATGAGCCGCTACAAGGAGACGTTCGAACGATTGGCAACCCGGGGTAGGCCGGTTGGTGCTACTGCGTTGATGAACCGGGTCGAGTCCAAGCTGTCCGTCCCTGTCCACATCATGGAGGCGCCGCCCCGTCGTCGATTCCCGGGATTCGTGGTGGCGGCGATCGCGTTTGGCGTCGTCCTTGCCACAGGACTGGTTTGGACCTTCTTCACCGCGCCAAACACGGACATCGCGGCGGAGCCCGACGAGTCTGGTATCGAGTGGATCGGACTCGACTTGTCTCAAGGTTTCCTGTCGGTGACTGCTGGCCCGGGCGGGTTCATCCGGAGTCCGTTCATTGTCGCTCCCGGCGGTCCCACGCTCGAGTTCTCGCCGGACGGCCGCACCTGGACCGAGGTGGAGGTGCCGGGGTTGATCGCTAGATCTGGTGTCCAGACGGTTGCCACCACCAGCGATTCCTGGCTGGTCATACTCAACGACGGCAAGCGCGCCGAAGCGTGGGTGTCGACTAACGGGGTAGCCTGGACCGGAGTCATGTGGCCTGACGACCTGGACGAAACAGTCAGCCAGGTCATCGGATCAGGGGGCGGTTTCCTTGCAGTCTCTCGGGCCCCGTTCGGCGCCGGTACCACCCTTTGGTGGTCCACGGACGGCACCCAATGGTCAAGGCTCGACGGGACCATTCCAGGAGATCCCGACCGGGCCGTTCTCTGGGGTACCGCTGCAGGCGTTGTGTGGTACCCGTTCGAGTCAGATAGGGGTTCGGTAGCGCCGATCTACCACTCGGTCGACGGAACCACCTGGATCGAGGGCAGCATCGAGCTCCCAGCCGAATTCACAGAGTCTCCGACCCGGTGGGATCTATCGGCCATCGAATATGTGGATGGCGGGTGGATCGCACTCGGTGCAATCTCTCGTACGGCGGCCGACCCGGTCATCTACGTGTGGACATCGCAGGACGGTGTCGAATGGACCCCACGGGGCATCCCAGAGTTCGGCCGTGTGGAAAACCGAGCTGTAAGCGTGTTTCGCTATGCCGTCGTCGCCGATCGACTCGTCGTTGCACCAACCGTCGTCCCACTATCCGAAGCCGAGGATGGCCTCGTGACTGGATCCGGTACAGCCACATCGACCGGTGACCTCTGGGCAACCGAGGACGGAGTGTCATGGAACCGCGTCCTCCACACCGACATGGAGATCGAGTCCCTGGCAGGTCGAGCCACCGATGACCGTGCGACCATCGGCGTCTGGGTAGCGCGTCCAAGAACCGAGACCCAGCAGACGGTCCTGACCACAGCACCCACCGTCCAACCGCAAGAACTCGACCCCGCAGGACTCGACCTCCAGGAAGAAATCCTCGCCGACGGTTTCCGCATTTCCGGTCTCGGACAGCTTATCGAGATGTCGCTGGCGGCCGACCGTACCCTGGTATTCGGGGATTAAGCCGATGGCCGAGGATCAGCCAGTCGAATTCGATACCCAAGGCGTCAAGAAGCGCTTCATGTTCGTCAATCGGCGGGCGCCCTACGGTAGTATCTATGCGCTTGAGAGTCTCGAGATGGTGCTGATCTCGGCCGCCTTCGAGCAGCATGCCGCCATCGTCTTCATCGACGACGGCGTCTTTCAGATCAAGAAGGGCCAGAACACCAAGGCGCTGGGCATGAAAAATTTCTCACCCACCTACGGCGTCGTCGAAATGGAAAAACGGGACGCCGAGGAAGATGACGACATGGACATGGTATGGCGTATCATCGTCGAGCGCGAATCCCTGGAGGCTCGCGGCCTC
>JACZWZ010000082.1 GCA_022571885.1 Acidobacteriota bacterium
CTATGAGTAGCCCTCAAAGCCGACGAGTCGCCGCTTCCGTCTGGGCCGGCCTGACCCGAATCGCCATCCGCTACGGCGGCATGTTCCTGCTCGGCATCGGGTTGTTCGGGCTGATCCTCCTGATCTCAGGCAACAACCCCATTCAGTCGTTTCGGGACATCTTCGTCTCCACGCTCGGCAGCACCTACGGGCTCTCCGAGGTCCTGGTTACGATGACGCCTCTGCTGCTCACCGCCCTCGCGGTGGCACTTCCTTCCCGCATCGGCCTGATCAACATCGGTGGCGAAGGACAGCTGTACATGGGAGCGTGGCTGGCGACTTGGGCGGCGTTGACCTTCGGCACGCTCCCGGGATGGCTTCTGCTGCCGATCATGGTCCTGCTGGGCATGATTGGCGGTGCCGCATGGGCATGGATCCCGGGCGTGCTGCGCGCGCGCGGCATCGTCAGCGAGACAATCTCGACCTTGCTCCTCAATCCCGTCGCCCCAATGATCGTGGCGTTCTTTGTATTCGGCTACTGGCACTCGCCGATGGATACGAACAAGACCGCGATCTTCTCAGCGTCGGCGCGCCTGCCCACCCTGTTCGGCACGCGCATCAGCCTCGGCCTGATCCTGGGGCTGGGGCTGCTGGCCGTGTTCTGGTTTGTGATGCGGTCCACCCGATGGGGCCTCGAGATGCGCGGCATGGGATGGAATCACCAGGCCGCCAGGCTGAACGGGATCCCGACCCGCAGATATGTCATCGGCGTGATGGCCCTAGCCGGTGCCGTCGCCGGGCTGGCCGGGATGGTCCTGGTCTCCGGCTACTACGGCGTGCTGTTGGTGAACTTCTCGCGGGGGATCGGGTTCATGGGTTTTCTCGTCAGCTGGCTGGCAAACGGCTCGCCGCTCGGCATCGTGGTGACCTCCTTCGTCGTGGCGATCATCCTGACCGGCGGCAACCTCCTGCAGTTGACGCGCGATCTTCCCTACTCGGTGATCAACATCCTGCTGGCGATGACGCTGTTCGTCGTCCTGGGCCAGCCGAGCTTCACCCGCAAGACGGCTGAACCATGAGCGAACTCGCGCTGCTGGGGGTCCTTTCGAGCGCCGTTTTCGCGGGCACTGCGCTGCTCTACGCCACGCTGGGAGAGATCGTCGGCGAACGCGCGGGGATCATAAACCTGGGCCTTGAAGGGGTGCTGCTGGTGAGCGCTTCAACTGGCTTTGCGGTGACGTCCCTCACGGGCAACCCCTATCTGGGCGTGCTCGCGGCGGTGTTCGCCGGCGGCCTGATGAACATGATCCTCGGCTACATGGTGCTCAACCGAAAAGCGAACCAACTGGCGAGCGGCCTGGCGCTGATGTTCTTCGGCTTCGGGCTGAGCGCGTTGATCGGCAAGGAATTCGTAGGGGCGAAGATCGTTGGACTCCCCCGGCTGGCCCTGCCCGGGTCCTCCGGCCTGCCGAAGCTCTATGCATCACTCCTGCACTTCGACCTCCTCATATACCTCGCCGTGCCGGTCGCGGTCGCCATCTGGTGGTTGCTCTTCCGCACGCGGTGGGGGTTGGGCGTGAGAGCAGTCGGCGAAAGCCCTGAAACGGCCTATGCCTCCGGGCGCAACCCACGGCTCGTCCGCTACCAGGCGCTGTGGCTGGGAGGCGCCCTGGCCGGCGTAGGCGGCTCGCACCTCTCCATCGCCTACGCGATGAATTGGACCGAATACATGACAGCCGGGTTGGGTTTCATCGCTATTGCCCTGGTCATCTTCGCCAAGTGGCACCCCCTGTATGCCGTTGCCGGGGCGCTGCTATTCAGCGGCGCCGTCGCATTCCAATTGCTGCTGCAGTCGAGCGGGATCCAGGTGTCGCCGTTCCTGCTCAGCACGATCCCGTATGTGCTGACCCTGGTGGTGCTCATGGCCTGGGGCGGCCGGCGTAAGGCGGCCGCCCCAGCAAGCCTTGGACAGATCTATGAGGGCACCGAGTAGGAAGGAGTGAGACCCAGGAAGCAGGAAGAGGCGGCGAGGATGCGGGTGAGCTGCCATCGAGCCAAACGACGCATGGTCAAGAAATGACAAGAGAGAAAGAGAGGAAGACATGAACACTAGAAACCTTCGAACGGTAGGGCTGGCGCTGGCGCTGGCGCTTCTGCTAGCCGCCTGCGGCGGCGACGGTGCCGCGACTACCACGACCGGTACCGCTGACGCCAGTACCGTCACGACCACAACCGCCGCGACCGCTACCACGGCCGCCGACCCGTGTCTGATCGTTGGGGCGCTGTATGGCGGCCCGGTGACCGATGCTGGCTACAACCAGGCCATGCACGACAGCGTCATGGCCATCAGCGAGAACATCTCCTGTGTTGAGATCATCGAAGCGGAGAATGTCCCCGAGGAAGCTGGGGCGACTTCCACGATGGAGAACATGATCCAGCAGGGAGCCGGGATGATCATCGCCACCGCCTTCAATCACCAGTACCCGGCGCTCGAACTGTCGAACAAGTACCCGGACGTGATCTTCGAACATGCCGGCGGGTGGGAGATGGGGGCGAACTTCGCGAATTTCTTCGGTGAACCGCCGGATACCTGGTACATGATGGGGGTGGCGGCGGGCCTGATGACCGAATCCGACAAGCTGGGGTTCGTGGCCGCCTTCCCGCTGGGATGGACGCTGACGTTCATCAACGCGTACGAGCTGGGTGCGCAGTCGGTCAATCCCGATGCGCAAACCGTCGTGGCCTACACCTTCGGCTGGGGAGATGCGACCAAGGAGGCCGAGGCCACCAACTCGCTCATCAACCAGGGAGCCGACGTCATCACGATGCATGTCGACGGGCCGGCAACCGTCATCTCAACGGCCGAATCGCGCGGGGTCTACTCGATCGGTTTCCAATCCCTGGCGGCTCAGCAATTCGCTCCTGAGGGTTGGATCACAGGGATCGGGTACACGTTGGGCGACACACTTACTTGGTTGACCTCGACCGTGATCGACGGAACCTGGGAGCCGATCTTCCTCCGCTGCGGCATTGCCGATGACTGCATGGCCATGGCGCCATACGGCCCCAACGTTCCGCAGGAAGTCAAAGACGCGGTCGACCAGGCGCGGGCGGATATCGAGGCAGGGACGAAGGTGGTCTTCGCCGGCCCGATCGTCGATCAGGACGGGGCAGTGAGGGTCGCAGAGGGCGAAGAGCTCACTGCGGACCTCATGGGCTCGGTGGACTGGTTCGTCGAGGGCGTAGTCGGAAGCCCCAGATAGAGCTATCAGAAACGACCTTCCGGGTCATCGGTGCGCCGGAGACGTCCGCCGATGACCCAGCAAGGGGTATCCATGACTCGCAATCGGAGCATCCCGCCAAGGAGATGCCCTCGGAGACGAACTTCAACTCGGCAGCGTTTCGCGGCTACGACCAGTCGCCGGAGCAGTGACCGAGATGTTGCTGACGGAAGCGGACAACCGTCGGGTAGGTCCGAGCAAGGGAATCCGGCGCCTTCGGAGTCGATAACCCGACCCCATTTGGCGAGGATCACATTCAAAGGAGAGCAGAAATGACAGGCAACATCGTCCAGGCGATCGAAGCGGCGAATGCGGAGGCCATGAGCCGGTTGGTGGCGGGTGATCCCGTGTTGATCGATCTCGCTCCCGCCAGGGAGGTGATCCCCGGCCTCACCGACAGAAAGGTGCTCCACGCCGGTCCTCCCGTCGAGTGGTCGAGAATGTCAGGAGCGCAACGAGGCGCGATGATCGGAGCTGTCCTTTTCGAGAAGTGGGCGCAGACCCCCGACGAGGCTGAAGGAATGCTGGAGCGCGGGGAGATCACCCTCGAGCCGAATCACCACAACCAGGCGGTCGGGCCCATGGCCGGCACCATCACACCCTCGATGTGGGTCTTTGTTGTCGAGAACCGGGCCTTCGGGAACCGGGCCTTCTGCCGCCAGGTGGAAGGGCGCCAGCAGTTCGGCGAGTTCAGCGAGGACGCCCTGGAAGCTCTGGAGCGGTGGCGGGATGTTTGGGCGCCTACCCTTCGGGCCGGCATTCACCAAATGGGCGGTCTCAGCCTGAAGCCCATCATCGCGCAAGCACTCCAAATGGGGGACGAGCTCCATAACCGGCCCAACGCCGCGTCGAGCCTCTTCGCTGCCGCCATGGCGGCTCCCATGGTCCAGGCCGGCGTGTCGGAGGAAGCACTGGTCCCCACTATGCACCTCCTCGCAGGTCACCCGCTCTTCTTCCTCGGATTATCAATGGCGTCAGCCAAGGCGATCGTCGATCCCGCTCGTGGAATCGAATACAGCACGGTTGTCACGGCGATGGCCCGCAACGGTACAGAGTTCGGTATACAGGTCAGCGGCTTGGGAGACGAATGGTTCACCGCCCCCGCTCCGGTCGTGGAAGGCCTTTTTCTCCCGGGCTATCGCGCGGAAGACGCGGGTAGGGACATTGGCGATTCGGCGATCACGGAGACGGTCGGCTGGGGTGGCTTCGTGCTCGGTGGAGCCCCCAGCATCCTGAACCTCGTAGGCGGCACACCGGAAGAAGCATTGGCATTCTCCCGAGAGATGCGGCAAATCACGGCGGGAATGAGCCCCGACTATCGCATCCCGGCGCTCGGTTTCGAGGGTACCGCCCTCGCCATTGACATTCGCAAGGTAATTCGAACAAACATCCTCCCGATCATCGATACCGCTATCGCACACAAGGATCCAGGCTATCCCATCATCGGTGCTGGAATGGTCCGGCCTCCAATGGAATGTTTCGAGAAGGCCCTAGCGAGGTTCGGCGAGATACACCGGAAGGAGCGTTCACATGCACCGTGAGGGTGATGAGCTGCTCTCGACCTAACGATTGGAAGGAGGTGGCGGATGCCATCAGCAGGGATCATGAAACGCAATCGATACTTCGATTCTATCTTTCTCATGCGAATTGCCGCGCAGATTTCAAACCAACCCGGTATCGACGAGGTTGCGGTTCTTATGGGAACCGAGAAGAACAAGCAAATCCTTGCCGACATGGGTTTGCTCGATCAGACGATCTCGAGTGCTGGCCCTAACGACCTCATGGTCGCGTTGAGGGGGGAGCATGACGGCACGATTGAAGCTGTCCTCAGCGGTCTCGAAGACTTGCTGGTACTGACCCCGCTCAACGCCGGGGCCCCGACGACACGCACCCTGGAAGCGGCGTTGGAGATCAAGCCTGACATAAACCTCGCCGTCATCTCCGTTCCCGGCGAGCATGCAGCAGCCGAGGCCCGTCGGGCTCTCGAGCGCGGGTTGAACGTGTTCCTGTTCAGCGGAAACGTGTCGCCAGAGGAGGAGCTCACCCTCAAGGAACTCGCTAGAGACCGCGGGCTCATCGTCATGGGTCCCGACTGCGGCACCGCGATCGTGGCCGGCGTCGGTCTGGGGTTCGCCAACGTGGTTCGGCGCGGGCCCATCGGGGTAATAGGAGCCTCAGGAACCGGCCTTCAAGAGTTCACGAGCCTGGTACATCAGAGCGGGCAAGGCATCTCGCATGCTCTCGGAACGGGAGGACGGGACCTCTCCGACGCCATCGGCGGCATCTCTGCTCTAACGGCTCTCGCAGCCCTGGAGGCAGATCCCGAGACCCGGGTCATCGCACTGGTGTCCAAACCTCCCGGTGCCAAAACCCTCCAGAGACTCATGCCCGAGCTAGACCGATGCCGCAAGCCGATTATCACGTGCTTCATCGGCCATGACGACCCGCTCACCGGGATCGAGTCACAGCTGGCTGCTGCCCTCACCGTGGATGAAGCAGCTTCACTAGCCGTTCAAGCGGTGACTGGGGCACCGCCGAATCTGCCCGGCGTCGATGCTCGGACCCGACATGAACTGATTGCCTCTGAAAAGGCTGGAATGTCGGCCACACAGAAGTACATCCGCGGAATCTTCGCCGGAGGCACCTTCAACTACCAGGCCCAGCATCTCCTGCGACAAGCCGGCCTCGTAGCGCATTCCAATGCACCCATCGAGGGGATATTGAAGCTATCCGATCCCGACCTCAGTACCGAGCACACCCTGGTCGACATGGGCTCCGAGAGTTTCACAGACGGACGTCCGCATCCCATGATCGATCCGACGTTGCGCAAGGAACGCATTCTGCGAGAGGCTGAGGATCCAGAGGTCGCCGTTCTTCTGCTCGACTTCGTGCTCGGATACAACGCTTCGGAGGACCCGGTCGGGGATCTCGTGGAGGAGATAAGAGAGGCGAAGGCCATGGTCGGCGGGCGTGGAGGTCGACTGACTGTGGTTGCCTCGGTGTGCGGTACGGACGGCGACCCCCAGGATCTTGGGTATCAATGCAAGACGCTGGCGGAAGCGGGCGTCGTACTCATGCCGAGCAGCGCGCAGGCAGTTGCGTTCAGTTTGGCACTCACATCGAGTCGGGAAGAATGAGCGTGACACACGATCTCGATCAGCTGCTGCGAGAAGGACCCGTTGTGGTCAACATTGGGCCGCGTCAGTTCGGCGACGCCGTGCTTGATCAAGACGCCGAGGTCGTTCAGGTCGAATGGACACCACCTGTCGGAGACCCGGCCCTGGCACAACTCCTCGACGAACTGATGTGACCTCGAACCCGCTCCCCATCGTGCCTGGTCACGGTGTTTGTTCCGGGGTGTCTGCCATTCGGTTCGGATTGCAGGCTTGGCCAGGTCGCTCAGATGGCTCGGCCAATTTCGGTTAGGTGGGTGTTGAAGTCGGAATGGGGGTCATCGCTGCGTTTGGAAAGGAACGCGTCGAGTTCGAACGCATCGCCCAGGACAGTCCCTGAGGCAATCTCACCGGCTAGTGACTCTTCTCGTCGCAGAGCGACCGCGGCGTTGTCAAAGACCTCTTCGAGATTGTCGACCTTGAGGATAATCAGACCGTCCGCATCCCCGAACACCCACATACCCGGAAACACGGTGGCTCCGTTGATCAACACAGGCCCCCCAACGACGCCGATGCCTTTCATGGCGGCCGGAACCTTGAGCGGTCCAACCGGGCAGGAACCTCGACAATGTACGGGAACCCCAAGATCTATGAGCTCGACGGTGTCTCGCACCAGGCCGTCAACAACAAACCCCGCCAATCCTCTCCGGACCGCCTCTGCTCCGATCAGATCACCGATCATCGCCACATCCGCAGTGCGGTTGGCGATCACGACAACGTCGTTCGGTGCGGCCCGGTGGACCGCCTCCAAGACCGAAACCAGATCATTCTCTGCTTCGACCGTAACTGCCGGGCCGGCCAACTTGCTGTGCGCGTCGAGCGGCCGTAGCCCTGGCGTCGGCATACCCACCTCAACCCCGGCCCGGTATGCGGCGTCGGCCAGCAGCGAAGTGCTGTACCGCTCCCCAAACAGATTCGAGTAGTCGCTCATAATTCTCCTTCCCGTGTTTCCAACCATATGGCAATCGAACGGAGTCCTGCATCTGCCATTAACCGACAACCCTACGAAGCCGCCCTACACGACATCACGGGTCGAGCCCCACTCGCCCAACCGCAAATTGCTTGCGGTGGTTTCTGGATCAGGTCGGGTCTCCGATACCGTGTGAGCCTTCAGTCGATCTGGCCGGTCACAACGGTAACGGTTGATCCTCCGACCCAAGTTTGGGATTCGTCTTGGGTGAGGTAGATACGTCCGGCCCTCCCGATGGCAGTTCCCTGTGCGGCGACATACGAAGCAGGGGCTCGTCCGCTTCTCATCAGCCATTGGGCGAGTGAAGCGTTGAGACTCCCAGTTACCGGGTCCTCAACGAGCTGCCCTCTGTCGTTGGAAAAGAAGGCTCGAACCTCAAAGTCGATGTCAGCGCCATCAGGGTGGGGACCAATCACCCCAATATCGATCCGGTCGTCACGGTCGTAACGACCAATATCCGGTTTCAGAGAGAGGACGGTCTCATGGTTTTCGACCAATACGCCCACCCAGCCCGGACCGTTGTCCACCCACTCAGTGGCGACGATCTCGTCGGGAGTAATCCCAAGAACAGCAGCAACCTGAGCGGTGTAGGTGTCATCTACCGGTCCGCTCCGGATGAGAGGAGGAGCCGCAAAGGAGAGCCGTTTGTCTCTCTTCAGATCGACCAGACCGATCTCACATTCCTGGACGATGATGTCGCCCCTTGGAGTCGCACCGGTGCTCAACCATGCGTGACAGGTCCCCAACGTCGGATGACCGGCAAAAGGAAGTTCTCCAATAAGAGTAAAGATCCGCACCCGATAGTCAGACCCATCGTTGGTTGGGGGAAGCAGAAATGCGGTTTCGGACAGGTTCATCCAACGAGTGATGGCCTGCATCTCGTCGGTGGTCAGACCCTCGGCGTCATGGACAACTGCGAGAGGGTTGCCCAATAAAGCGCCCGACCCGAATACGTCGATCATCTGAAAACCCCGACTCATCGGACACCTTGCGCCTTGGTGGTTGGTTGGTCGTCCTGGGCGGGTTCTTGGTGGGTGAGGACCCCGGCGATAACAGGTTTGGTGTGCGCGATGTACAGGCCGGTGATGTCGGCGATCAGACGGTCTTCGACATGGATTGCCAGTCGTCCGACAGCGGTATGGCCACCGACGTGGAGTGGTTCGACCAGCCCGGTGGCCGTGTCGCCGAGCTGGGCTGAGCCCATGAAGTGGACCGTGAGGCTGGTGGTGACGAGTCGCTGGTCGGCGAGAACTTCGAGGTAGTGGCCGATGATGAAGTCGCCGTAGGCGCTGATGATCCCGCCATGGAGCCGGCCGCGGTTGTTGCAGTGCTGGTCCTGGACGGTCATCCGCACCGCACCGTCGGGACCTTCTTCAAGCCCGCCGAGGGCGTCCAGGAGTGGGCTCGATCGGCGATAAGGCTGCCAGGATCGAGTGCTGTCGGTGCGTGTGGTCGGTTCGGTCATTGGCTGGCGCCCAGGAGTAAGAGGGCAGCGCGGCGGGCCGCGTCGAAGTACGTCGGGTCGGTGGTGACCAAGGTTGTGGCGATCGCGCCGTCGATGAGTACAAGGAGTTGCTTTCCGACGAGGTCCGGTTCGGCGTTTTCTGCCCGTTGTGCAAGGTCGATGAGCCAGTCGAGGTGCTTTTTCTTGTGGGCGGCGCCGACCGCGAGAGCGGGGTGGCCGGGTCGGTGAGCGAGGTCACTGGCGGCTCGCGCGAACGGGCATCCCTCGAATGCCGAGGATTGTGCCCAGCCGGTGAGGCCGGCGAACAGGGCGTTGATTTGGTCGTCGGTGTTGTCGCCGGCGGCTTCGGCCTGGGCGATGAGCCAGTGCAGGGTGGTGTCGTCGCGGTATTGGAGGTAGGCGGCGATGAGGGTGTCCTTGGCGTCGAAGTGGTAGTAGATCGTCTTCTTCGTCACCCCGGCCTGCTCAGCGATCTGGTCGATGCTGACCTGGCTGATCCCGTTCTGATAGAACAGTCGATCCGCAGCTTTAAGGATTCGATTCCGGGTGTTGTCGGCAGTGCCTCGTGGCATGGTCGTCGCAGCTCCCGAGTCAAGCCGGCTCGGTGACGAGTCGGCGGAGCCCGCCGGGTTGGAGTTCGTGGCCGAGGGCATAGAGGCCGCTGATGTACGGGTCGACCCGGAATCCGGTCACGGCACGAGGGGCAAGGTGGTTGTCGATGCGGTCGTGCAGGTCGGTGTCGCCGAGTTCGGCGGCCAACACGAGGACCCAGGCGGTCGCCAGCTCGGTGGTCGAATCCTCGATGCGTTCCTGCCCTTCGCTGATCGGCACCCATATGGCGTCACCATCGTCCTGGAGGTGGTGCCGCCAGCTATCGAACCACCCCGCCACCTCGGCTGGTGCAGTGGCCGACATGAGCGCCAGCGCCCAGGCGTCCATACCAAGCGAAACTTTCTCGGTGTTGGGTTCGGGCGAGTCGGCCACGGTGCCGTAGAAGAACAACGGCCCGGTCGAGGGGTCGGCGACGAGGTGGTCACGCACGGTGTGGAGCCACTGGTCGTTGCTCGCAGCGTAGGACGTACCGAAGAGCCGATCGTGGAGAAGGTTGTTGATCAACAGCACGGCGTTGCACATCACCATCGCTTCGTGGTGGTAGCAGCTGACCCCACACGAGGGTGACTCGGTCATCTGCTGCCACAGACGTGCGGACAGCTCGCTGTAGGTGATGCTGTCGCCGTCGACGTCGACCGTCGCGGCTGGCGGTTCGCCGAACGCGTCGATGTAGAGACCGACGAACATCGCCAATCGGCCGGCGTAGGTCAGGTTACGCTCGGCGATCGCCCCGGAGGTTTCTTCCATCTCGGCGTGCCAGAACGCCCAACACTGCTCACTGATCAAACCCTGGTAGATGACATCGAGCAGCGGCCGCATTTCGGCCGCGGTCTCAGGGTGCCGACGAATGCGGGCGTAACACGCCAACCCTGGATACACCAGATGGTAGCGGGACGCGAAGTTGGCCCGCTCCCAACGGGCCGAGAAGAACCGTCCCCAATCAGGTCCCTCCGGCGGGTACGAACCGCGAAGCCGCTCCCACACCACATCCAATGACGACAACGTCAGCTCTTTCATGAAGCACCTTCGTCGATTGACCTATAACATACACTAACTAGTGAGTGTATGCTAACTTTCCGGCCTCTCCAATTTGACCGTCGGAAGCCCTGTCAACCGGATGACGACCAACCTGTTAGCAGGCACGACGTAGAGCGTCAGATGTCGGCTATGCCCTGTCGGGCGTACCCGGCGTTCTGGTGGTTGGTTGGTTGTTCTGGGTGGGTTCTTGGTGGGTGAGGACCCCGGCGATGACGAGACCGACAGCGGCGACTTCGACGGGTCGGGGTATCTGGGCGAGGACAATGACCCCGATGATGACGGCGGTGGCGGGTAGCAGAGCGACGAACAGGGCGTAGGTGGCTCGGGAGAGGCGTTGCATGGCCATCTGGTCGAAAACGTAGGGGATGACCGACGAGGCGAGACCCACCCCGATCCCCGCCAGTAGGGCGGTCGGGTCGGTGAGTGCCGGTATGGCGTCACCAAAGCCGAGTGGGGTGATGACGATACCGGCGATGATCATGGCGGCTCCGAGCCGGTCGATCGGGCTGGTGGTGGTGTCGGCTCGGGCGATGCGATGGGCGAGCACGATGTAGAGAGTGAACAGCGCAGCGTTGGCGAAGGCCCAGGCGAACGCTCCGGGGTCGCCGGCGAACCGGACGTCGGTCAGCAGGTAGACCCCGGTGACGGCTAAGGCGAGGGCGACCAGGTTGCGGCGGGTGCGGCTCCCGGCCAGGGCGAGCAGGATCGGTCCGACGAACTCGATCGCCGCGACAGTCCCCAACGGCAGCCGGTCGATGGCGACGTAGAAGCTGTAGTTCATGATGGCAAACACGCTGCCCAAGGCGACCATGGCCCGCTGTGTGCTGCGGTCAGCGGCGAAGAACGAACGCCAGGGCCGCCGCCACACGGCGAACACTATTGCCGCGGAGACGATCCTTAGCCACGCCACACCTCCGACCGGTACTCGAACAAAGAGCAGCACGGCAAAGGAGGGGCCCAGATAGTGAAAGATGGCGCTGCCCACGAACCACAAGTGGGGTGGCATCCGATCCGCAATCGAAACTGTCCGCGCTGTCTCACCGGCTATAGCCTTAACGATGGTGAGAACTATAGAGACCGCCAACTCACCGGTCAACCGTGTTTAGAAGGTAAGATCACCCTATGGAGACGCTTCGACTGGACCCCGGCGACTACACCGGTAGCTACAAACTGATCGGCGGCCGGCTCTCGCTCGACTTGGTCAACACCATCAGCTGGCCCAACACCGATCGCCGACATGACTGGTTGACTACGCCGGCGAACCTCTCTATGTGGCTGGAGGCGGTCGGGCTCCCGCTCACCGAGGCGGATCAGTCAGACCTCACCGACGTCAGCGAGATTCGTAACGCAGTTACAGAGATGCTTCGGCCGCTCGCCCATCACAGCCGGCCGACACCGGCAGCCTGCGAAAGCTTCAACCGGCTCCTCACATCAGCACAGGCACGACGTCGCATCGACCCGATCAACCTCACCTGGATCTGGAAACCACCCCGGCGGGCCAGCGACCTACTCGACCCGGTCCTAGTAGACGCCGCCGATCTCGTCACCGCCGACAACCACGAAAGGCTCAAACACTGCCCGTCCTGCGACTGGCTCTTCGAGGACCACACTCGCAACGGGCGACGACGTTGGTGCGACATGGCCGACTGCGGGAGCCGAGCCAAAGCCCGCAGCTACTACCACCGCAACAAAACCTAACCAACACAAACCAACCGGTCCCGGCCAAAGAATGACCATCCCAAGCCGAGATCCTCACCCGCTCCGGGTCGACACCCCACCGCTCGATTCGGGAGATCCACACCGGAGTTCACGCCGCCAGTACCACCCGTCACTTTTCGTATCCTCCAATCCTCCTGTCAACCACCCCCTGTCAGCCGGATGACAAAAAGCCCGTCAGCAGGGCCGGACCGGGAACGCCGAGCGTCGGTTTCTGGTGCGTTGCCAGGCGCGGCGATGGTGCACCGAGCCGAGTGATATGTGCGTCGTAGCCAGTCGGGGATCGGAGAGAGCGCAGTGTTCTCTAAGCAGGAGCCTTCTCAGCGGGCGGATCTGAGATAGTCGATGACTTCTGATGCGTTCCGGTCGGGTGGGAACACGGGATAGAAGAAGCGAGTTATCCGTGCCTCCTCAGCGATGAGAGTGACCCGCTTGTAGAGGGTCATCCCCGTGACGGTGAAAGTGGGCAGCCGCAACGGCTGGCTGGCAAGTCGCAGGGCCGAGTCGTTGAGGAGGGGGAACGGGATCTGCATCCTCTCGACGAACTCCCGTTGCTCTTCGATTGGCTGCGCGCCGAGGCCCCACACGGTCGCGTTCAGCGCCCGAAGTTCATCGTGGTGATCACGAAACGCACACGACTGCGGGGTGCATCCGCGAGCGCCAGGGATCAGATCCCAATCTTCGGGAAGGTTCACTGCTGGTCCCCCGGTTCGTGGG
>JACZWZ010000002.1:0-39149 GCA_022571885.1 Acidobacteriota bacterium
ATCCCGTTGGGGGCGCACATAGCTCGTGGGGGCGTGGTGAAGCCTGGAGTTCACGCCGGCCTGTCAAGCCGGAGATCGCGAGTTCAAATCTCGTCGTCCCCGCCACGAAGCCCCAGCCAGGGCTTCATGGTCAGGTAGCTCAGTCGGTAGAGCGCTGGTCTGAAAAACCAGAGGTCGACGGATCGACGCCGTCCCTGACCACCACAAAGCACCAGGTCAGACGGGGTTTTCGGGCTCCCGAGCCAACGATCGCTCTTCGACACCGGTGACAGTCGGTAAATCAGGGAACGGAGGTGTTGACCGCGTTACCGGGTCGACACCACCTTGCGGGGGTTCGCTCGGGACCAAGGGTCTACACCCCTGGGGAGTGCTTTGTACCAAGCCCATCGCTTCCCTTGCAGGGAGTCGAGCAGAAAGTGGGCGCCGATGATCAGCAGCGAAATGAACTCCGCCCACCACAGTGTCAACACTCCCACCGCAAGGGTGGCTCCGGCGATGAGTCCGATGACCGCGGCGAAGCCGTACCGATACTCAGCCGGTGCGTCCGACCACCAGACCATGACCGCGACGTTCCCAACGAAAAAGGTGGACGCGAAAACCGTGTGCGCCACCAGCCCGGTATGGAACATGAGGAGGCCTACCAGCGCACTACCCAAGACCCAGTTGTACCAGTGGCACTTCTTTGTGATGCCGTTGACAATGAACAGCATCGCTGCGATCGCCAGCGGGACGTAAAACCACTGATTCTCGATCATGGCGAAATAGGCGCTGATGCTTCCGCGGATTGGCTCGGGGTCGATCCACACCATGACGAGCGGAGAGAACACGCAGACAAAGGTCAGAACCCGCTCAATGGGCGCCCACCTCGCCATGACTTCTCCGGCCTGGTTTGCCTTCTCGACGATGTCTCGAGCGTTCATCCTGTTGCCGCTCCTCGATTGGGCTTGACACATACCGATACGCCACCGCCGGCGCACCAACCTCTTCACCGAGCACTCGCACGATCTACCCAGACAGTGGCACCAGCCACCCCGGGGGAGGGGGACTTCCTCCGAGGATCGGCGTCGGGGCCGCCCGGCCCTCCTCGAGCGTCGGAGTACTAGTTCTCGACGATCAATTCCGCCGTCATTCCAAGTTCAAGGTGGCCCGGCACGGTGCAAATCACCTGGTACGAGCCCGGCACCTCCGGCGCCTGGAATGTATCGGAGGTCGTTTCGCCCGGGCCGGCCTCGAGCTCCCGGAAGATGAGCGAGTCATCGAGGTCGGCCAAGCTCTCAATGACGATGCGATCCTTGATGACCACGAAGGTGTGCTCGACGGTTCCCTGGTTCTCGAAGTCGACCACGAGCAGGGCGCCGGACGGGACGGTCCAACTGGTCGGGATGAACTCGAAGTCTTGAGCCCTCGCCGTCACCCCGAAAGGATCGCTGACCTCCACCGTTGTCGTGGTGGCCGACGTCGCGTCGTCTCCGCAGCCGGCGAAGACCAGCACGAGCGCCACAAGGAGCGTGAGTTTTTTCATCGTGGTTCTCCGCGTCCCGCCCTCGGTGTGCCACTCGAGCTTACGCGCTTGGAGATGTCTGAGCCCGACCGACATCCTGAGCCAACCGTGACCTGGTGCGGCTCGGCAGCGACCGTCAGCCGCGGTATGCGGCCTCGAGGGCGTTCCAGGTCGCATGGTCGACGATCCCGCTCGCAGCCAGATTGACCATTGCCTGAAAACTGACGACGGCGCGGCGGGTCATGAGTCCGAAGGTCCAATCGATCGGGCCCGGGTCATGTCCAAGCGCCTCGAGCATTGTTTGCAAGTCCCGCACGTCCGGCCCGCGGGTCGCATAACTCACCACGATCGCCGACAGGTCGACGGTCGAGCCGGCGGCGGCGAACACCAGGGCGTCCCACGTCCCCTGATCGACCGTGCCGGTGTCTGGAAGTCCGGCCACCTTCTGGAAGTCCCGTACCGCTCCGAACGTGAGCGGACCAAAGGCACCGTCGGTCCCACCTTGACGATGACCCACCCTGGCCAACATCCCTTGCAGTTCGACCACGATTGGGTCGCGAATCCCGGAGTCCACGACTGAACTCGGAGCTGAAACCACCAACTCGGACGATGGGGAGGCCGAAACAAGGGCCCTCCTGGTCACCGGCCCCACCTTGCCGTCAACCGCCAGCCCGTTGGCGGATTGAAATGCGGCGACCGCCGTCACCGTCATCCTGCCAAAGATCCCGTCGACCGGACCGGGGTCGAAACCGAGGGATCCCAAGGTCAATTGCGTTTCGAACACGACGTTGCCCCGGGAACCGAATCTCAAGGTGTCATTGGGCCCGGCGGCGGTCGTGGCAGAGGTTGGGGCTGCAACAGCACCACCCGTCACCCGGCACCGGCCCCCGCAAGCGGCTCGCAATGCGTTGAACGGGTTAACGATCACGCCCCCGGCGTCGAAGAGTTCGAAGTGGAGATGGGGAGGCGTGCTCTCGGCGTTGCCGGAGTCTCCCACCCAGCCGATGTGCTGACCAGCCTCGACCCGTCCGCCGGGAACGACTCCCTCGACGATTCCCCACACCTGACCATCGTCGGTCCCGGGCGTGTCGTTGTTCAGGTGGAGATACCAAGACTCCCAGCCGTCATCGTGGCGGATGGCGATCGAGCAGCAACGATGCGGGTTGAGACTTTCGGGGTCGCGGGACCAATTCACATAATGAACCGTGCCCGAGGCGACGGCCAGGACCGGGGTCATCTTGGGAGCCATCAGGTCCTGGGCGTGGTGGTCGCCGGTGCTGCGCGTCCCATAGAAGGTGTCACTCAGGCTCACCGGTCCGTCGACCGGAAATACCAACGGATAGTCCACCATTTCCCCGTATTCGCGGGCGCGTTGGGCGAGAGCCGAGGATCCCGATAGCACCAGGAGTGCCATCGCCATGATCGCAACCGATCCGACTCGACGGATAACTAGCTCGTTGAATCCCAACATAACTAGCCACACCATCGACCCGTCCGATGTGCGACTTGAACCAGCATTGGCGCCGCCGGGTCCCGAAACGAGCGTGTGGCGTAGGCTTGGGGCATGGGTGCAAGGTCTAAGCGACGATGACGACCCGTGCTCAGACGCGACCGTCGGATCGGGCATGGCTCTACCTGGTCTTGGTGTTCATCGGTCTGAACGCCGTCGATCTCGGAATGACCTATCGCCTGATCGATCTCGGAGCGGTGGAATTGAATCCGATCATGGCCGCGGCGCTCGGTGCCGGTTGGATGTGGGCAATCGGTCTAAAAGGATCGATCACGATCGGCATCGCCGCCGGGCTGTGGCTCGGGCGACGGCACCGCATCGTGCGTCGGGCCGGTGTGGGATTCATCGGAGTCTTCGCAGTGCTGGTGTTGTACCAACTGGTCAACACTTGGGTCATCTGATCGACCGGATCTAAGCGGCGGCTCCTGAGGGGATGGCCCGCTCGATTGTCTCGGCCGCGCTGAGAAACCGGCCCTCGACCCGTCGAAGGATCCGATTCGCCCAATGCTGCGATACGACCGACAGAAGCGACGCCAGCAGCAGCAACAACGTCGAGTTGCGGCCGCGCCACGGTTCGTGACCGGTGGCTACTGCACAAGCCCGATAGTGGCGGTCGGTGAACAGCAGCATCAAGACCGCGGAGCCTCGCGCCGCGCTGAAGGCCGGAAGCGAGAGATCTTCGAGCAGCCTACGGTAGGCGGGCACACACTTGAGAGCACGAACCAGCAGTTCCTCTCGCACCTTGCGAACCTGCTCCTTGGCATCGGGATGATCTGGAGTCGCTCCCAGAAACGGCTTGAGAGAAGGGTGGTAGCCGATGCCGCGCTCGAGATCCTTCTCGATGTCGCGGGTCACATTCGCCAACTGCACCATCTCACTGATGGTTGATGTGCTGCGGTGGTGCGATTCCGACAGTGGCTGGTGAACCACCAGCGAAATAGCGAACCGAGCCGGTTCCCCGATCACATCGTCGCAATACTGGCTGAGTTGTTGCTCCGTCTCCAGGACCCCTCCTTGCCCGGCAAAGGTCTCACTCCACCCCTGCATGCTGGTGGCCATTGTTGTGACCATTCCCGCAATCCTGACTTGGTCGCTCTCCGGCAAGGTCGCGTACAGACGATCCACCAGCTCGCGACGCTCGACCAAGAGCCTGTCGACCTCTTGGCGCGCACTCGCTGCCGACACTTCCACCGGTGGTGCGAGACCGGTCATGGTCCCGGTCGAAAACCGCTCGGCGAACCACCGGAGCGCTCCGATCTTTTGCTCGAAGTCGGGAACCATGTCCTCGTAGGTGTCGAGCATCCGGGCGTACAGGTACCCGACGAGGGCGACCTGGGCGCGAGCATGAGGGAGCAGCACGATGCTCGCCGCGAAAGACCGCGCCACATGCGGGATGATCGCCCACGCAAAGCGCTCCGGATCCTGCAGGGAGCGGAGATGCGCCAGGTCGGGCTGTTCGCGATTGACGAACGTCCCGCGTATGAGCAGCCAGGGCCGCCGGAGGGAAAAAGGCATCGAGCCCACCGCCTGGAACCTAGCCCGCTCCATCTCGATCACCATTTCCGGGTGACGCTGGGGACGAGCGCCGGGCAAGCCGACCTCCATCACGCCCCGAGAATCGGAATTTCGTCACCGACCCTCAGCCGGCGGCGGTCACCAAGGCATCCCAGGTCGCCTGATCGACGATCCCGCTCCCCGGCAGCTCGGCCACCCCCTGAAAGGCGGTGACGGCAGCGCGCGTCTTGGGGCCAAAGATCCCGTCGATCGGGCCGGGGCCGTGCCCGAGGGCGTCGAGCCTCGTCTGAAGGTCTAAGACCTTCGACCCGCGCGCCCAGTATGCGACCACGATCGTCGGAGCATCACCGTCCGAACCGGCTCCGGCGACAACCAGTGTGTCCCATGTGGCCCGATCAACGGTGCCGGTACCCGAGAGACCAACGGATGTCTGGAACCTCTGGACCGCGCCGAGTGTCAGCGGGCCGAAGGCCCCATCGATTGGGCCGGGATTGTGGCCCAACCTGGCCAACATCGTCTGCAGGTCGACGACGCTCGATCCGTTGACGCCGTACGCCACCACCGAACCGGGATCGGAGGCGTCTGACTCGGACGCCGTCGGACTCGACGCCAGCGCCCCCTTGGTCGCCGGCCCCACCTTGCCGTCAACGGTCAGGCCCCGAACCAGTTGGAAGGCTTCGACGGCTGCAAGCGTCAATCCACCGAAGATTCCGTCCACTGGACCCGGGTCGAACCCGAGCGACTTCAGTGTCGACTGCAGATCGGAGACGACACTGCCGCGGGATCCGAAGATCAGGGTGTCGTTGGGTCCTGCCGTCGTGCTGGTCTGGCTGGTGCTGGTCTGACTGGTGCTGGTCTGGCTGGTGCTGGCACTACCGGTCTGAGTGCATCGACTCCCGCAGGCAGCCAGCAGTGCGTCGTAGGGGTTGACGACCACACCTGCCGGATCGAAGAGTTCGAAGTGAAGATGGGAAGCCGTGTTCTCGGCGTTGCCGGAATCCCCCACCCATCCAATGTGCTGACCGGCCTCGACATGAGCCCCCGGGACTATCCCATCCGCTATCCCCCACGCCGCAGCGTCGTCCGTCCCCGGCGTGTCGTTGTTCAGGTGGATGTACCACGATTCCCAGCCATCGTCATGGCGGATGGTGATTGTGCAGCAGCGCTCAGGATTCAGATCTTGAGGGTTGTTGGACCAGTTGACGTAGCCAACGGTGCCTGAGGCCGCGGCGAGTATCGGCGTCATCTTGGGAGCCATCAGGTCCTGCGCGTGATGATCGCCGTTGCTACGCGCCGCGTAGAACGTGTCGCGAATACTCACCTGGCCGTCGACCGGGAACACCAACGAGTAGTCGACCATCTCGCCGTACTGGCGAGCTCGGTGAGCCAGAGCAAGAGAGGTCGACATCAACACGAATGCGACCACCACAATCGCGACTGATCCAATCCGTCGAGTGACTAGTGCAGTGACTCCCAACATGACTAATCACCGCATCGGAAGCCGGGAGGCGAGACTTGAACGTCATTCGGACTTTGGTCCGACCGGGCCGGGGCGTTGATGTCGGCCGGGGGAGGTGCCTCCAACACCTCGGCGTAAGGTTCGGGTCACACTTCACAGGGGATGCGCATGGGTGAGGAAAGGGTCGACGGGACTCGGGAGCCGGAGACGGAGAGCAGAGACGACCCCAGTTGGTTTCCGGCCATTGCAGGCATGCTGGGCTTCATCGTGGGAGGGGGCCTCGGCTGGGTGTTGGGGCTCAGGAACGGTCCCGACAATGCACTCCAGTTGGGTCTGGTGGGAGGCTTCATCGGCATGGTCCTGGCCGTGGTCCCGGCCACCAAACGGCAAACCGACCAGGAACACGACCAAACATCGCCACAACCTGAGCATGAGGACCGCGGTCTGCTCACGATGATCACCTCGTTGCGGCGGGCCAAGGCACCATCAGCGGTGAGGACACCCGGCGGCGGGCTCGAGACTCGACCGGTACCCAATCGCAACGCCGACCCGACCGGCCACATCGAAGGAGGCCTGGTAGTGCGAATCATCAGGCGATCTGGAATCTGGGCCAGAATCGAGGTCGGAGAGGAGAGTCAGGTTCCGATCTGGGTGAAGCATCGCCGGCTCGAACCAATCGAGAATCCTTCCGAGACTTCGGAACCGAGCTGAGATTATCTCCCTGGCCGCCGAGGCCGCCGGCGCCCATTCGAAAACCGGGCAGGCTAAAGCTCTCTACCCGACCGCGAAGCGGGCTGGGGGACAGAGTCGCCCACTCGCGGTCGCCAATCCGATGACGACATGCAGAAGTCGATTCACCCAGACTCGCCTGCAAACGATGGGCCGACCACTTCATCGAGTCGAGCGATCAGCAACGGATTGCCGCCCATGTACCGGACGATCAGCCGGTCCCACTGCCAGTAATGGGGAGTGGCGGTGACGTCGTATGGAACATGGGCGATCGTATAGCCATCGCTCGATACCGCAGCCGCGGCGCGATCCGCAGCCCCGACCCCTCCGAAATCGAACACGGTGATGGTGCTGCCGGCGGCGGTGACCAGGTAGGTGGCGTGAGCCATGCCCATGGTGCCGGTAAACGGCGACATCTCGGAGAGACCCTCTGGATCGCCGACCAGGACCTGATCCGACGAAAGCGCCGCCAGGAACTCGTCCAACGATCTGGAAGCGCCGACGCCGACTCGATTCGATGCATCCACCGGGATGGCGTCATACACGGCCCAAGCGATTTCCTCGGCCTGTTCGACCGACAATGTGGTGAGAGAGTAAGTCGCCACCGTCACCACCCTGACCCCGTCGAAAAGGTGCACGACTCGGGTGCGCTCGATGGCCATTTCGTCGATCGCCGAGACTTCCACCACCCCTGCCTGGTGAGCGCTGCCGCCGAACGGGACTCCGATGATGTCTCCATCACCGGGCCATTCCTGCCACGACACCAGCAACAACCCGATGCCGTTGGTCCAGGCCATCTGCTCGAACTTGAGGTCGTCCACCTGCTCGGCCGAACATCCCGCATAGATCAGCCCACCGAGCAGGGTCGGCGGCACGGCCTCGATCGCCATGCTCAATTGAGGGGGTACGTCGGCCGGAACGGCCGCTTTCACCGATTCGTAGAGGGCAGATCGCGCCTGAAAGTCGCCTCCGAAACAGGTGGCGCCAACGACTGGAGCCGGGATCTCCGATACCGGCGCAATCGATGGATCCGGACCCCCGGTGCCGCCACCACAGGCCGAGACCACCAACGAGAGAGCGAGGGGGCCGACGAATCGTCGCATTGAAGTCGAAGCCTAAGGGCCGTAGTGGCTAGGAAGGCGGCTGAAGCCGTTCCCGTGTCCAGTTTCCCGTTTCCCGAAATTGTGTTGCTTGCAGTGTCGTGGCGATTGAAGCTACCGGGCCCGATTCAGGAAACGGGAGACGGGAAACGACTCTGCAGAGGTCATAGGGTTATCGGCGGCACGCGGTCGTCAGAAGTGAGGTGCTCATTGACGGCATCGACCATCTCGTTGAGGGCGTCGACACGGGTGGCGGCGGTAGCTCGGTCTGCCATGACCCGGAGACGGGGTAACTCGACTCGAATCGCTCGACGCAACTCATCGGCACGGTGGCGCTCCTTCTCTTTCTCGATGTACCGCTTCGCCCACCAATCTGGGTCATACACGGTGGAGAGGTTCTCGATCGGCCGGCCGCTGCCGCGCAAGTTGTCGAACTCGCCGCGCTCTGCGGCCTGGCGAATCTGACGCTCGACGAGTGACTCGAAATCTCGCTCAGTTGGCATACGCCAGGGCGTGTACCGGAGCCCAACGCGATGCCGCCGCCGCATAGTGCTCGGCGGCCGCGTCGTAGTCGCCCCGCTCCAGCGCTTCCAGCGAGGCGCCGATTTCGGCGGCCGACTCGTCGAGAACCAGCTCGGTCTCATCGAACAGGTCGGCGACGCTGCCGTAGTCCAATTCGACGAGGGCGTCACGCGGAAACTCCTCCAGCCACCGAACTACCTCATTCACCTGCTCGATGATGGAATCGTCGAACTCGGCGTCTTCGAGCACCTGGACCGCATGCCGCACCCGCTGCAATCCGGTTGCCAGCGCCGTCCGATATCGGACCGTCATCTGTCCGTACTCTGTCGTGATCAGCCTGTCGTCTTGCTCAAAGAGTGCGAACCATCGCAGCGGGATGGCGAACGGCGACGTGAGGATGTGGCTCCTGACCCCGGGGAAGCGATCGTGGATTCGATCGAGTTCGGCCGCAGCCCGTTCGGCGACCGACTCGGGCACCAGCAGCGCCATCGAGGAGTCGGTGACTGCCGTGCGAAACGCCAGCAGCCCTTCGAGCATCCTCAGTCGTGGATGGCGTGGGCAAACGAAACGGCGCCCTTCCTCGTCGATCACAAAGGCGTCGTCTCGGGCCGACTCGGAGGACAGCCCGAATTCTCCCTGGCGGAGAACCCGGATCCCCCGGCTACGGTCGGTGACATGCTCGAGCACCGGACCGTCCGAGCCGGTTGCCGGCACATAAACACGAAGGTAGGCAGTGTTGGCCATGAGCCGATGGTACGACACAATGTGACCACTCGCCCCCGAACCACCCGAAGGCCTCATCACTACACTTGGGGTGGTCTCACCTGTTCCGGAAAGGAGCATCCGCGTTGGGAGTGTTCGACGCTATCGGCGATCGGGGCCACGAGGAAGTGGTATTCGGGTCCGATCCCGAATCAGGCCTTCAAGCGATCATTGCCATCCATTCGACGGCTCTGGGTCCCGCCTTAGGTGGGACCCGTTTCTATCCCTACGGCTCCGAGGCCGAAGCCCTCGAGGACGTGCTGCGCCTATCGCAGGGAATGTCGCTCAAGGCGGCCGCAGCCGGGCTCGACCTCGGCGGAGGCAAGGCTGTGATCATCGGCGACCATCGCAAACTCAAGTCGGAACGGCTTTGGCGGGCCTTCGGCCGAGTGGTCGATTCATTGCAGGGCCGGTACATCACCTCCGAGGACGTCGGCACCGACGCCCAGGACATGGAACTGATCCGGCGCGAGACGCGTTGGGTGGTCGGGGTGCCGGTGGAAGAAGGTGGCTCCGGCGACCCCTCACCGGCAACGGCACGCGGTCTGATGGCCGCCACCAGGGCGACATCCCGCTTCCTGTGGGGGGATGAGGATCTCAGCGGGAAGAAGATTGCGGTTCTCGGAGTAGGCAAGGTCGGCACCGACCTTGTCCGTCGTCTCCGCGAGAACGGTTGCAAGATCACAGTCGCCGATGTCTATCCACCTTCGATCGAGCGTGTTCGCAACGAGTACAGCGTCGATGTCGTCGAACCAGACGAATTATTTGATGTCGAGTGCGACATCTTTGCGCCGTGCTCGCTCGGGGGCATTCTTAATGAAGAGACTATTCCTCGACTCAGAACGCAGGCCATCGTGGGTTCGGCCAACAACCAACTGGCTACCGAAGAAGACAACGATCGACTCGACGAACGCGACATCCTGTACACACCCGACTTCGTGGCAAACGCCGGAGGGCTCATCAACGTGAACGCCGAGCTTCGCGGTTATACGACCGAAAAGGCCGCGACTCACATCGATCGGATCTACGACAACATGCTGCAGGTGCTCGAGGCGGCCCGGGAGCGGAGCACCACGCCGCACCGCACGGCGGTGACGCTCGCTGAAGAACGAATCCAGAGCATCGGAGATCTCCGCCTATTCCGTCGCTCCGGCGACGACCGCAACTGAAGGAGTCGATCGTGGCGATCGGCATAGATCCTGCCGCCAATCATCTCGAACTCGGCCTCACCGATGAGGCCCTGCTCGACATCTACCGCACGATGCTGATGGCGCGCCGCATCGACGACCGGATGTGGACCCTGAACCGGCAGGGCCGCGCCCCGTTCGTTGTGTCGTCGGCCGGTCACGAAGCGGCCCAGATCGGGACTGCTGCCGCCCTGACCAAGGGACTCGACTGGGCGCTTCCGTACTACCGCGACCAGGCGGTAGCCCTGGCGTTGGGAATGACCCCCGAGGAGATCTTCCTCGGTGTCTTCTCCAAGGCAGGTGACCCCAACTCGGGCGGCCGACAGATGCCCAATCACTGGTCGCACCCGGGGCTGAACATCTTCAGTCAATCATCGGTCATCGGAACCCAGTACCCACACGCCGCCGGCATCGGATACGAGTTGAGGCGACGAGGTGAGAGTGCGGTGACGATGGTGTGGGGCGGTGAGGGCTCCTCATCCGAAGGCGACTTCCACGAAGCGCTCAACTTCGCCGGAATCCACAAGCTCCCGGTGGTATTCGTAATCGAGAACAACCTGTACGCCATCTCGGTTCCGGCAGTTGAAGAGGTAGCAGGCAATCTGACCGAGCGGGCCGCCGGATACGGGATTCACTCCGAACGGGTCGACGGCAACGAGGTCCTGGAGGTCTACCAGGCCGCAAGTCGAGCCGTCGCACTGGCGCGCCACGGCGAGGGTCCATGCTTCATCGAGGCCATGACCTACCGCCACTATGCGCACACCTCCGAGGACGACGACCGCTATCGGCCTGCGAAGGAGATAGAGAAATGGAAGAAGCGCGATCCGATCAGCAATCTCAAGCGGTACCTCATCGAAAGCCGCCTCCTCAATCAGGCCACCGAAGCGCAAATAGAAGAAGAAGTCGTTGCCGAGATTGCAGCCGCGGTCAAGGCGGCCGATGCCGCCCCTTATCCCGAAGATCCGATGGCGTTCGTCTATGCCCGTCCGATTCAGAACACCGAACCCGCGATCGCTCCAGAGATCGAGCCGGACGGCGATGAGATGAACATGGTCACCGCGATCAACAAGACGCTCCACGAGATCATGGGCGTCTATCCCGAGGTGTCGATCTTCGGCGAGGATGTGGCCGATCCAAAGGGTGGGGTGTTCAAAGCATCGGTCGGGCTGACCGACACCTACGGAAGGGATCGCTCCTTCAACACCCCTCTCGCCGAGTCATCGATCGTCGGGGTGGCTATCGGCATCGGCGGCGCCGGTGGCAAACCGATTGCCGAAATCCAGTTCGCCGACTACATCCACCCCGCCTTCGATCAGATCGTGTCCGAGGCGGCCCGCCTCCACTACCGATCGGCCGGCGGATGGAACTGCCCGATCGTGATCAGGGCGCCATACGGCGGCGGCATCCACGGCTCGCTCTATCACAGCCAGTCGATCGAAGCCTTCTACGCCCACGTTCCCGGCCTCAAGGTGGTGATACCGTCGACTCCGGCCGACGCCAAGGGACTGCTCTGGTCGGCTATCGAAGACCCCGACCCGGTGATGGTGCTGGAACCGAAGAAGCTATACCGCCTCGTCAAAGGGTTGGTACCGGTCGGCCCACACCGGGTCCCGATCGGTACCGCGGCGGTACGCCGTGTCGGCACCGACCTATCGATCATGGCGTACGGAGCCATGGCGCACTTCGCGGTCGAGGCCGCAAAACTTCTGGCGGACCAAGGAGTGAGCGCCGACGTCATAGACCTTCGGTCGATTCGACCGCTGGATTGGGCGACGGTGGAAGCATCGGTAAAACGGACATCCAAGATCCTCATCGTTCACGAGGACACCGGCTTCGGAGGTTTCGGGGCCGAAGTGTCCGCCCAGATCTCCGAACAGGCGTTTGACTGGCTCGACGCCCCGGTGCGGCGCTACACCTCCCCGGAGATGCCGACATTCCCCTACTCGAGCGTCCTGGAAGATCAGGTCTATCCCAGCATCGAGGGGATCGTCGAACGAGCGATCGACCTGGCTGAGTACTAGGAGAAGTCTCCAGTCTCCAGTCATCAGTCTCCAGCCCGAGTCAGAGTCACGGCCGGATCGTGGTCCGTTATCCGTTGTCCGTTCACCTGGCGACACCCTCATACAACAGACACTCGACGGCGCTCTCACCAGGAATAGGCTGACAGGTCAGGAACATCCCACCCGACCTGGTCCGGAACGAAGACTCGACGGCGCCGGTCGTTAGATGCGCGTATGCGCCCCCAACACCTGCCTACAAGTCGATTGAACCGAGACGGCGATGGACACGTATCCCCTCACGTATACCAGCTAGGAGAGGGTGGAGATGAGACGTGCAGCAACGCTCCTGATGGCGCTGGCTCTCGTGGCCGCAGCATGCGGCGACGATGACGCCAGTACCACGACCCAGGCGCCAGATTCGACACAGGCCACAAGTGACGCCGGACCGGCGATGGGTCCGGCCGAGATCACGTTCGAGGCACAGGACTCCGACGGAACCACGATCACCGTGGCGTCGATCACCCTGCCGTCGCCCGGCTACATCGCAGTTCACGGCAATCTCGATGGAGGCCCAGGTCCGGTGGTCGGCCACTCCGATCTACTCCCGGCCGGCACCTCGACCAACGTGGTGGTGACACTCGACGAGCCGCTCGCGGCAACCGACATGCTGTTCCCGATGGCACACATCGATGTCAACGGCAACGGTGAGTATGAGTTCCCTGGTGAGGATTCTCCTGCCAGAACTGCAGACGGATCGGTCGCAGTCACCGGCGCACTGGTGACGATCGGCTAGCGCTCCTCCCGACCGAGCCACCATGGCTGCGGTGGGGGGACGATCCCGACCCCCCACCGCAGCCCCGGCTCGGCAAGAATGGATACCCAAGTGCCACCTGAATCCGGACCGGATCGTGCCGAAGCGTTTGTCCGCCGAATGGCGGACGAACACGGCGACGCTCTGTTTGGGTGGGCTCGCGGCAGATTCCAGGATCGACGGGACGCCGAGGAGGTCGTGTCCGAAACCCTGGTGAAGGCCTGGCGCAGCTACGGCCAGTTCGATCCGGTACGAGGAAGCGAACGAGCGTGGGTGTTTGCCATTCTCAAGACAACCGCGGTCGACCACTACCGCAAGAGCAGCCGCCACCTCCGATCGGTGGCTCGGGACGAGGTAGCGGAGGACCCCATGGAGCTACCGGTGGACTCGCTGGCCGATTCGACGCTGGTGCAAGACGGGCTCAGGTCGCTATCAGATCAACATCGTGAGGTTTTGGTTGCGGCCTACTTCGGTGGATACTCGATCAACGAGATAGCCGCGCTATTCGGGATTCCCGACGGAACTGTCAAGTCGCGGATGTACTACGGAATGCGAGCCCTTCGGGCCGCCCTGGAGGAAAGAGGAGTTCTGGCATGACCGACCACAGCGTGTTCCGCGGCTGGTCTGCCAGCTACGTCCTGGGAGCACTCGACTCGGCCGAGCGGCTCCAGTTCGAGGACCACCTCTCGCAGTGTGAGGAGTGTCGGCGCGAGGTCGCCGAGTTCGCTCCAATTCCCGGTCTCCTGGCCAAGCTCGACGGATACCAGTCCTCCCCGGCTCCGACAAGGGTGGCGAACATGGCTTCAGACCAGGTCCGGTCCGAATGGATGGCCTTGCAACGGAGCCGAAAGAGGTGGCGTTGGATCGCCTCGGCTGCGGCTGCGATAGCGGTGGTGACGATGGTCGCCTCCGCCCTGCCGAACTCCCGAGAGGAAACCGTTTGGGTAGTCGAATCATCCGTATCGGCGACCGGCACCATCCAGTTGCAGTCGCGCGCCTGGGGGACCGCGATTCACCTCGATCTGGCCGACCTCCCGCCCCGGGAGGGATACATCGCTTGGGTCATCGACAACTCGGGCAATAAACAACAAGTCGCCGTCTGGGGACCCACCGACAGTGGAGTCGCCGTGCTCGATTCGACGTCGTCGGTGTCGCTGAACAACGTCTCGATCGTGGCAGTCACCGATCTCGAAGGGCAGGAACCACTGCTCACCGCCGGAGGCTGACAGCCGGGACCCGACCAATCTCGGTCGAGCCCGCTTTGAGTGTCGGAGCCGTCGTCCGTATTCCGTTGTCCGTTCACCTGACGACACCTTCGGACAACGGACAACTCGACGGCGCTCTCACCAAGAACGGGCTGACACGTAAACAGACATCCCACCCTGCCGGGTCCGGAACGGACAACTCGACGGTGCGCCGCCACAGTGCGATCAGAAGCCCCCGTCGGTCCCGGGTGCGAATACGCTCACTCTCAATGGACATCACCATCCGACTCGCCGTAGCCGACGACCGCGACTACATCGCGTCGTGGACCGCCGGAACCTTCTCGTGGGGTGACTACATAGCTGACGCCCTCGGAGACTGGCTCGAGCAAAAGCGCAGCGCGGTGATCGTCGCCGAAGTGAACGGCCTCGCCCAGGGAGTGGGGCGGATCCGGATGGTCTCCGACTCGGAAGCCTGGTCCAACGCCATGAGGGTCCACCCCGACCTTCGCCGGGCCGGAATCGGCACCGCCGTCGGGGAGGCAATGTGGCAGTGGGCCAAAGAGGCAGGAGCCCGCGTCATCCGACTGGCGGTTGAGGATTGGAACGACCCCGCCCGCGGTCAGGTCACCAAGGCAGGTTTCCGCCCAATCGGTGACTGGTACTGGGCGCAGCGTGGTGTCGGCGACTCGTCCCCGGTGCCTGAAGGGAACGGGGGGCAGCGGGTAAAGGGCTACGAGGCAATCAAACCGGCGAATTCGGCCGAGGCCGAACCGGCCCTGCTGTCGTGGAGTGGCGGTGAATTGGCCCGCGCTGCCCATGGGCTGTTTGCGATCGGGTGGACGTGGCAACGCCTCACGGTGTCACTTCTGGCAGAAGCGGCCAAGCAGCGAATGCTGTGGGAGGGCCGTCCCGGGTGGGCATACGCAGCTCCGTTCGATGATCGTTTCGAGGTCTACTGGATCGAGACCAACCCCGAGGATTCCAGAGCCATGGTGCGAGCGCTGGTCGAGCGTGCCGCCGACTCTGGATCCGACACGATGCGGGCGATGGTTCCCGATGTGGATTGGCTGATCCAGGCCTTTCGCCGTGCCGGCTTCGAAACCGGCGGAATCACGGTGTTCGGCTTGGCGCTCTAGGAATCCAACCGCGAGATATCCGACCGGCTTAGGACAGCGGTACCGATCCCTCGACGGGTGCAAGCCGACACTGGGTAGGTCAGGGGTGCTGAGGGGGTGGGCTAGCTCGCCTACTTGCTGGGGGTGTCAGCATCAGGTGGCCAGCGAACTCAACGAATTGAAGTACAAGCACGGGCTCATTGACGCCGCTACCTATTCGGCAGTGTCGCACAGCCTCACCGCCGCCGAGGCGGTGCTCGGTGAGATGGACCGAGCAGCCGGGCTACCCGCCGATAAACGAGCGGCGACGCTCGCCATGATCCGCAAACAGATCCGAATAGCCAACGGGGCGGCCTTATGCGGGGTGGACGAACTCAAGTGGCCGATGTCGCATCGGTTCCACGTCGGCGGCGCCCTTGTTCGCGGGCTAACCGGCGGGCTGTTGCGCGAGCTCCGTCATACCGCTGCTCGGCTAGTCGGGCGCTACGACGTGGCGCCCTTCGAGGGAGAACGCTCCGAACCGGCGGAGACTCTGCAAACGCGTGCAAGGTCTCACTAATGCCGCGAGCGCGAACTCGAACCGAACCCCCCCCACGACCAGGTACCGCCCCTTACCTCCGCGGGAACACGTAGCCCCCCTCCAGTGATCGCGGGAAACCGGCGTCGCCCACCAGCCTCCGTGCCGGTAGAGGGGCAGAAGGCCCAGTCCCATGTGACGGTTGGCGCAGGCAACAGGCAGCGATAACGTCGGGCCATGGACTACCAGACATACCGCGCCGCCAACTTCGTGGAACCGCCGCCTGAACCACGGTTCGCCTTTCGTTCCACCGCGGGCGCGACGCTCTACTTTGCCGACTACGACCGAGGAGTCGACTACTACACCAAAGTGCTGGGCGACCCCGCCTACATCGAGGGTGCCGGCACCCGTAGCTGGCAAATAGGTGACACCTGGCTCACCCTGCTGGCAGGAGGGGACGGGCATCCGCGTAACGTCGAAATCGGATTCGTGATGGACTCGCCGGGTGAAGCCGAGAGGCTGCAGCGAGCGTTCATCGAGGCGGGCGGTACCGGAGCCGACCCATCAGACGAGTTCATGCACGTCCCGGTGAGGTTCTGTCCCGTGACCGATCCGTTTGGGACCGAGCTCCTCGTATTGGCTGAGCTCTGAGGGCTTACTCCTTCCGCGCCAGCACCAGTAACCCGAAGAGGATGAGTCCGATTCCGGCCAGGGTGGTGACACGGGCCGGTTCGCCGAGGATCATCAGTCCGAGCACTGCCGCCGTCAGAGGCTCGGCCAGTGTCATCGTCGCCGCCACCGCAACCGGTGTCTCCTGGAGACCTCGCGAGAAGAACAGATAGGACACCGCCGTCGTCGGCACCAGCCACAGAGCGACGCCAAGCCCTCGGCCCGTGGCAATCCACGAGGCGTCGGCGAGTACCGCGGTGGGCGCCAACACCACTGCCGCCCCGGCGAAGATCACCGCCGCTGCAAACACCGGGTCGGCCGTCTCAAAGACTGCTTTGGCCCAGACCAGATACACCGCCCACATCAAACCGGCGCCCAACGCAAACATCAGACCGGTGCCGTCGATCCCGGCGGACTCGCCGCCGGACACCAGCAGCACGGCACCCACGATCGACAGGCCCGTAGCCGCCAACCACGGTCCGGAGATCGATTCTCGCCGCACCAGCCATGCCAGGAGTCCGGCGAACAGTGGACCGCTGCCGATGGTGACGATCGTCCCGATGGCGACGCCGGTTCGCGCCACGCCACCGAAGAACAGGGGCTGCGAGGTCGCCATGGCTGCGATGGCCAGCAGAAGCGGAACGCGTGGCAACAATCGGATGGGCGAGGTGGTGCCGGCGCGAACTGAGTGGATCAGCAGCAGCGAGCCTCCCAGCATGCGGATGAGGGCAACGGTCTCCGGCGTGATGCCTTCGGGACCGAGAGCTTGCGCGGTGCCGGTGGTGCCCCACACGGTCGCCGCCGCCAACACGAGAAGCGGGCCACGGCGAGACATCGCTGGAGCGTAATCGCAAGGTCATGGCAGTCAACCGGTCATAGGACACCGACAGAGGGAACCGATGATCCAACTGGATCGTTGAATACGCCATACGCCTTGCAAGCTATTGAGGGAGATTCATGAAGCGCATCGCAATGCTGCTGGTGCTGGTGCTCGTCGTGGCCGCCTGTGGCGACGACGACGCCGGGGACACGACCACCACCCAAGCGGCCACCGCCACCACGTCGGCACCGGCAACGACCGAAGCCACGACCGACGAGACCATGACCGACGAGACCACGGCGGACGAGACCACGACCAGTACGGCCACCGCCACCACCGCAGCCGACGACATGACCATGGAAGGTGCCATCTTCGAGATCACCACGGTGACTTTCGGGGCTCCGATGGTGGTCATCACCAACGTCGGCACGGAGGCCGGAAACCTCGGGGGTCACTGGATCTGCCAGCGACCGGGCTACCAGGAGCTCCCGGACATCGATGTCGGACCGGGCGAATCGGTGGCTATAAGCCTGGGGGGCGACGTCTTCCTTCCCCCGCCGGGAACACTCACCATCGAAGCGCAGCTCAACATTGGCGGGATCGGTGCATCCGGCGGTGAGATCGGCCTCTACTCGAGCAACACGTTCGGATCGGCCGACGCCATCGTCTCCTACGTCGAGTGGGGCAACACCGGCCACGGTCGGAGCGGGACCGCGGTTGAAGCGGGCCTGTGGGATGCCGGCGGCTTCGTCGCCACCACCGATGCCACTGCCGGGATTCAACAGGACACCATCTTCTCGATGTCATCGACCGGCTGGTCCGATTTCTAGAAGCGAGACAACCGGCAACAACGAGGGGCGCCATGGCGGCGTCCCTCGTTTCTTTCCGGCGCTAGTTTCGCGGCGTGCGAAAGCTCCTCAGCGCCCTCATCAAAGTCCTCATCATCTCGAGCGTGGTCAAGCTCGTGGGGATCGTGCTGTCGCGCGCCTTCGAAGGTGAGCGCACCGCATCGGACAACAACTTCAAGCTGGTGGCGCTCATGGACGGTCGGGCGTTGACCAGCGAGGCCGGGTCGCTTCGCACCGGCACCGCAATCGCCTGCATGGGCGGCATCGACATCGATCTCCGCCACGCCACCCTCGACCCTGGTGGTGCCCACATCGCCCTCAAGGCCTTCATGGGCGGTATCCGGTTGCTGGTTCCGGCCACTTGGAAGGTCTATGTCGATGTCGACTCCCGCGCCGGCGGCATCGAGATCAAGACGCCCGATCCCGAAACCCTGAACGAGGATGCATCCCGGATCACGGTCGAGGCGATCACCCGCGCCGGCGGGATCCTCATCGCTACCGAGGACTGAAAGGGGGCGCCAATGGGCGCGGACTCGGTGACCGAGGTTGGGGGCCATGGGCCACACGTTGATGGGAAGTAGAGCACAGCGCCGCCGGGAAGACGGCACCACCGTGCGGAGGCGCTCGAGGCCGAGGAGGACCCGAACGCCGCAGCCGGATATGGAGCCGAGTACGCACCCGAATAGCGAGCTAAACGCGAAAGGGCCATCGAATCGCGTTAGCGCGCTCGCCTAATTGGCGAACGCTCCAAGCGCCAGTGCTTCGGCGTAGAGCTCGAGCGGGTGGGCAACTCGAATTTCGTCACCGAGATGGCCCCGCAGTTGCATCTCACAGCCCGGGTTGGCGGTCGCCACGGTCGAACACCCTGTGGCCAAGACCTCCGCCGCCTTGGCACTTCCCAGCGCGGCAGATGTCTCCGGCCGAAGAAGTGAGTACACCCCGGCGGCACCGCAGCACATGGCGGCCGGATCGACATCGATCGGCTCGTATCCGGCTGCGCGCAGAATGACCCTCGGTTCGTTGATCATGCGGAGTGCGTGCCGATGATGACAAGGATCCTGGACCGCCACCCGCTCTCCGGTCAGTTCCAGCGTGGGGAGTCTCCCGTCGGCGATCGCCTCAGCCACCAGCCGAAGCGCATCGACCGAACGCTCTTGCACCGCGGGAGCCTCCCAATGGCCGTAGCCGGCGAGGTGAGCGCTGCACCCGGCTGAATTGGAGACCACGAGATCGACCCCGGCGAACGCCTCCTGATTCACCGCCGCCATCCGGAGGGCTTCATCGGCCGCCCCTTCATGAGCAGCCAGCGCCCCACAGCAGGTCTGCCCCTTAGGCACCACCACCCGGTATCCGGCCTTCTCCAGCAGCGCGATCGTGGCGTGGTGCACGCTGCCGAACCAGGGGTCCATCACACACCCGGCGAGCAGACCCACGGTCTCCCCGCCCCGCGACGAGTCGTACCCCAGCACACTCGAGCGACGAAATGGCAGGCGGCGCATTCCCTTCAGGCCGATGCGAAGGCGGCGTGGGATGGCCCGTCGACCGACTCGCTGCGCCAGGGCCGCCCCCAACGAGACCAGAGAGACCATCCAACGCCTCCGTATCAAGCGACCAAACACACGAACCCGCAGTCGGCGACCACGAGGTCGTACTGCCGTCAACTCGGCGCGAGCTCCCTCCATCGCCCGGCCGAATGAGACCAGCGAAGGACAGGCGGCCTCACACGCCCGGCATTGGAGGCAGAAGGACATGACCTCGTCAAAGGCGTCATCGATCTCGACCAGTCCGGAGGCAACCGCCGACATCGCATTGAGCCTTCCACGCGGCGATGCGGTCTCATCACCGGTGAGGCGATACGTCGGACAATGGGGAAGGCAGAGCCCGCATTCGATGCAAGCACTCAGCTCCTCCGACGTCGGCGCCCACCTGGTCGACCAGGGCATCAGTGCCCCGACCGGCAATGCTTGTCGACTTCAGAACGCATATTGAAGCGCCGTCCAAAGGGCGGCACAATCATCCTGAGGAGTTCGAGACCGGGTAGCGCTCGAACGTCTGTGCCCAACCGCTGCCTCGTCCCGAACATCACCGGCCGGGACATCAGAGATTCCCCGGGAGCCGGCCTGCAACCAGGACGTTCAGCGGATCGAACGCCGCCTTGATTCGACGTTGCAGATCGATGGTGGCCGGCGGAGTCCCCCACGGATCGATCTCCTCATAGACGGCCTGGGGAGCACGCTCGACCACAACCGCACCGCCTCCGGCCTCGGCCCGCTCTCGTAGGCCTTCGATTTCGGACGGGTCGACCGCGACGACAACCTCCCCCACCCCGTGGGCGGCCACGAAACTGTGTGCGGTCAGCGAGGTGACCACCAACGCCACATCGACCGGCGTCACCCGGATGCATACGACACATTCACCGGCCGGCTGATCCGGCCAGGAGTGTCCCGCGGTGACTTCGCCACCCACCGCGGCGGCCTGCGCCTCGACCTCGGCGGCGGTCCCGGCCAGGTACACCGAAACCCCATCCGGCGTTTCGAGCACCGCCTGCGGTCGGTGGGTGACGGCCAGCGCTCGATCAGGATCATCGGTGGCAACGGTGGCCAAGGCTTCGGGGACCGGCCACAGCTTCAGGCAGACCGAGGTGATGATCCCGAGCGATCCGAAGGACCCTGTAAGGAGACGGGGGAGATCGTATCCGGTGACGTTCTTCACTACCCGGGCACCACCTGTGACCACCCTCCCGTCACCGGTGACGAATTTCACCTGGAGCAGGCGGTCCCGAGTCGGTCCGTAACGGAGTCTTTTCCATCCGGAGACTCCTGCCGCTATCACCCCGCCGATCGTCGCCTCGGGCGAAGTCTCGGGAAGAATCGCCGACTGCCGTCGGGTCCAGATCTGGTCGTGCAACAGGCCCAACGTCGCACCGCTTCCGAGCACCACCGTGAGATCGTCGGGAATCCATTCGGTGATGCCGGCGAGACGGCTGGTGGAGACGATCACATCAGGGTCGATGCGACCTCCGAACCCCTGATGCCGCCCGCTTCCCCATGGGAGGACGGTGAGGCCGTGCTCCGATGCGAAGTCGAGCAGCGTGGCGATCTGTTCAGCGGATTCGGGTGCCACGCTCAGATCTGCCGCCGGTGCACCGTCGATTTCGATCGCCGATCCTCCTACAAGCTTGCCGAGAGTGGAGCGGAGTCCGGTCACAGCCAAGCGCCCTCGGGGATCGGCCGCCCAAAATCGAAACAGCGAGCACCTGCCGGAAGGATCTTCTTCGGATTCATCGTCGCCTCCGGATCGAAGGCGTCCCTCAACCGTGCCTGGGCGTCGAGGTCCACCGGGGAAAAGACCAGGTGCATCAGATCGCGTTTCTCCTGGCCGATCCCGTGCTCGCCCGACAGCACTCCCCCGGCCGCGATCGAAATCTCGACGATCTCATCTGCCGCCTGGTTCACCTGAGTCACCGCCTCGGGATCGCTGGCATCGAAGGCGAACAACGGGTGAAGGTTTCCGTCGCCGGCATGGATCGTGTTGAGAACCACCAGGTTGCGCCGCTCGGCGATCTGGTAGATCTGCTCGAGGACTTCGACCAGCTTGGTTCGAGGGATCACGGTGTCGTGGAGGTAGTAGTCGGGTGCGATTTGGGCGATTGCCCCAAACGAGGACTTACGGGCCTTCCACAGCAGTTCTCGCTCATCGGCATCGGCGGCACGTCTCAACTGAAAGGCCCCGTGGTCGGTAGCGATTCGCTCGATCAACTCGGCCTCGACATCCACTCCAGCCTCGTGACCAACGACTTCGGCCAGTAACACCACAGCCGCATCGACCGGCAGGTCGGCGTGGACGAAGTTCTCGACCGCCCGGATGAGCGGTTGGTCCATCATCTCCAATGCAGCCGGCACGACACCGGACGCGATCACATCCGTGACGGTGGCGGCTGCTCCTCTGACTTCGGGGAAAGCTATCAGAAGGGTGCGAATCGCAGGCGGATTGGGGATCAGCTTCACCAGGATTCGGGTGATGATCCCAAGAGTTCCCTCGGATCCAACCATCACCCCGCGCACGTCGAGTCCCGGCGGATCGGGGGCGCCGGACCCGGCCACGACTATCTCACCACCGGCGGTGACGAATTCGACGGCCAGGACATGGTTAACGGTCGAGCCTTCAGCCAGGCAGTGCGGACCTCCGCTGTTGTTGGCGACGTTGCCGCCGATGGTGCAAGCCGCTTGTGAGGACGGATCGGGGGCGAAGTGGATTCCCAGCGAAGCCGTCTGGTTGGACAGATCCAGATTGATGACACCGGGCCCCACCCAGGCAGTCCGATTGGCAGCATCGACATCGACCTGATCCATCCGGGTGGTCACCAGCAGGATCGCCGGACCCTCAGGTACTGCTCCCCCGGTCAAGCCGGTGCCGGCTCCGCGGGGAACGACCGCCAAGCCGTGAGCCACCGCGGTGCGGACGATGGAGGCAACCTGGCGAGCCGTCCTGGGGAGCACCACCACCGAGACCTCGCCGCGTATAACGCCGGCATCCTTGCTGTAGAGATGTCGATCGAGGTCGCCGGACTTCACCGCCTCCGCACCGACGATCGAAGCCAGTTCGGATACCAGGGCATTGCTCAAACCCATAATGGACCGAGCCTACCGGTAGGTCATTCGGCACCACGTTGACTGATCCGCCTGCCGAGTCTCCGCAGCGGCATCCAGGTGACGGCAATGACGCCCATCACCGCGGCACCGGCGAAGTAGGCACGCCGATCACCGATCGAGTCGGCAAGGGCGGTACCGCCGGCCGGACCGGCGAACTGGCCCACCCGGTTGGCCGAGACCCAAGTCCCCACCAGCATGCCTCGGTAATGAGCCGGGCCGACGCTGGCCGAGTAGTCCTGGAGAAGCGGAAAGATCGACCCGGTTGCCAAGCCGAGCAGGATCAGGCCGAGCGATAGCACCCACAGGGACGGGGCGAGCCCGATCACTGTGAATCCCACAACCATGAAGGTGAAGGCGGATGTGAGCACCTGCCGAGGCGTGTACAGAGATCCAACGCGGCCACTCAACACGGATGCCAAGCTGCTGGAGGCGGACAGAATCGCAGCCACCAATCCACGCTGCGACACGCCGAGTCCGAATTCGCGCTCTAGGAACAGCGGAAGCACGGTGAGGCCGAGCCCGAGGAACACCCCGAGAGTGATCAGCGACATCGGGAGCACACCGAGGAAATCGCTGCGCTTGCCCTCCCTCTTGAGGAGTTGCATGGCCTCGCGCAGATGTCGAAATGGGGGTGACGGCTTGGTTGCGCCCTTTGGATCCGGCAACCGTCGCGCCATGACGAAGACCGGGAAGGCCAAGAAGAAGATGAGGAAAGGTCGGAAGGCGCCTCCCTCGGCGATGAATCCGCCGGCGATCGGAGCCAAGGTCGTCGTCATGGTGAGCGCTGCCAGATTGATACCCATCGCCCAACGCCGCTCGATCCCGGTAAACAGATCTCCGATGAGAACGACGCCGAGGCTGAGCAGGCCGCTGGTGCCGAGACCCTGCAGGATGCGAAACCCCACCAGAACCCAGTAGGAGCGAGCAAAGAAGCAGGCCAGACCAAAGACCCCGAAGATGATCAACGACACCCGGATCACGCGCCGCCGACCGAACCGATCGGCCAGATATCCGATGTAAGCAGCCAGGAAGATGCCGGGGATGGCTACCGCCCCCTGCACCAGACCGATCGAGCCTCTGGAGACGCCGAGTTCTTCGGCAAGGTCCGGCAGTACCGGAGCAATGATTGCAAAGGCGAGCACGCCCATCCCGGTAACCGTGACGATGAGGGGTAGCAGCCGCCGTGGGTCCAGCTCGGTCTGAGGCATTGGCGGCGCACCCTACCGTCGGTCACAACGGCTCTGGACGGACCCCAGACTGCAACATTTGCCGCATACACAGCGGCCAGTGACCTCCCCGGCTGCGTCCTCGTCCTTGAAGTACGTGAGGTGCGAAGTCGTCCGAGGGTCCTGCGTGAGGCATCCCCTGCTTCGCCCGGAACATCACCAACGTCGCCGGCCACTGGCTACCGTTTCACACGCATGGAACAACTGGAAATTCGCCTGCTGGGGGGCTTCCAGCTCGGCCGCGATGGACGGGTGCTCGAGCAGTTGCCGCTACGTGCCGCCCGGTCGCTGTTTGCGTTCCTGGTCCTGAATCGGGAGCGCGCCCACACTCGCGACCTCCTTGCCGGGACCTTCTGGCCCGACTTCGATGAGGGCCGAGCCCGCCGGCGTTTGAGTCAGGCTCTCTGGCAGACGCAGAGATCACTGGGCGAAGATGACGGACAGCGCTACCTGATCGGCACCCCCGACACGATCCGCTTCAACCCGGATGCCGACTTTTGGCTCGACATCGACGAGTTTCTCGCCGCGCTCGACGAGGCTGCCGAGGCAGACCGGTCGGGAGAGACCGAGGCTCTCACCAGGGCCGTCGAGCTCTACCGGGGCGATCTCCTCGCCGGCTTCTACGACGACTGGCTGTTCCCCGATCAGTCTCAGTTGAGGACCAAGTTCCTCGTAGCACTCGAGCGGCTGGCCGATCTGGCCATGGCTCGCGGTGACTACGAAACCGCACTCTCCCTGGCGCGACGGCTGGCGCAGGAGAATGAGTTCGACGAAGAGGCCCACCGACGAGTGATGAGGATCGCGGTCCTGCTCGGCCGACACAACGAGGCGCTGCGCCAGTTCGAAGAGTGCCGTCGGATCCTCGCTGAGGAACTGGGCACCGAACCGTCAGCCGAGACGGTGGATCTTTACGAGGCGACACTGGCGGATCGCGATGCCGGCGGACGACCGTTGCCGTCACACGAGGAGTCTCCGTTGTTCGGCGACGCCGAGGCGGCGCCTTTCGTCGGTAGAGAGACGGAACGAGCCCGTTTTGCCCAGCGGCTCGATGAGGTTCTAGAGGGTAGGGGTGGCATCGTACTGGTCGAGGGTGAGTCCGGTGTCGGCAAGACCCGCCTGCTGCGCGAGGTTGCTGACGATGCCCGGTGGCGCGGCATGGACGTCATCTGGGGACGGTCCTCCCCGAGTGGCGGGCGGCCGTTCGGACCGATCGGCGATGCACTGCGAACCGGTTTGAGCGACCTGCGAATCCGTCAGTTGCAGGGACGACTGGACGACACCCGAATCGCGACCCTGGCTCCCCTCATCCCGCGACTTGCTCCCGACGCAGCCCCAGAGGTCGCCATGGGAATGGCCGACGAGCAGGCGCGGATGCACGAGGCGATCGGGGCCGCCTTCCAAGGTCTGGCTGCGACCAATCCGACCCTCGTGGTCCTCGAGGACGTCCATTGGGCGGATGAGGACACCATCCAGACGCTGTCGCAGTTGGCGCTGCGAATTCACGACCAAAGGATCCTGTTCGCCGTCACCTACCGCCACGGTGAGGCGAGAGAGCGATCCGAGGTGTGGGATCTTCTCCGAGGCTTAGACCGCCTGGAACATTGCGAGCGAATCTCGCTGGCGGCCCTCACCCCGGCCCAGGCCGAAGAACTCATCCGCAAGAGTCTGGGAATTGCTGAGGTGAGTGGAGGATTCTCCGAGCGGCTCCACCGAGAGACCGGTGGAATCCCACTCTTCATTGTGGAGACGCTCAGGGCTCTCTATGAGCGGGATTCGCTTGGCGAAGCTGAAGCACCGGCTGAAGACGCCCCGCTAGTCGGTGATCGACTCCCGGTCACCCCAACCGTTCACTCGCTCATCCGACACCGCCTTGAATCTCTCGGGAACAGCTCACGCCGCACGCTCGAATTGGTGGCGTCCCACGATGGCGTTCTCCTCCTCACAGAAGTCGTCGATGCGTCCGAACTCGCCGACGCGGCAGCGTTGGAGGCCATCGACGACCTCCAGCGAAGACGCTTCATCGGTGGCAACGAAACAGGCTTCTCTCTCGAACACGAACTCGTCCGCCGAGTTGTCTACGACGACCTACCGACGTCGAGACGTCTTGATCTCCATCGCCGAATTGCCCAGGCAGTCGAATCACATCGGCCCGAAGAGGTTGAGATCCTTGCCCATCACTTCGTCACTGCCCGAATGCCCGATCGTGCCGCCATTTTCCTCGAGAGATCAGCCGAAAAGGCTATGTCTGTCCATGCTTATGACACCGCTGCGCAGCACCTCGAGCACGCCTCCAAGGCACTGGACGAGATCGATGCTTCCGACAGTCGTCGCTACGTAGTGGCGGCACTCCATGAGGAGGTTCTCGACGTCCTCGGGCGAAGAGACGATCAAGAACTCGTGCTGAGACGATTGAGTAGGTTCGCCAGCGAAAGCGAACGGGGTGAGGTCATCCGCCGACGAGCATGGTGGCTCGCTCATCAGGACCGGTTTGAGGAAGCCGAGAGCGAAGCGGGCAAGGCTCTCGATGCAGCCCGCAAATCCAAAGAATCTGGACCGATCGTTGCGGCGCTCACTGCCCTAGGCATGATCGCCTGTTATGGCGGCCGCGCCGCAGATGGTGTGTTGCACCTTGAAGAAGCCGCCGAGTACCGAGATACCGACATCCAGCAAGAGGCAAACGCACGAAATGCGCTCGGACAGAACCTGATCGACCTCCAGCGATTCGGCGAAGCTGAGTCGCAACTCCTCGCCGCATTGAATCTGTATACCGAGATTGGGGACGCGAGGGGACAAGCCGAAGCTCTAGGCACACTCGGCACGCTCCGAATGGAACGCGGAGAGCCTGAAAGCGCCGAGACGGACCTCATGCGTGCCCTGGAGATCTCACACCGCGTTGGCTACCGGCATGGTGGAGCTGTCTACCGAATGAACTTGGCGATTCTCCAGATCATCACAAACCGTCTCGACGCGGCTCTTGAATCGTTCGAGAAGGCCGAGGAGTCCTATGCAGCACTCGGGAACAGCCGCGGCAAGGCTCTCGTTCTCTCGAATGTCGCTTGGCTATGGCACGGCTTGATCGGTGACGACGAGAGGGCTCAGAGGCAAACCGCTGAGGCTCTTTCGATCTATGAGGAAATCGGTGATTCGCGAGGTATCGCTCAGTGCTTGGGGTTGTTGGGCAGTCTCGCCGGTCGCGCTGGAGACCTTGAGACGGGGCAAGCCCAGTTCCGGGAAGCGCTGGCACTCACGCGGGAATCTAAAGACTCGTGGCTCACGGCTCAAACCCTTCGAGAATTGGCTGCCATCGAATTTGAGAACGACACGATTGATGAAGGGGTCGAGCACATTCTCGAGGCAGAAGCTATCTGTCGAGAGTTCGGAATGAATGACCTCCTTGTTGGTATCCGCGCCCTTGCAGGTCGGTTAACCCTCAGAGCCGGTAGGCCGGATGAGGCCCTTGATTGGGCCACGAAGGCCATGCGAGAGATACGACCGGGAGTCGAACTAGCCCACCTCGTACCCCTGGCTCTGAGCGAAGTTCATGGCGTTCTCGGAAACGATGAGGAGGCCGCACACCACATCACCCTCGCACATGAACAGCTCACCTTGATGCTCGGCGCCCTCGATGAAGATCTCCAGGAGCAATCGTGGAGTCACATCCCCAACCACCACGCCATCCAGGCTCGTTGGTCCGCGCTACAGCCCAGGAGAGAAATCTTCAAACTGCCCTCGACAAACGCGCCACTCGGCCGGGCACCACGAGATGACGAGTACATCGACGTCTCCTGGGCCGTTCACGAGCCCGCTGATGAGCGAATCGTCGATCCCATTGAACGGCGGAGACGCCAGGTCGTCAGGCTTGTGAACGAGGCCAATGAAGCGGGTGCGAGTCCAACAATCGTTCATCTAGCCGAGGCATTGGACTCGAGCGAAGCGACGATTCGTCGAGATCTGGCGGCGCTTCGCTCTGAGGGATACGCGATTCTTACCCGCGGTAGTCGGTAAACCACTCACCGCGCGTGAGCGCTCAGTTTCTTGTACTCCTTTAGATAACGCCGAGAGAGGCCGATCTCATTCTCCAGACATCACGACTACGTGAGGGAGAGACAAATGCGGAATCGGCTCACAGTCCTGGCGCTCACAATCGCCACGTTCCTTGCCCTCTGGGCACAACCGGCGCTCGCCATCTGGCGACCGGGCCACAGCTAAAGAGATTTCCGCCCTCCGGGTTCGCTCGGGGAGACGGCTAGCTCCCGGCGGAAGCGGTTCGCCTCGACCGTCGGGAAATACAACATAGACCGGTTGACGTACGCCCAGGGGCTTTCCGGTCACCCCTACCGAGTTGATCCCCGGATGACCGGGGATCACTCATTTCTCGGTCCCCAGCCACCCCCACCAGGAGTAAGCACTCGCAGGCGATCACCGCCGGACACCTCAAAGGTCGTCTTGCCAGGCACCCTTTCTTCGGCGCCACCGGCACGCCTCAACCAGTCCTCTCCGCATGCGCCCGGCTCACCACCGGCCAACCCCCATGGTCTTATCCGGCGGCGCTCCCCCATCAGAGACACCGTGGCCGCCTCCAGAAACTCGATCTCACGGATGATCCCTTCGCCGCCGTGATGCAGGCCTCTGCCTCCACTGCCAGATCGCAGACCCGTCTCATGCACCCGAAATGGATAGTGAGATTCGAGTGACTCGATCGGCGTGTTCTTGGTGTTGGTCATCCCGGTGTGAATCCCCGACTGGCCGGCGCGATGAGGTGTCGCTCCCTCACCTCCGGCGATCGTCTCGTAGTACACGAAACGGTCCGACCCGATGAGGATGTTGTTCATCGTTCCCTGTGATGCAGCCGGCACCCGATCGGGAGCCGCCTGCGCCAATGCACCGAGCAGGACATCGGCAATCCTCTGGCTCGTCTCCACGTTTCCGGCAGCGACCGCAACCCCATCTCGCGCCGACACGATCGAGCCCGGCTCGGTAACGAGTTCGAGCGGCCGATAGCACCCGCCATTGGTCGGAATGGTCGGGTCGGTCGCCACCCGGACGGCGTAGTAGAGGCACGATCGAGTGACCGCATCGACTGCGTTGAAGTTGGCTTCGATTTGTGGCGAGCTCCCACTGAAGTCGGCCACCAGGCGATCGCCGTCGATCCCCACCAACACCTCGATCGGAATATCGCGATCACCAAACTCCATGGCGTCGGCAAACCGGTACTCGCCGTCGGGGAGCGCCTGTAGTGCCGAGCGCATCCTCGCTTCGCCGTAATCGAGCAGTGCACCGGCAATGGCGTCGAACCGGTGCCGACCGTGGCCTCCAATGACCTCGCTGAGGCGAACTGCCCCGGCCTCGTTGGCGCCGAGCTGTGCCGAGAGATCGCCGACTCGCTCGTCGGGGGTGCGGGTCGCATCAACGAAAGCCTCGAAGAAGTTACGCTCCCACTCACCACCGACGACGGCGACCGTCGGCGGCACAACATGTCCTTCCTGCTCGAGTCGGGTGGCGTGAGCCGGCATCGAACCCGGTGCCTCTCCTCCGACGTCGGCATGGTGAGCCCGATTGGCCACCCATCCCACCAGCGTGCCGTCGAAGTGGACGGGACGAACCAACGTCAGATCATTGAGATGGGTCCCACCCGCATACGGATCGTTGACCGCGAACTGGGTGCCCGGATCTACGTCCGAACCGAATACCTCGAGCACGGCGGCCACCGAAGCCGGCATCGACCCGAGATGAACCGGGATGTGCTCGGCCTGAGCCAGCATCTCCCCGTCGGCCACGAACACCGCCGCCGAGCAGTCCGCTCGCTCCTTGATGTTCGGTGAGTAGGCGGTCCGGCGCAGCACCGCGCCCATCTCCTCGGCCACAGACGAGAGACGATTCCGAGCCACTTCGAGCGTGACCGCGTCCACCGGCCTCACCACGCCACCTCCAACGCACCCGACTCGTGAACCACAGCGCGCTCTCCCGGGCCGAGATAGCTGGTGGCCTCCGGCTCCTCGATGATCGCCGGACCGACGATCTCAGTCCCCACCGCCAGGTCGGGACGCCACCACACCGTTGCCTTGCCGGGCCCGTCCGGAAGCAGCACCATTCGATCCGCTCGCCGGGCATCGCCACCTCCCCGGTGGGCGGGAAGCTGCTCGAACGTGAGCGCGGGACGTCCGGTTGCAGCCGCTCTCACCGCAATCACCTCTACCGGGTCGCCGGTACGAGCGAATCCGTTGCGATCAAAGTGGGCCAGGTGGAATCTATCGGCGAGCGCCGCCCAGCCATCTCCCGGGTCATACGTGATCGAGGTCTCGTGGGATTGACCGCGATACCTCACATCGACGGTGCATTCGACCGCCACCGGCACCGAACCGGCATCGCTGAGGTCGGAAACGGCGGTTTTGCGCACCGCCTGCACCGCACCGTCGAGATCGCCACCGGGTTCTAGAAGCACCCCCATCACCGAGTCGGAGCGCGGCGGCGCCAGCAGCAGGCCAAGGGCCGAGAACACCCCGGCATGCGGCGCAACGATCACACCGGCCATGTCGAGATGTCGGGCTAGGGCAGTCGCGTGCATTCCTCCGGCACCGCCGAAGGCCACCAGAACCGAGTCCCGAGGGTCGGCACCCTCCTCCACCGAAACGACCCGGATCGCCCGCTCCATATGCGACTCGACCACCTCGAGGATGCCTCCAGCGGTGTCGGCGGACGACAGGCCGAGAGCGTCGCCGATCCGGACGACCGCCCCCTGGGCCAAATCCAGGTCCAGCGCCAGGGCTTCGCCCAGCGAAGCTCCTCCGGCGAGACGACCTACGACCAGATTGGCATCGGTAACCGTCGGATTGATCCCACCCCGGCCATAAGCAGCAGGGCCGGGAATCGCGCCGGCGCTGCGGGGTCCGACCCGAAGAGCCCCACCCGGATCTACCCAGGCGAGGCTCCCACCTCCGGCACCGACCGTGTGGATCGCCACCGAGGGCAGTCGATTTGGAAGCCCACCGACGGGCCTTTCGAACATGACCTGCGGCCGACCATCGGTGATCCGACACACATCGGTGCTGGTCCCACCCATGTCGAACGAGATCAGAGATGACTTGCCGAGAGACGTCCCAAGGGCTGCGGCAGCAACAACGCCTCCGGCCGGGCCCGACAGGACGATCGATGCCGGCAGACGGGCCGCCGCCGCCAAACCGATCAGACCGCCCGAACTACGCATCACGGACGGAGCACCGGTCACCCCCACGTCGGAAAGAGAAGCACCGAGCCGGCCCAGATAGCGGGCCATGGTCGGCTGTAGATAAGCGTTGATCACCGTGGTCGAGATCCGCTCGAATTCGCGAAACTCCGGAGCCACCCTCGAGGAGAGCGAAATCGCGGCCTCGGGCAGAATCTCGGCGACGGCAACGCCCAGCGCCTCTTCGCGTGACGGGTCGAGGAACGAGAACAGGGTGCCGATCGCAACCGCATCCGGAGCCAGATCCTCCAGTGCCGCCACGGCTTCTCTGAAGTCGAGCCCACCGGAGCCCGTGGCGTCGAACGATCGGCGAGGTACTCCCACCCTGTAGCTCGACTCGACCAGGGGCTGCGCCCTGGTGACCGCGACGTCGTAGAGCGAAGGTCGATCCTGGCGCCCGATCTCGATCAGGTCCTCGAACCCGGCGTCGGTGACCAGTGCAGTCCGAGCCCCGGTCCGCTCCAGCAAGGCGTTGGTGGCGACGGTGGTGCCGTGAATCATCTCGTTCGTAGTAGCGTCCGTCGATCGCAAGACCTCGATGACACCTTTGCTCTGGTCCTCCGGCGTGGTCGGTACCTTGGCGGTCCTGAGCCGCGCACCATCCCACAGCACCAGATCGGTGAATGTGCCTCCGACGTCGACCCCGGCTCGCACTCAAGGTCTCGCTAGTTGCTCTGCCAGGTAACGTTGACGAGGTTGAGGGCGAGGAAGGGGTTTCTCTGACAAGGACCTCGGACGGAGGCACACCGGTCCGTGCTCCGAGGCCGAGGATCCAGCCGGGGGGATCACCGGACGCCCCCAACGCGGCCGACGTTGTCGGACGAGGCACTAGATTTCGCCGCGACCCCAAGGAGGAGCATGCCGGTTTCGGTCACCCCAACCCCCAACCCGAACGCGCTCAAGTTCACAGTCGGCATCGAATTCGACACCCCGAAGAGCTTTGCGGCCGGCATCGAGACCGACGACCCGATCGCCGCCCCGCTCTTGGCGTTGACGGGCGTCACGAGTGTGTTCATGTCGGCCGACTTCGTGACCATCTCGAAGAGCCCGGATGCTTTCTGGGATGAAATCGCGCCGCAAGCCACCCGTATTCTCGAGGCGCACTTCGACGGTTGAATCACGGGCGAAGCCCAAAAACCGCGAACCACGGCTCGCGGTCCACGGCCCATCCGGCAGGAACCGCGCCGGCCATCGAGGTGGCCACGTCCTCGAGTAAGGACCGCGCCCTCTGTTCCGGGACCCAAGCGGCTCCACGCCAGCCGCGCTCACGGATTCCCGACCAGAGTCCGGCAACGTCCTCGTAGGTTCCGCGTACCTCGTCGTAATTGAGGGTCACGACCTCGCGCAAACCGGCTCGAACGGCCTCGGTTCCCACCGAACCCATAGTCGCGGCCGACAACCTGAGTCGATCCGCCACGTCAGGCTCTGCCAGGTAGAGCAAACGGACCGGGTATCTGGGACTCGGCCCGGCGAGCAGCCGATTCACATCGATATCTGTGGCCACTACCTCACCACCGGGCCGGACCGCTCGTACTGCCGCCGCCAGCGCGCCGATAACGTCCGCCGGGGTGCGCCAGGGGCGGCGCAGCACAACCAGGTCTACTGCCCCCTCGGGAAGATCGCGCACTCGCCCCACGTTCGGCGGATCGAGCGCCGCGGTCAGGAGAGCGAAACGATCGGCTTCGACGGCGAGCGGTGGGGCGCCGGAACGAACCAGATCCTCGGCGAACTCGGCGGCTGATTCACCGGCGACGGCAATCGCGCTTCCGGCTTCAAGATGAGTTGAGACGAGTGTGGCGAGGCCGGTTCTCAGTGGCACACTCGGAGGCTAGCCCTCGACCATCGCGCCGTACTCAGCGTATGCCATGACTCTTCGGCTCATCGCGGTGTGGCGCCGGGGCCCAACCCCGGGCACCGAGTCGGCGCAGGTTGGGGCGTCCTCTTAAGGCTGCTGGAACGGGTCGTCGAGTTGGGCCTCGAGGTCTGCCTGCCGCTGCTCTACCTGATCGGCCACGTTCTGCGCCCGTTCGACGGCACCGAACGGACCCGGCGATACCGAGACCGAATCGTCCACGTCGGCGCCGGGAGGCGCGGTCGAGCAGGCGGCAAAGGTGGCCGCCAAGAAAACTGTCGCGATGCTCGCACGGATTCGCATCACTTCTCATCGGCCGATCGACCCGACAACCTGAACCTCAAAGTTCGACAATTAGAGACAGCGGCCACCTATTACCGACATCGTCGGCCACCGTCAGGACGATCCGCCAACCCTCCGCCAACTGCGCGGCCGACACGATCCTGGGCTCCGACCCCCACACCGAGGCTCGGGCGGCCGCGATATCGACCACGCCCTGAGGTGGATCACCACTCGCCTCCGGCCACGGAGCGGGCTCCGGACCCACCGGAAGCGCGATGGGCCGGGGGAGATCAACAACCGAAGCACCATCCGCCCCCACGTCGATCGCCACCTCGACCGCTCGTACCGGCAACCGGATGAAAGCGCCGTCGGGCGGCGCTGCGAGCGTCCGGAAGACCACTCCGACGAGGTAGGCACCGTCTCCAGTCTCGGCGATCCGGAACGTACGAGCCCACTCGACGTACGAAATTCCGCCTCGGCCGTCCTGCGGCATGTCGGGTAGGTTGGCGGCTCCGGGTAACGCGGCCCGAACATCGGCGGATCCCGTGGGCTCATAGTCGGCCGTAAAGAAATCGGTTACGAACCACTCGGCCCGAACGATTGCCGCCCGCTCTCCCGGATCCGGCGGATCGGCCATCAGGTCGGCCTCACTGTAAAGAGGGAAGGTCGACATCGTCGCAGTCGGTACCGCCGCGCTCCCATCAACCGGCGGAGCCACGTCGGCGGTCACCGGAATCCCCGGAGCGATCACCACCGGTGGTGAAGGGGACCACCACGCTCGAGCGATCACCGCCCCCAGCACCACTGCTCCCAAGAGACCGGCCACCAGATAGGCAATCCTGCGGATGTCCTGGCTCGGCTCCACGTCGTCGAGCAATTCGCTCCACGGGACCGATTCGACCGTTTCATCCTGATCCATTCAGCGCTCCCATCTTTCGGCGATGTGCCTCCGCGGGAGCGGCGTCAGGGTCTCGATTTGCGACTGCCACTGCACCCGATCAAACAGAAGCGCCAACCTGATCGATGTGGGATAAAAAGTGGCGCCCGCAGGCAACGCGGCCGCCGCCACCAAGACGAGCGACAGGAGCAAGACCTGCAAGAGACGACCGAACCGTCCGGCGAAAAGCACAAACTCAAGGTACGACGGCGGTCCCGCCGTTCCTAGGGGGTTGGAGGAAATGGGCTGGAGTCAGGGTTGGGAAACTCAGATCGGCTCGATCCCCGATACCCAACTCCTTCTCCTCCAACAGGCTCACGACCAGCGCCGGGCGCAGCTTGGTTGGCCGACCATATCGACCCCGGCCACATGATCTCACCGCGGTCGGCAATGGGCCGCTTCCTCGAGAGATCTGACATCTGATATCTCGAGTACCGCCACACGTGCCTAATCGTCCAACAACCTCACGACCAACCCCGAGCGCAGCTTGGGGGCGAACCATGTCGACTTAGGCGGCATGATCTCGCCGCGGTCGGCAACGGTCAGCATATCGGCGACATCCATCGCAGCAACCGCGAAGGCGACTTCAAACTCCGACTCACACAGATGCTCCAGGGCGCCGATCCCCTGAGTGCCCGGGACGAATTCGATTCGGGGGTCGGTGCGGACATCGACCACACCCAACAGCGGCTCCAGCAGGTGATCGTGCAACACCGAGACATCGAGACCGGCGACGCCGGCAGCGTTGCGCAGGTGCCCCGGGATGGTGATCCGATGCCACCGTCCGTCCAGATACATGGAGAACTCGCCGGTGGCGGTCGGCGTTGGATCCTCATCGTCGGCGATCTCGACCACGGCAAAGGTCTCGGCAATCCGGGCGATCAGCTCCACGGTCGACAGGCCCCCGAGATCGGTCAGACAGCGGTCATATGAATGACCCATCAGCTGGTCGGCCGGGAACAGCACCGACGTCAGATGCTCGTACGGTTCGGGCCCTGGAGTAGAGCCTCCGCGTCGCCTCGCGGCGTAGCGGGACGCCGCCGCCGCTCGATGATGGCCATCGGCGATGTAGACCGTATCCAACTCCGCCAACACCGCCTCGATGGCAGCCACCTCGTCGCCGGAATCCACAACCCAGAACGCTATCCGTAGCTCGGAGTCGGCCTGGATGTCGATCAGCGGCTCCCGGGCCACCACCCGGGCCACCACCTCGTCGATCCGGGCCAGCTTGCGATGGATCAGGAAGACGGGCAAGAAGCTCGCTTGGACGCTGTCCATGTATTCGACAAGCCGATCCTCCTGCCCGCGCCTGGTCGACTCATGCACCTTGACCAACCCGCGGTCGTAGGCGGCGAGCGCCAGATCGGCGACGATGCCCACCTGGGTGTGTCCACCCGATTCGAGGCGGCATACAAAGAACACCGGGGGCTCGTAGTAGTCGAAGATCTCGCCATCCAGCAGTCGTCGGAGCCGTTCGGCGGTCTCGATCAGCATTACCCGCCGGTCCCCCGGGCTCTGCTCCGGATGATCGATCTCCGAGCGCACCACGTTCAGGAAACTGAGAGGGTTCCCGGCGACGATCTGATGGGTCTGCTCGATCGTAAGGTTGTCGTACTGCGGCGCCACCACCTGCTGTGCCAGATCCGGCCGCGGCAGATAGGCGCCGAAGGGCCGGAACAACGATGACGTGGCGTCAGAACCCGGCGTCACCCTCGATCGGCCTTGAACCGAGCCATGAATCGGACCAAGGCCTCCACGCCGTCCAGTGGCATCGCATTGTAGAGCGAGGCCCGACAACCGCCGACACTGCGATGCCCCTTCAGCCCCACGAGTCCGGCATCTGTTGCCGCAGCGATGAACTCTGCTTCTAGGTCCTCGGTGGGGAGATGAAAAACGACATTCATCAGCGACCGGCTCTCGGGTTCGACCGGGCTCCGGTAGAAGTCGTCGCTGGCAGCGATGGCGCCGTAGAGCACTTCCGACTTGGTGTGAGCCGCTGCTTCCATCGCGGCCACACCGCCCCGGGCGACCACCCACTTCAGGACCTTGCCGACCATCCAAATCGAAAACACCGGCGGCGTGTTGTAGAGAGAATCTTCGTCGGCATGAACGTCATAACGGAGGTAAGCCCCCAGATCACGATTGGTCGTCTCGAGCACCGACCTCTGGACGAACACGATGGTGACCCCGGGAGGTCCCAGGTTCTTCTGGGCGCCGCCGTAGACGAGATCGAAAAGATTCCACGGGATCGATCGCGACATGAAGTCCGAGGACATGTCCGCCACCAGCGGGACCCCGACATCCGGCCAGGCAAACATCTGGATGCCGCCGATGGTCTCATTGGAGGTGACGTGCAGGTAACGACTGCCCGGCTGCAGCTGCAGGTCCTCGGACCGCGGCATGCGACGAAAGCCCTCGGCAGCGCCGTCCCACGCCTTGTAAGCCTTCCCATAGATCCGAGCGTCTGAGAATGCCTTCTTGGCCCACGACCCGGAAATCACGTACCCAGCCGGTTGGCCGTCTCCGAGCAGGTTCATCGGCACCATCGAGAACTGAAGCGTTGCTCCGCCTTGGATGAACAGCACCTCGAAATCGTCGGGGGTGTCGAAGACCTCACGTGCCAGAGACGTGGTCTCGGTATGCACTTCCGTGTAATAGGGGCCGCGGTGACTCATCTCGATCAACGACATCCCGGTGCCCCGGTAGTCCACCAGTTGGTCGCGGGCCTCTTCCATCACACTCGCCGGGAGAGTCGAAGGACCCGCCGAGAAATTGGCAATGTGCCCGATCACCGCGCCTCCTCAACCGAGATGTCGTGCGATCGCACCAAGTCCAGGTTGACCGGATTGCGGATCTCGCCGGATTCAAAGGCGGAGATCATCTCCACGATCTCGTCGGCGATGGCATGCTGCGCCTGCACGGTGGAGGCACCGATGTGGTGGGTCCCGTACACGTTGGGATGCTGGGCCAGCGCCGAGATGAACTCGCCGCTGCCGGAGCCGGGTTCGTTGGGATACACGTCGAGACCGGCTCGAATACCGCCGTCCAGTGCCGCCAACAACGCCCCCTCATCGACCAGATCACCCCGCGAGGTGTTGAGGATCACGGCACCGGGTCGGAGGTGACTCAGCAACTCGGCACCGATCATGCCCTTGGTCGTCGGATCGGCCGGAACGTGGAACGACATCACATCAACCGCGGCCGCCAGTTCGGGCAGGCCGGGCAGGTAGGCGGCGCCGATGGCATCCAAGCGACGCACCGTATCGGGTGACCGCTCGCTGCTGGCAAGGACGTGAACCAGCATTCCGAATGCATGGGCCCGCTCGGCAAGGGCAAGGCCAATCGCACCGATGCCGACGACGCCCACCGGCCGTCCGAACAATCCTTGGGCCTGCTGATACCGCGACTTGTCCCACTTGCCGGCCCGCAGATCCGTCACGTTGTCCGGGATATTGCGATCGATGGCCAACAAGAGGCCGAACGCCAGCTCGGCGACCGCAACCGCGTTCCTCCCCGGAACGTTGCAGACGTACACTCCCCCCTCACCCGCAGCCCGAACGTCAATCGTGTTGTATCCGGCCCCGGCTCTGATCACCAGGCGCAACGCATCTGCGGCGTCGAAGGTGTCCTTGTCCACCTCGGTGCTGCGTACCACCAGCACGTCGTACCCCGGCACCGCTGCCGCCAGGTCGGAGCGCGACAGATCCGGACGCAGCTCACATTCGTGACCGCGCCCCTCCATCTCGGCCAAATGCTTGGCCGGAAACTCGTCGGCGAAGAGGATCCGCATGCACGCTCCAGGGGGGCACGGCGAGGATACCCTGCGGCCTGCGGCCTGCGGCTAGCAGTAGCCAGTAGAACAGCCGACGGGTTCCGCCCTGGCTACTCGACGGGGCACACCCGATGAAGAGAGCCGGCGGGTCGCCTGACTCACCAGCGGCACAGTGCGGTACTGGCTACTCGACGACGCTCGGATGCGGCACGATCAGGCGATTCACAAACCTCTGACCCCGACCCGGTGAAAGCCTCAGTCCTTGATCAACTCCATGAACTCGGCGCGAGTGCTGTGATTCGTCTTGAAGCCGCCTCGCATCGCCGAGGTGACCATCGACGAGCCCTGCTTCTGCACTCCGCGCATCATCATGCAGAAGTGGCTGCCTTCCATCACGACCGCCACTCCGTGCGGATCGAGTACCTGTTCAATGGCATCGGCCACCTGATTGGTGAGACGCTCCTGAACCTGAAGCCGTCGGGCAAAGAGATCGACGATGCGGGCTATCTTGCTCAGTCCGATGAGCCGCTTGTTCGGCAGGTATGCGATGTGCGCCTTCCCGAAGAAGGGGAGCATGTGGTGCTCGCACAACGAGTAGAACTCGACATCCTTGATGATCACCATCTCGTCAGCGTCCGTTTCGAAAATCGCATTGTTGACAGCTTCATCGAGAGAAGTGGTGTACCCGCTGGTGAGGAAGTCCATCGCCTTGGCGACCCGCAGCGGCGTTTTCACCAAGCCCTCCCGCTGGGGGTCTTCTCCAATTGCGAGCAGCATCTGCTTGACGTTGGCCTCCACCTCGGCGTCGTAGACCTCACCGTTGTCGGCCTCCATGCTCGCCTCCGCGGCATAGCGGCGGGTGTAGTCCATCGGGGCGAGTTGGTCACTCATACGTCTGAGTCCCTGCTGATCGATCGAGGCGGCAAGGTCTCTCAA
>JACZWZ010000002.1:39159-48347 GCA_022571885.1 Acidobacteriota bacterium
TCCCATTCGGGAACGAGATTGGCGACCGGTACCGCCAGATAGGCCAGATCCTCGAGGCCGGGATCCGGTATCGCGGTCCCACCCGCCTCCCCTTCGAAGCCCTCGTAGAGCACGATGTCGAGATCGATTGGCCGTGGGGCAAATTTGTCTTCGGTACGCAACCGGCCCATCCGTTCTTCGATCGACCTCAAACGAAGCTTCAGGTCCGCCGGCACCAGGCTGGTGTCGATGAGCGCGGCTGCGTTGCAGAAGTCGGGACCGTCGGTCCCGATGGCGGCAGCGGCGTATGTGGGGCTCACGGCACGTAGGCTCCACCCTTCACACCGGGCCAGCAACCTCACCGCCAACCGGATGTTCTTGTCGGGATCGATGTTGCTCCCGAGAGCGATGACGGCTCTAGTCATCAGGACCGGGCGCGCCTGATGGTGACACCAACGGAACGGGCAAACCGGAGGGCACCTGGCTTCTCGACGGTGACCTCGACCTCGGTGACGCGCTCGTCGGCGTCGAGACAGATATCGGCGATCTCCTGCACCAGACGCTCGACCAGCATCGGTTTACCCCCCTCGACATGGGAGATGATCGCCTTGGCGACCGTTCGATAATTCACCGCATCGACGATGTCGTCGCTAGCCGCGGCCGGCGCGGTGTCTGCCCACATGGCGACGTTGATCAGGATGTCCTGGCGATTGGTCCGCTCGTCCTCGTTGATACCGACGATGCCGCGCAGCAGCAGGTCTTTGATGATGATCCGATCCACGGACGCGACCCTAACGGGTCGCTGCCAAATGTGATCCGGCCAGTCTGCCGAAAACGCACCTACCCAGCTCATGCCGCAGCCAGGTCGAGACACCCGATCTCACCGTAGGCGGATCGAAACGTCCAGGACGCGCCCGGTCCGTTTGCTGCCGCACACTCGTCGAGACACCCGATACCGTGTCGGGCATTCGGGTCTACCGAAGATGCGCCCCGCCGTCGAGGCGGATTATCTCCCCGGTCATGAAGTGATTGCGGAGCAGGAACAGCACCGCCTGCGACACTGGTTCGGTGCCTCCGACACGCTCGAGCGGGATCTCCTGGGCCAGTTGCTTGAGATAGGCCGAATCCTTGCCTGGTGGGGGAAGGATCGCGCCCAAGGCGACCGCGTTGACCCTGACATCGGGGGCCAGCGCGACCGCAGCGGCAACAGTGAAGCTGTCGAGTCCCCCTTTGGCGACCGAATACGAGAAATGGTCCGGGTAGGGACGCGCCGTTCGCCAATCGGAGACATTGACGACCGAGCCAGAAATTCCGTCGGGGAGGGCATTGGCGAACGCCTGAGTCAGAAACACCGGAGCCCGCAGGTTGACCGCCATCGACTGATTCCAGGTGTCGACATCGACGCCGCCGAGAGTGTCCTCGAGAAACACGCCGGCGCTGTTGATCAGCACTCTCACCGGGGCGAGATCCCCCGCACCGGCGATGATCTCATCCGACAGATATGGATCTGCCAGATCGGCTCCGACAAGCCTCACCTCTCGGCCAAGGGCTCTCGCCTGCTCCGCGGTCGCTTCGGCCGCGTCCACAGACCGGTTGTAATGGAGCACCAGATCACAGCCGGCTTCTGCGAGCGCCATGACGATCGCCTTGCCGACCCGATGGGCTCCTCCGGTGACCAGTGCGGCCACACCCTGTAGTTCCATGGCATCCGAGCGTAGCCCCCAAGAGCATGACCAAATAACGGGTCGTGACGGCTACCGTCTGGCCCGTGCTGAGTCACGACCCCAAGCACGGGCGATGGATCCTCCCGATCATCATCACGGCAATGGTGCTGCTCACTTACACCTTCGTCAACGGAATCGAACCGGCCGCCGGCCCGAGCGGTCAACCCGATGACGACGATGTTGCGTTCCCGACAACGCCGACGTCATCGACCACAACGTTCCCTCCGAACGTCGCGGCCTTCATGGTGACGCTCGACATCTTTGAGAACCAGCTCCAGCAGTTTGCCGCCGACGTAGAGCGAATCAATGGCTCGTGGGACTCCCGCGAGGCGACTTTCGGTGAGACCGGCCAGGCGTTCGACGATCTCAAGGTGCAACTCGACCAGTGGGAGAACGATATCGCCCAGGTGGACGGCGTGCCCCCCGAACTGGCCGAAGGACATGTCGCACTCGTCATCGAAGTCAGCGACTTGGCCCTCAAGATCGAAGACATCATCTTGGGCCTCGAGGCGCCCGATGACGGCACCCTGCGTCGCACTGCATCCGCCGAATACTCGGTCGCGATACAGGAAGTCGCCGACGCCATCACAGCCATCCGCGACCTCGCTTCGGGTGGTGCTGCCGATACCAGTGGCACCACGACCGGCGACACCACCGCAGGCAACACCGAGGCTTGATCAGTCCTCAGTCCCGAGTCTTTTAGTCCTTAGCTGGAGCTGAGCCCACTAGCGACCGGCCACTCTGACCTCCTCTTGCCAATGACTAAGGACTAACGACTCATCGCTCGACATCTAGGCCGCCCCGCGGCCTAGATGTCGTAATACAGCATGAATTCCCACGGGTGGGGACGCAGCCGGATCGCATCGATCTCCGAAGTCCGCTTGTAGGAGATCCAGTCCTTGATGAGAGTCTCGGTGAACACGTCGCCGACCAGCAGGAAGTCGTGGTCGGCCTCGAGAGCGTCGAGAGCCTCATCCAGCGAGGCGGGCACCGAGGGCACCTTCCCCAGTTCCTCGGGCGGGAGGTCGTAAAGATCCTTGTCGACCGGAGGACCGGGATCCATTTTGCTGGCGATACCGTCGAGGCCCGCCATCAGCATGGCCGAAAAGGCCAGATAGGGGTTGGCCGCCGGATCCGGACAACGGAACTCGATGCGACGCAGCTCCGGCTTGCGGCTGTAGACCGGAACTCTGATGGCGGCAGAACGGTTGCGCTGCGAGTAGACCAGGTTGACCGGTGCCTCGTATCCCGGGACCAGCCTTCGGTACGAGTTGGTGGTCGGGGCGGCGAACGCCAGGACCGCAGGGGCGTGTTCGAGCAGGCCTCCGATGTAGTAGCGAGCCAGATCGCTCAACCCGGCATACCCAGACTCGTCGTAGAAGAGCGGCACACCGTCGAGCCACAGGCTCTGATGGGTGTGCATGCCAGAACCGTTGTCCTGAAAAATCGGCTTTGGCATGAAGGTGACAGTCTTGCCGTACATCAATGCCGTGTTCTTCACGATGTACTTGAACATCGTGACCTTGTCGGCGGTTTCCAACAGGGGGCCGTAACGGATGTCGATCTCGGCCTGGCCGGCGGTTCCCACCTCGTGATGCTGCACCTCGACGTCGATTCCAGCATCAATGAGCCGCGCCGACATTTCGGAACGTAGGTCCTGATAGTGATCGGTGGGCGGGACGGGGAAATACCCCTCCTTGAGGCGAGGCTTGTAGGCCAGATTGCCACCCGGTTCATCGGCCCCCGAATTCCAGGCTCCTTCGATCGAGTCGACCTCGTAGAAAGCGGAGTTCTGATCTTGATGGAACCTGGCCGAATCGAAGATGTAGAACTCGGCCTCGGGCCCCCAGTACGAGATGTCGGCAATCCCGGTCCCCAACAAATAGGTCTCGGCCTTGCTGGCGACATATCGGGGGTCCTTCTCATACGCCTGACCGATGCTCGGGTCCTTCACCCAGCAATAGAGAATGAGAGTGGGACGATCGCGGACCTGGTCGTCGACGGCCGGCGACGGATCCGGGATCAACAGCATGTCCGATTCCTGGATCTCCTTGAAGCCCCTAATCGATGAGCCGTCGAACCCGAAGCCCTCCTCGAACGACGCTTCGGTCAACTCGGTGGCAGGAACCGTGAAGTGCTGCACCTGGCCCGGCAGATCCACAAAGCGCAGGTCGATGAACTCGTAGCCTCCGTCGGCCACCATTTCGACAACGTCACTAGCCGACGACATCCCGTTCCTCTCGTTCGGTGATACCACTTTGTATCCCAAGGCCATTTCATAGTCGTTGCCGGAGTGTGAACAGTGTGTTTCAGCTTGCCGATGGGCCTTCTCAGGACGACGAAGCGTCCGTACGATGGTGCGGAATGGACCCGGAGGTCAGAAATGGGAAAGCAAGAGGATTACGTGCTGCGCAACGTCGAGGAGCGGGGCATACGCTTCATACGGCTGTGGTTCACCGATGTGCTCGGCTACCTCAAGTCGTTTGCCATCACCCCAGCCGAATTGGAGACCGCCTTCGACGAGGGAATGCAGTTCGACGGCTCCGCCATCGACGGGTTCTCCCGCGTGCAGGAAGCCGACATGCTCGCCCATCCCGACCCGACCACATTCCAGATCCTGCCCTGGAGACGGGATGAATCCGGTGTGGCTCGCATGTTCTGCGACCTAACCACCCCCGACGGCGAGCCGTTCGAAGGTGACCCCCGGTGGGTGCTGCAACGGAACCTGGAGCGGGCGGCCGAGCTCGGTTTCACCTTCTACGTGGGCCCTGAAGTCGAGTACTTCTACTTCGAGGATTCCGGCCCGGAGCCCAAGACGCTCGACCAGGGTGGATACTTCGATCTGACCCCACTCGATGTCGCTCAGGAGTACCGCCGGCGCACCATCATGGCCCTCGAGGCCCTCGGCATCCCGGTCGAGTCGTCACATCATGAGGTGGCGCCCAGCCAGCACGAGATCGATCTCAGGTATACCGACGCGCTGACGATGGCGGACGCCCTGATGACGACGCGCCTGGCGGTCAAAGAGGTGGCGATGGAGCACGGAATCCACGCCACCTTCATGCCAAAGCCGATCGAGGCTGTCGACGGAAGCGGACTTCATCTTCACCTTTCCCTCTTCGAAGGCGACACCAATGCCTTCCATGAGACCGGAGCCGAATACGGGCTTTCCAAGGTGGCCCAGGGGTTCATCGCAGGACTGCTTCACCATGGGACCGAGATCACTGCGGTCACCAACCAATGGGTCAACAGCTACAAGCGACTCGTCAGCGGATACGACGCCCCGGTCTGGATCACATGGGCCCGCAACAACCAGTCCGCTCTGGTGAGAGTCCCCACGCCGAAGAAGGGAAAGCCCGGAAGCACCCGGATCGAGTACCGATCGCCCGATCCGGCCTGCAACCCCTATTTGGCGTTCTCGGTGATCCTGGCAGCCGGGTTGGCGGGGATCGAAGGGAACTACCAACTCCCCGACGAGGTCCGACTCGACGCCTCCGGCTTCAGCCGCCAGCAACGGGCAGCCGCCGGAATCACTCGGATTCCGGGCAACCTCGCCTCGGCCCTCGATTCGATGGAATCGTCGGAATTGGTGGCCACCGCATTGGGTGAGCACCTCTTCGAGTGGTTCCTACGCAACAAGCGCAACGAGTGGGACCAATATCAGCGCCACGTGAGTCGCTATGAACTGGAACAATATCTGCCGATACTCTGAGGCACTCATGTTCGTCGCGGTATACCCACACAGCCCCTCGCCGGGCCTCTCCCAGGCTCTGCTTCAAGCCGGAATCCAGCCGGTGCCGGTAAGCGACGCCGCCGGTGTCGCCGATCTCGAGCCCGAGGAAGGTTGGGCCGTCGCCATCATCGAGATCACCGGGGACCCGGTCGTCGGCCTGGCGGTCGCCCGACGGGTTCACGACGAAGCAACCGCTCCCGTGCTCATCTGCGCGGCACGCGCCGAGACACAGATGCTCGCCGACGCGGTCTGCGATGACTTCGTGCTCACCCCGATCGATGCCGGTGAGTTGGCCGCCCGAATCATCAGACTGGCGCGGCCGGGCCGCACCGATGCCGACCAAGTGCTCTCCTTCAAGGAGTTGTCACTCGACTTGGCCACCTATCAGGCCACTCTCGACGGCAAACCGATCGATCTCACCTACATGGAGTACGAGTTGCTCCGCTTTTTCGTGAGCCACACCGGCCGGGTATGGTCGCGCGAGCAACTCTTGTCACGGGTATGGGGTTACGACTACTTCGGTGGAGCCCGCACCGTGGATGTGCACGTCCGTCGACTGCGCGCCAAGCTCGGTGAGGAGCGGACATCCTGGATCACCACCGTCCGCAGTGTCGGTTACCGATTCGGATGACCGTCGCCCCGGTCTCAGCCGGATCCCTCGAGGTGCCTCGCTCCATCACTCACCCATCTGGGGTACCGTTCGCCCATGGCAGATGACAGACCGCTCACCAGCGAGGAGATGATCCGAGAGGCCCGGGAGAGCCTGTCGCAGGCCTCCCGGTTTCCCACGCCCGAGGTGGAGGAAGCCACCGCGGATCTCGAATCTGCCGATGAGCCCGCTCCGCACGACCCAAAGCCACTCGCAACCGCTCGGGCTCAGAGACCTCGCCAAACACTCAAGAAGTCGCCACCGCCGCTTCCAGCCGATCCCTTCTTTGGCTCACCCCGCCGGTCGGGGACGCATTCGAAACCACAGCCGATCGTTCTCATCATCGCGGTGGTGGTAGCAGTGTTGGGCGTCGCCCTATTTCTCGCGGCGGTGGCCCCCAACGCCCCGTAGCCCGGAACCGGGAGTCGCGAGAACTTGTCGAGGAAGCGGTCGCCTCCGGCAAGGCCAGCTTCCCCCCTGGGCCATCGGCTTACGTGAGAGGGCCGATTGTCCGGCGTCTCGCGCCTACCGCCCGAGTGTCGAACCTCAAACGGCAATAGGACTACTCCCACCTGAAGGGGGAGTCGACCGACGAGTCGGTCGGAGAGGGCGAACTCTGTCTTCAGCACTTCCCACCGGTGATCAGGGGCTGAGGAACCCAACACGGATTTCTGGGCTCGAAAGGTAAGTCGCTTCCCCCCACCAATCGGCCTGCGGCCGATTGACTCCCCCCAAAGGGGAGAGTGTTCAGAAACCGTCGGTAGCCGCTAGCCGAACTCGATGCCCTGAGCCAGAGGCAACTCCGCTCCCCAGTTGATCGTGTTGGTCTGTCGCCGCATGTAGGCCTTCCAGGCGTCGGAACCCGACTCCCTTCCACCACCTGTGTCCTTCTCGCCACCGAACGCCCCACCTATCTCGGCACCCGAGGTCCCGATGTTGACGTTGGAAATGCCGCAGTCCGAGCCCTCGTGGGACAGGAACAGCTCGGCCGACCGCATGCTGTCGGTGAAGATCGCGGACGACAGGCCCTGGCGCACACCATTCTGAAGAGCGATCGCCTCCTGGAGATCTTCCGCTTCGATCAAATACAAAATGGGGGCGAACGTCTCCTCTTGCACGATGTCGGCATCTCCACTGATTTCGATGATCGTCGGCTCGACGAAGTACCCGTTGAGCCCGGTATCGACCACTTGGCCGCCGGTGAGGACCTCGCCACCCTGCTTCACTGCAACGTCGATGGCGGTCAGCATATTGTTGACGGCCTGCTTGTTGACCAGCGGTCCCATGAGGGTGGCGGCATCGAGCGGGTCGCCGATTCGGATCTGCTGGTAGGAATCGATGAGGCGCTTGGCCACCTCACCCTTGATGCCCTTCTCGACGATCAACCGACGAGTCGAGGTGCAACGCTGGCCGGCGGTGCCGACGGCGCCGAACAACACGGCTCGGATCACCATGTCGATATCGGCGTCATCCAGGACGACCACGGCGTTGTTACCACCCAGCTCGAGCAGCGAGCGCCCCAATCGCTTGGCCACGGCGACGCCCACCTTCTCGCCCATGTTGCAGGACCCGGTGGCGGAGATGAGCGGGACCCGGCGATCGTTGACCAGCCGATCGCCCACCGTCCTCCCGCTGCCGACCAGAAGATTGAAGACGCCCTCGAACCCGGTGCCGGCCATGACGTCGTGACAGATCTTGGTTACGGCCACCGCGCTGAGCGGAACCTGAGAAGACGGCTTCCACACGTTGGTGTCGCCGCACACCGCAGACAGGAAGGTGTTCCACGACCAGACGGCCACCGGGAAGTTGAAGGCACTGATCACACCGACCACTCCGAGCGGATGCCACTGCTCGTACATGCGGTGGCGGGGACGCTCCGACGCCATCGTCAATCCGTACAGTTGACGCGACAGGCCGACCGCGAAATCGCCGATGTCGATCATCTCCTGGACTTCGCCTTCGCCCTCGGCCTGGATCTTTCCCATCTCGAGTGAAACCAAGGCTCCGAGAGCCTGCTTATTCTGGCGCAGGGCGTTGCTGATGAGCCGGATGTACTCCCCGCGCTTGGGAGCGGGGATCATGCGCCACCGTTCGAATGTCTCGCGGGCCGATTCGATGATCTTCTCGTAGTCGTCCTCGGAGCACTGCTTGACGGCGCCGATCATCTCACCGGTTGCCGGGTTCTCCACCTCGAGAACGTCTCCGGTCGTCTCCAACCACCCGGCTGCATATCCGCCGCTGTTGATGTCTTCTAGTCCCAGCGTGGCAAAGATCTCATCCCTGGTCATATCTGTTGTTCCTCTCAGACCGTCCGCCGATAGGCAGACGGCGTCTCGAATATATTGCTCTTCGCCGTACCGCTCATCGCCGGGTGGCCCGGGGCCCCAGCCCCAGCCACCGAGTCGACGCCTGTCGGCGCGCTCTCATCGTGCGGCAATGACTTCTATTTCCACCCGGAAGCCGACCGGGAGTGCCGCCACTTGGATAGTCGAACGCGCCGGAGGGTCTCCGGCAAACGACTTCCCGTAGACGTCGTTGACGGCTGCAAAATCGCCCATGTCGGTGAGGAAGATGGTCGTCTTGACAATGTCTTCGTATCCGAGGCCGAGATCTCCGAGAATCGCCCCAACGTTCTTCATGATTTGCTCGGCCTCGCCGTCGACCGTCTCATCGACACGATCCCCGGTGGCAGGATCGAAGGCCACCTGACCCGACAGGAATACAAATCCATTGGCCTCAGCGGCTATCGAGTACGGCCCCACCGGTGCAGGTCCGCTGGTGATCGTCGGCACGGATTTGGGCATGCTGCTCCCTCGTGAACGGATTGGCACGGAGGGTAACGACCCCGGGCTGCTGCGATTCGCCCGTCCGACCCGAGTCGGGTGCCACGGTTCCCGACGATGCTGAGACCTTTGCCGATGTTGATGGCCTTGGTTCTGATCGCAGCTGCGTGCCAGGGCGGTGGAGACGACTTTGGAGGGCCTCTCCTGGCCGGAGTGGTACGAGATAGAGATCGATACTTCTCCGTAAGACGGCCATTCGCCGTGCCACCAGCAATTCCCGTTCCTCTAGTCAAACGTTCCGGACCAACTCCTCGCCAGTT
>JACZWZ010000190.1 GCA_022571885.1 Acidobacteriota bacterium
AAGCGACACACCATCACGATCCACAACGGAATCGACCTCACCCCCTACCTCGACACCGACCAGGCGACTCGCGGTCGGGTGCGGCAGGAGTTAGGCGTTGTCGACGATGCGCCGGTAGTGGCAACGGTTGCCGTGCTGCGGAAGCCGAAGGGAATCGATCACATGCTGGAGGCATTAACGGCTTTGTTGACCGATCACCCACACCTGCGCTACTTGATCGTGGGAGACGGGCCGCACCGGGCAGCTCTCGAAGCCAAGGCCGCCGAGCTGGGTGTACACCAATCAGTGCATTTCGCCGGCCAACGAGCCGATGTCGCCTGCATGCTGGCGGCGGCAGACATCTTTGTGCTCCCATCGTTGACCGAGGGTCTCCCGACGGTCATCATCGAAGCAATGGGGGTAGGCCTGCCGGTGGTTGCCACCGCGGTGGGGGGCGTTCCGGAGATCGTTGAGCACGGGACCACTGGAGTCCTAGTCCCGCCGGCGAATCCTGGGCGGCTCTCCGAGGCAATCGAACGACTGCTCGATTCCCCTCGACAGCGACATGCCATGGGACTCGCCGGGCGACGGTCGGCGATAGACAGGTTCAGCATCGAACGACACGCATCGCGCCTCGCCGACGAGTACCGAGTGCTCGTGTCGCGATCGGAGGCTTCGTGAGAATCTTCGTCGTGGAGCAAGACGGCGCCGGTGGACTCATCCACTACGCCTACCAACTGTGTCAGGCCCTCAGCGGGGCCGGTGCCGATGTGACCCTGGTGACCGGGCAGCACTACGAACTCACCGACCTGCCCCACTCATTCGTGGTCGAGCCTCGCATCAAGCTGTGGAAGGCGGTTGGGACTTCGCTGCCCAGTTCCCGCCTGGGCTCGAAGGGGATTCAGGCACTTCGCAAGATTCGCCGCCTGTTCCGCGGAATTCGCTACACCTACGAGTGGCATCGGCTTACCCGTTATCTCATCGTGCAACGCCCCGACATAGTCCAATTCTCGTTGATTCGTTTTCCATTTCAGGCAGTATTCCTTCGTCGACTTCGGCGAGCCGGCCTGATACTCACCCAGATCTGTCATGAGTTCGAATCGCGAGAACGCGGCTCGGTGGCTAGGTCGCTCACCGTCAAAGCCAGCCGAGCGGTATTCGACTCCTTCGACCTGATATACCTGCACGGCGAGAACAACCGCCAACGATTCCACGCCATGTTCGGCCTCCCCACCGCTCGCACTCGAGCCATCCGGCATGGCAACGAATCGTTGTTTCTGCAAATTGCCGATCACGGGGCCGGTCTGCCTCCGGTCGGACTGCCGACCGCGTTGTTCTTCGGCGGCCTGCGTCCGTCGAAGGGGATCGAAGATCTCATCGACGCCTGGGCGCATGTCCGCTACGAGATCGACGCACGGCTCAAGATCTGTGGTGAGCCCCAAGGCATCGATCCGACGGACCTGAGGGATCGGATCGAACGAACCGGAGTCGCGGTGAGTGTCGAGGTCGACGCTCGCTATCAGCCCATGGAACAGGTGGCCGATCTCATGCGCCAGGCAACCGTCGTCGTGCTTCCCTATCGCAGCGCGGCGGCAAGTGGTGTTCTCCAAGTTGCCTACACATTCGGGGTGCCGGTGATCGCCACGGCCGTCGGAACCCTCACCGAAGACATAAAGCACGGCGAGACGGGCCTGCTGGTCGAGCCGGGTGACATCTCCGGCCTTGCTCGAGCACTGGTGAAAATGCTGTCGGATCCTGACGAAGCTCGACGCATGGGCGATGCGGCGCGCCGGGCGTCCGATCGATTCGGGTGGGAGCCGATCGCGACCTCGATCCTCGCCGACTATCGGGAGTTGACCGCATGATCGGCATTCTGTTCTGGGTCAGTGTCGGTCTGGTCGCCTACGTGTACGTCGGATACCCGGCTCTGGTAACCCTCGCCGCCCATCTCAGACCTGCCCCGCACTTTGCGACCGGCCCGCTTCCCAAGGTGACATTGCTCATTGCCGCATACAACGAGGAGGCCGAGATCGCAGGCAAGCTCGAAGCCGTACTGGCCCTCGCGTACCCCCGCGAGCTGCTGCAGATCATTGTCGCCGCCGACGGATCCACCGATCGCACGGCCGAAATAGCGAGGTCCTTCTCCGACCGAGGCATCGAGCTGGTGCACCAATCCGAACGGCAGGGGAAGATGGCGGCAATCACCCGAGCCATCGCATGGGCTAACGGTGAGATCGTCATATTCTCCGACACCAATAACCGATTCGAGGCCTCCGCCATCGATTTCCTGGTGGCCCCGTTCGCTGCCGAGCGTGTCGGCGTGACCGTCGGCTACAAGACGGTGACCGGACCCTCCGGGCTGGGCCACTCCGAAGGTGCGTACTGGAAGTACGAGTCACACATCCGGCAAATGGAAACCCGCCTCGGCTGCACGGTCGGCGTCAACGGCGAGATCTGTGCGATTCGGAGCGTTCTGTTCGGACCGGCACCGGAGGGAACCATCAACGACGACCAATGGATGGCACAGATGGTGATCCGCCGCGGATACGACGTGATCTTCTGCCCCGACGCCATATCCCGGGAGAAGGTCTCGGTCTCGGCGGCCGCCGAGAGGGAGAGACGTTCCCGAATGGTCGCCGGCCAATACCAGCTCTTCGCACGAGCGCACCGCCAGATCCCCTGGCGACGCCCGCTCATCGCCTGGATGCTCATCTCACACAAGCTGCTGCGACCGCTGGTTCCATTCGGAATGATTGGTGCCGCGGTGGCAACAGGAGCCGCCGTGCTCACCGCCCCGACCGATGCCGGTCTCGGAGGCCTCGGCCCGCCCTGGGGGGTGTCGATGCTCGCCGCCCAAGCCGTGTTCTACGGCGCAGCCTTAATGGGAACCAGGCTCGAGCGCCTCGGAAGAATCGCCTACGTGCCCCGCTTCCTGGTGGACTCCAACATCGCCGCGCTGCGCGGGTTGTGGCGCCACCTGCGTGGCTCCCAGACAACGCTCTGGGAACGAGCAGAGAGATCTGCCCGATGACCCTCCGGCGAATGCCTCTCATTGAACGTGTCGACAACGCCGCCGTGCTTGCCCTCGAAACGGAATGGGAAGATCTCCGGCGCGACTCCTCGGCCACCAGCGCCTTTTTGACCTGGCCCTGGATCCGGGCGTGGCTGGAGACCGAGGGTGTGGATGCCGATCTGGAGGTGGTTACCGCCCGCGATCCCGATTCGGGTCGCCTTATGGGTGTTGCTCCCTTCTACGTGGCAGATACCAGGCGCCGTGGGGTGCCGGTGCGCGAACTCCGACTCCTCGGTTCGGGGGCTGCCGCACCGGACCACCTCGATTTGCTGGTGCGCTGTGATGCTCCGCCCGACCTGGCCGATGCTCTGTGGGTAGCCGTGGCCGCGACCCAGCGCTGGCATCTCATCAACATGGATGGAGTCACGACCGACGGCCACCTGGCGCGTGTGGTGCTGCGGCGTCGTGGTGACTTGGCCGAAGCCCTTCCCTGCCCATACCTGCCACTCGGCGATGGATGGGACTCGGT
>JACZWZ010000083.1 GCA_022571885.1 Acidobacteriota bacterium
TGGGTTGGGTGTGGTCGGATGCTCTGCCTTGGGCCGAGTTCGATCTGAGGACTCAGCGCTGGTGGCCGGGGGCCTCGAACTTCATACCGTTCAATCTGACAAGCCCAGTCACCTGGATCGTGTTGGCCGGAGTGGTGTCGGCACTGGCTGTCATGGTCACGGCCTGGCGACCGGCTGCGACGCCCTGGACGCCGGTGGAAGCGACCGCCCTAATGGCTACGGGCCTTGTCATAGCCGTTACTGCCGCTACTTTCGTTCTGGACGTCGTTCGAACGGATGGATGGACTTATGGTCGCCAGAGCCTGGCAGAGCTAACAGGTTCTGGTGACTGCGGCTTGGGAGAAGAGTTCCGCATCCCGGTACGGGGCTCGGTGGACGAGGCAACTCTGTTAGCGAGCGATGGGACCTTTGATGCTGATGCGCTGACGGAGTGGATTCCGATGAGCGCATTGGGCGCGAGTGCTGTCGCGGACGTAATGATTACGCCAGAGCTGGTGCAGTACTTCAGATGCATCGATCTCCCCCGTATCGTCGATGGAGTTGTAGAACCTCCCGACGTGATGTTGCTTACACCCGTGATCGCCTGGCAGACCACTTTCGCCTCTGCTGCCTTATCCGATGACTACTACCGAATTCCAGTACCGATCCCGCCCCGCGGTGATGATGGGCGCCTCATAGTCATCGTGAGCCACGAATACCTGACCGGCACACCGGCTCGAGCCACCCACCAGTTCGAGATCGAATCCGGCTGATCGGTCGGTGTCGTCGCAGCGTTCGCCATCCTCTAGCTAGGGCGGATGGATGGATCGCAGGTCGAGTTCGGATAGATTCGCCGGTGATGCGACCGCGGATCGACCACCTGACCATGCTGGGTTCTCCTGGCTCATCGTTCCTGGGAGTGGGTCCAGAGTGATGGCTTCACCGATCGACCAGACTCGTTCGCGCTCTTGGAGATCGTCGTGAAGCGAATGCGGCTGAGTGGAGTTCAGCTCGTGGCAGTTGCCGCGCTGGCTTCCGTCGCAGTGGTCGGATTCGCGTTGAGTCCGGTGCAGCAGGAAACCCACACCTACACCTATCGCCCCGATTCCCTTCAAGGTGCGAACTCGGTGGTTGCGCCTTTGGCCTTGGCCAGAGTGACACCGGACGTACTCGAGGTCACGCTTCCGTGTGATGAGCCCGGATCGTCGTTCGTTTCGATGGATGTCTGGGTGTGGCGGTCGTCTTCCCCCGGCGCCGAGCACTCACCGCTCCAGTTGGCCGATCTCGGAGATCGCCTGCTGTTTGCCGTCGAGAGCGACTCTGTGTTCGTCGAAATCGGTGAGCGCGAGGTCATGCGGATCCCGACTTCAGACACGTCAGAGTGTGTTGCCGAGATGGACTATCGGGATGGAACTCTGCGGATGGTCGTTGCCGACACCGAAGCGACCGTCGAAGTGGAACCGTTTCGGCTTCCTGAAGCGAACTTCACCGGTTCCGCCGCCACCAGCCCCGTTTCCGAGGTGGTCGTGGAGACCCGTGAGTTGGGTTCGAGCCCCTCGACGCTCCAGCTGCTATTGCTGGGGATGGCGGTGTTGCTGTTGGTCGTCGCGGGTCGCGAGATCGTCCTGCGCGGCGTCGAGCCGAATCGGGCGGGGCAAGGCGGCCGTGGGCTCCTTGGGCGAGTCCGCAGTTCCGTTGGGGCAGTTGACCTGGTGGTCCTCACGGTGCTGGTTGCGTGGCTGTTCTTGATCCCAACCAACATCGACGATGGTTTTACCGGTGCCATCCAACGGAGATACGACGCCTATGGCGACTTCTCCGGCATCTTCTCCAACAGCATCGTGGCTCCCATCGGATACTGGATCAATTGGATTCAGCACTATTGGCTCCAGATATCAGATTCTGCTCTGTGGGCCCGGTTGCCGGCGCTGCTGCTGGGTATGGCTACCTGGGCCGGGGTGCGCTCGATCGGCCGTTCTGTAGACATACCGGGCTCCGGAGGTTCGGTGTGGGTGATGGCGGCCGTCTACACGGTTGGATTCGGGGCGTGGGGCATGACGCTGCGACCGGAACCGGTGGTGCTGGCCCTGGTGGTGGCTTCGCTGGCACTGGCGCTCCGCTTTCGCAAGGGCAGACGCGGTTGGACCGTCGTCGCCTGGCTCCTGGTGATCGCCCTGGGTCTCACGGTCCATCCGACCGGGCTGTTGGTCCTGGCTCCGGTGCTTGTCTCGTCCGGCGACCTGTGGCGCTGGCTCCGTTCCAGCCGTGAGGCCGCCTATCTCGCCGGTGCCAGTGCGATGGTGCTGGGCTCGCTGTTTGTCGTGCTCTTGCTGGTCGACTCGAATCTGTCGTCTCTATTCGAGCGTCTACGTGCCGTCCGCGTCAGCGGTCTCCACAGTCAGTCGCCGATCGATGAGCTGGCTCGCTACGACTTCCTCGATCAGACACCGTACGCAACAGTGTTTGGACGACTCGGCGTCGCCTTCATGCTGATTGGCGTGTTCGCCTTCCTCACAGCGAAGAAGGTCCGAGGGGATGCTCGCAGGCTCATCGGGTGGTCAACGGTCGCCGGCGTTGCCCTGCTGGCGCTCGTTCCCAGCAAGTGGCCGGTTCACTTTGCGGGACTCGTTGGGCTGGCGGCCCTGCTCGTCGCTCTGGAGCTTCGAGGATCGGGTCCGTCCCAAACTGCTCGAGGCCGGACGGGCGTATTGGCCTCAGGTCGGACCCGCTCGATGCTCGTGCTGCTCGGCACTGTGATGTTTGTTGCGTACGCCTGGTCTATCTCGCGGCCGTGGACGGTCTTTGATCTCAGGACCGTCGATTGGTGGAGCGGGCTCGATCTCTCGGCCATCGGGACATGGGCAGCTATCGGCATCGCCGTCATCGGACTGCTCTTGGCCCATCGTCGGTGGCGGCAACCAGTGGGCCGAACACCTTCCGAGTCGGTCGTGCTCATTGCCTCCCTGGCGGCGCTGGTATTCACCGCATCGACGTTGGTGATCGACACGGTTCGCACCGACGGCTGGACCTTTGGTCGCCAGAACGTTCAATCGCTCTTCGGACGGGAGGGGTGCGGCCTGGGGGACGAGATCGTGGTTCCGGTTCCTGGGTCGCTTCGAGCGCTCAGCCTGACGCAGGAGCACGCCTCGACGACCGCTGATCGAATCGCGGCAGACCTTGGATTCGGCGGCGGCGGTGAGTTCGTCGTCGGGGGCTTCTCACCATCGAGCCTGAACGGTGTTCGTCCACTGGAGGGCATGGGCGATGTGGGCAGCTGGGTGGAGTTGGGCGACGCTCCCCCCGACGCCAACATGGGAAGCCATCGCACCGCATGGCATCAGATCGAGCCCGGGCAGGACACGCTGGCGTTGATGGTGATGGGCTGGCTCGACGAGGACTCCGGAAACGCCATCGCCGTGCAATGGGGGACCGCGGCCGTGACCGGGGTGGAGAGTGTGGCTGTCGAATCGGTGGGTGCGGAGGGCTACTTCACCGATTGGTCGCTACGCACTCTTGTGGTCCCGACGGCGGCGAACAGGGTTCGCGTCCTCCTGCGGGATGCCACCACCGGGGCGGGCAATGCCTGGGTGGCCTCGTCGCTTCCTCTTGCGGTATCGACTGCATCGATAGGCGAGGTGGTCGATTCCTACCATCCCGAGATCATGATCACCCCACCGCTGGCCTTGTACTTCCCGTGTGTGCAGGTGCCGGTATTCGCCGGAGCTGTCGTCTCACCGCCCGGGATGATGATCCAGATGTGGGATTCGCTGTGGCAGCGTTCGTTTGCCGCGGCGGCACTGGCCGATCGTTACTATCGGGTGCCGCTCACCCTCGATCCCCCGCCTCGTGACGTGCGCATTGGCGCTCATGTGGGGGATGCCGACAACTTCATGTTTGTCAGCCAGGAGTACCTGACCGGCCAATCCGCTCGTGCCGGTGGACGATTCGAAAGAGAGGAGAGCGATGAGTGATGTGCGCGATGCCTCTTCGTCCGGCGTCTCGACGGTTGGGCGATACCGGCTGGTCGTCTGGTTGCTCGCCGTTCTCGCTCTCGGGATCATCCTTTGGAATGCTCGACGAGCGTACTTTGTCTTCGACGACTGGACCTACTGGACCACACGCCAGGATTTTCTGGTAGTCGGAGGCATCAAGGGCATCCTGAAGGTGCTGTTCGTGCCCCACAACGGCCAACTGCCGACCCTCACCTTCCTCCTGTGGCTCCCGCTCGACTGGCTGTTCGGGATGCACACGTATATCCCCTACCTCCTTCCCGCCGTCCTCGTTCACGTAATCACCGGCGTGTTGCTGTTCGAGTTGCTCGCTCGGCGTCTCAGGCCGGAGATCGCTCTCGGGGCTGCACTGCTGTATCTGTCCATGGGCAATGCCGGTGCTTCCGCAGTGGATGCTTCGGCATTGGGTTGGACCATCGCCGTCCCGGCCATCTTCTTGGGACTGCTGGCGTTGGAGCGACATGAGGGTGGCGGCCATCGCCGTCTGGTTCTCCTCATCCTGGGGGCTGTCGTGCTCGGCGGCACGGGGATGGGCTTCGTGGTGCTCTTTGTTCTCGGGGTGGCACTCATCATCCGGCGGCGGTTTGCCATCGCCGCCGTCGTAGCGACGGGATTCGGGCTTCTGTTTCTGCTGTGGCGCCTCTTAGGGATTCTCTACCCGACGGTCTTTCCGACAGTAGGTACCGGGCAGGGTGCGGGCTCGCTTCCCGTCGACGTCTCCCGTTTGGGCGACTACCTCTCTTTCATCTGGACCGGCCTGAAAGGAACTGTGGCGGATTTGTTCGGCATCGGGCTGTCCCCGATCGCAGTCGGAATACTGGTGGTGGCCGGACTGGCGGCGGTCCTGACGATTCGCGACGGCCGGCATTTCGTTTATGCGGCGTCGGCTGCCGGGGCCTTGTTCTTCTATTCGTTGGTAGCGGTGCGGGGCATCGAGTTGGATCTTCCCCCCTATACCGCCGATCAGCCGCGCTACATGTGGGTGGCAGGCACACTGCTGCTTCCGTCGCTGGCTTGGGCCGCCGATCGAACAATTCGCGCCCGGCAATGGATGGTTGTTCCCCTGGTGCTGGTCCTCGGCTGGGCCGTCATCGTCAACGTGCCCCACCATCTCCAGCTGGCCGAGGAGCGAGTAGCGCTTGGTATCGCCAACCGGGACACGATCGAGACGGCTGCCAGCATTCTCGACGACTGGCGTCGACCTTGGGTCGGTATCCGTGCCGAAGAGTTGGCGCCCTTGGCGACGGGCATTCTCCTCGCCGGTCGCTCGGCACGCATCTCGGTTTTCCAACTGGAGCGTCTCGATTCTCTCGGAAAGTTGCCTTGTGTCGCCGACTACGAGAGGGCGCTGGGCTTTACCCGCGCTCTGGGCCTTCCCGACCCACCACCGGACGCGGTTTACTGTCGGTAGCCGTCGCTCCGGCAGGCTTGCCTGCCTGTCCGGGCAATCTTTTCTAACCTGGTTTGATGTTGCGCTCACGAGCCGCTGTGGTATTGCGAGGCTGTTACTCCCGCGTACCGGCGGCCCTCGGCTCACCAGGGCGCGACAAGCGCGTTGGCGCTCGCGGTGTCGGCCACCTTCTGTTCGTGGGCGGGGAGTGCTTCCTCGATTGGCTCGCTCCTTCCAACCGAGAGTCTGCCAGGAGCTGTTCTCGTTAACCGCAAGCCGTGGCTCGGTTCGCGTGCGCTGCTTGCCGTCGCAGTGCTGGGGGCGGTTTCGGCCGTTGCGTTCGCATTCGCGCCGGTTGTGCAAGCGGACCATGTCTATACGTATCGACCTGCGGACGGCGAGCTGGTAGCCGGCCAGTTGCCGAACCCAGCCATGGCGCCCTTGGCCCTGGCTCGGTCGGTGCCGGACGAGTTGCGGATCACGCTTCCGTGTGAGGCAGCCGACGCTGCTTCGAGTTTCAGCTCGATGAGCCTGGAGCTGTGGAGGTCGACAGAAGCCGGGGAGCGATCGACTCTTCTATATCTGGAGAGCGATCTCGGCAAGCCCCTTCGGGTCTCTGTGTCGGGGGGCGTCGTCAGTGTGTTGGTGAGCACTGCTGAGGTCCTGCGTCTATCCACCGATCCGGTTCCAGGCTGCGTGGCCGAGATTCGGTACGCGGACGGGGTCTGGCAGGCGAACGCCGGGAATAGCAGCGTTCGTGCGGCAGGTGCTGGACCGCGGTTCGCTGAGGCAGTCTTTGCCGGTCCGGCGGCCTCGAGTCAGGCATCTGCCGTGACGGTCCGCACCCGGGAGTTGGGTTCCAGTCCATCGGGCATCCAGGCCCTGTTGTTGGTGTTTGCTGCCGCTTCGCTTGCTGTCGTGCTGCGCGAGATATGGGTGGGTTCTCGATCTGATCGTGTATCACGCCCGTCGATGTCGATGTCGATGCTCCGCGAGCAGATTCGACGAGTGGTGAGGCCGCCGGACATCACCGTGCTGGTCATGCTGGTGGTCTGGGTGTTGTTCATTCCGTTGAACATCGATGACGGATGGATTGCGGCCAGGGTCGGGTCATACTCGCTTCACGGTGACATCGCCGGCATCTTTACCGCCGATTCGGCTCCGATGCCCTTCGGCTATTGGTTGGAGTGGCTGCAACACTTCTGGCTGAGCACCGGAGACGCCCCGGTGGTCATGCGCCTGCCGGCGCTCCTCACTGGGATCGCGACATGGTTCGGCCTGCGGTCTGTCGGGAGATCGCTGCTCGTCAGGGACACCGGCGGGGCTGTGTGGCTCATGGCCGCAACGTTCCTCGTGGGCTTCGGGGCATGGGGGGTCACACTCAGGGCCGAGCCGGTGATCGCCGCACTCATGATCGCCTCCTTGGCGATGGCGATTCGCTTCGATAGAGGTGAAAGAGGGCGTGTCGTTGTGGTCTGGATCGCCGTGATCGCGCTGGCTGTGACGGCACACCCTGCTGGGATCATCGTCGCTTCTCCCGCTCTGGCGTCGTGGCGTCGTCTTTCGGTGTGGCTTCGGGGGGATAGGGCCGCTCGATACACGGCGGTCGTCTCTCTGTTGGCGGTCGGATCCATGGTGGTGCTTCTCTTCTTTTTCGATTCGAATGTGACCGCTACTTCCGAGGCGATTGATTCCTATCGCTCGGACGCCCACACCTTGACTGTTTTCGACGAGTCCGATCGCTATGGGTTCCTCTACGCCACGCCTTACGCGACTCCAATGCGGCGAATAGCAGTCGGATCGATCTTCCTGGGACTGGGCGCTTTCGTGCTCTCCTTTCGGCGAGGCCGAGGTGTGGCAAGCCTGCCGGGTTGGTCGTTGCTGATCGGCGTGGTCCTGCTGTCTCTCACGCCGAGCAAGTGGCCATGGCATTTCGGAGGTTTGCTCGGGCTGGCAGCCCTGGTACTGGTGTTGGGATTGAGTCGGCTGCGGTCGCTCCGTGCAGCTGCGGCGATGGGGGGCGTTGCCGTCGTCATGGCCTGGGGCTGGGCCGAATCGCTTGGTTGGGCGGTGTTCGATTTGCGAATCCATCGGTGGGAAGCCGGGGCAAAGAATCTCTTCCCGTTCGATCTGTCTTCGCGCTTTACTTGGGCAGTGCTGGTCGCGCTGACTGGTGGGGCGGCGGTGGTGTGGGCCAGACGGCGAGCTGGTTCGGAGTGGAGCCCGCCGGAGGTGGTCGGGGTGCTGGCCATGGGGTTGGTGGTGGTCGTCACCGGGTCGACGTTGGCGTTCGACACAGCTCGGACCACTAGTTGGACGTTTGGCCGTCAGAACATTCAGTCCCTCTTCGGGGATCCGGGATGTGGGCTCGGCGACGAGATCCGGATCCCCGTCTCGGGCTCTTTGCATGCGCTGACGGCGGCGACCGAGGAGGCATCGCCGGATTCCGATCGAGCCGTCGCCGAGTTCGGTTTTGAGGGTGGCGGCGTGTTCGACAGAGTCGGCTATCCCAGGACCGGTATCAACCGGACGCTTCCCGTCCCGGGAATGGTCGCCTTCGGAAGTTGGGTCGAATCGGAGGTCGCACCGCCTGCCGCCAACCTGGGGAGCTATCTGACGGGTTGGTACGTGATCGAACCCGGCGACGAAGTGGCGCTGATGGTCATGGGCTCCTACAGGTCCTGGGCCGACGACAACGCTGTCGGAGTCCAGTGGGGCACCGCCACTGCGACGGATGTGGTTGATCTTGGTGTCGAGCAAGCCACTGAGCTGTCCGGGTACTTCTTGGACTGGAGGATGGTCGAGTTCTCTCCGCCGCCTGGAGCGGATCGAGTCAGGACGCTGGTCCGGGATGGCACTTCCGACAGCGGGGAGAGCTGGGTGGCAGCGTCGACGCCGTTGGGGTTTGCGATGTCGCTCGTAGGCGATGTCGCCGCCGCGGAGGATCAGCCGGAGATTCTGGTTAGCGTCGCAATCTCGCCCTACTTCCCCTGTGTCGGCGTCCCTGCGTTCGAAGGTGGCGTGGTCCCGACTCCGGGAGTAGTCATCCAGACCTGGCGGACTCTTTGGCAGACGACCTACGCGGCAGCTGCGACGTCCGACCGCTACTTCCGGGTCGAGGTTGCCGTCGATCCACCGCTGCATTCGACCAAGATCGGTGCCCACAGTGGGAGCATCGATAACTTCGTGTTTGTCAGCCAGGAGTATTTCACCGGTCGGCCGGCGCGAGCGAACGGCTCCTTCGAACGTGTGCCGGGCTGAGCAGCTGTGCTTTGGATCACTCTCCCCTTTGGGGGGAGTCAATCGGCCGTAGGCCGATTGGTGGGGGACTGAGACGTCACCTCGGCTTCTAGGCTGGATTGATGCCGCTTCGACTTCTGTTCTGTTCGCCGGATTCGGTCCCGCGGTGGCGCAGAGAACGACCGCATCGCATGCGCCACGCCCCCGACTCGTAGACCTGGAAGGCAACCGTGGATCCAGCGCTCTTCGACCTCAACGCCGAGATCGAGCAATCACATTGGTGGTTCTCGGCTCGTCGCCAGATCACCGGAGCGCTGCTCGAAAGAGTGGTGGCGCCTTCGGGAATGGTGATCGACATTGGTTGCGGGACCGGGGCCAACATTGCGTCGCTGGTGGACCGATACCAGTGTGCCGGCATCGACCCGTCTGAGGTGGCCATCGACCACGCTCGCAGACGCTTCCCCCAAGTGACATTCCTCCACGGTGTTGCTCTCGAAGGGCTGGGGGATCTGGCCGGTGACGCCGATGCCTTTCTGCTCATGGACGTTCTGGAGCACGTAGAAGATGATCGGGGACTCCTGGCCGAGGTGGTGGGGTCGCTCCGTCCCGGAGGTCACATCCTGATCACGGTTCCGGCCGACATGCGCCTGTGGACCGAGCACGACGTGAGTCATGGGCACCACCGCCGCTACGACCCCGAGATGCTCCGCGCGGTGTGGGAGGACCTCCCGGTGACCGAGCTGCTGGTCTCGCACTTCAACAGTCGTCTCTATCCGATCGTCCGAATGCTGCGGGTTTTGAGCAAGCGCCGGGGTCACGCCGGCGGCGAGGAGGGATCCGATCTCAGCATGCCGCTCCGACCCACCAACGCCGTGTTGCGGCGTCTGTTCCGCGGCGAGAGCCGCCGTCTGGTGCGTGCCCTCGACCGTGGAACCCCCGGGTACCGGCGAGGGGTCAGCCTCATCGCCGTGCTCCGGCGCTTGCCATGACGTTGACGGTGGTGGTTCCGTGCTTCAACGAGGCCGACCGCTTCGACTCGGAGGTGTTTCGAACCTTCGATGCGGTCTCGGTCGACTTCCTGTTCGTCGACGACGGGAGCACCGACGGAACGGCTGCACTCCTCGATGATCTGGCTGGGATCGACCGCACCCGGTTCCGGGTGCTCACGCTCGACCACAATGTCGGCAAGGCAGAGGCTGTGCGACAAGGGATCCTTCGTGCCTTTGAGGACGGACCCGACTACGTCGGTTTCTTGGACGCCGACCTTTCCACCGGGCTCGACCAGATTCCGGCCATGGTCGCTCTGCTCGACGAACGTCCATCGATTCTTGGAGTGATCGGCTCGCGGGTGCGGCTGTTGGGGCGTCGCATCGACCGCAAGCTGGGCCGGCACTACGCCGGGAGGGTGTTTGCCACCCTGGCGTCGATGGTTTTGCGGCTCCCGGTCTACGACACCCAGTGCGGTGCCAAGTTCTTTAGAGCCACTCCGGCGGTGGCCGCTGTGTTCGCAGAACCGTTCCTGTCGCGTTGGGTGTTCGATGTCGAGCTGCTGGCACGTTTTGTCCGGCTGAGTGCCGCCGAGGGGATCGATCCGGCTGAGATCCTGGTCGAGCATCCACTCACCGAGTGGAGAGACGTACCGGGGTCGAAGCTTCGTTTCAGACACGGGTTTCGTGCCCTGTTCGACCTGGCTCGGATCCGCCGCAGGTATCGGTAACGGACCATGGACCGGCTTCGCCAACGCGCGCCTTCATGGATTGATCGTTTCGGACGCTATCCGGTGCTGGTGGCGATCTACCTGGTGGTCAAGTACCACAGCGGGATGGATTCGGTCATCCGGGTCCACGACACGCTCGATGGATCGCAGGCGGTGCTGCAACGCATGTCGCTGGGCGATCTGTTCTCGGGTCCCGATGCCACGCTCGATTTCATGCTGGGTGGTCTGCCTCGCAGCTCGGTCGGCAGCGAGATAGGAGTGAGCAACCTGATCGCGGTGGTGCTCCCCTTGTTCTGGAGCCTGGTGGTGGCCGAGGTCATCTATCGCAGCATCGCCTACTACGGCATGCGCCGGTTGTTGCGCGATACCGGACTCGGTTCGGAGCGCCTGGTCTTGTTGGTGGTGCCGTCGTTGTTTGCGATCTTCCCCTTCTGGCATCCAGGTTTTGCGTCGATCGCCGGGATCCCTCTCTTACTGTCGGCGCTGCTCCGCCTGCACCGCGGTGCCAACCGCCGCGAGTTGGCGATCGTCGCCGTCTTCCCGTTGCTGGCTCAACCGAGCGCCACCATTCCGTACGCCATCCTTCTCGGTGGCTACGTGGTGGTCGGACGGGCAATCCGTAGGGTGCCGAACCAGGTCGTTGCTGCGGTCGGGTGGTTTGCCGGGGTGCTGGCGGTGTCGGAGTGGCGCCAGCTGTACGCGCTCATATCCGGGCCGACATCGCACCGCATCGAGATGACCGGGACTCCGGCGACGCTCTCTTCCGAGGTCTTCCGCCTGGGCCGGACGCTACTCCAGACCGTCGAGAAGCATTCGTTCGATTCGCCGGTGACGATCGTGCCGGTGGCGGTGCTATTGGTCGCCGTCGTCGTCGCTGCCTCGCTGGTGTGGAACCGCCGGGTGGATGGTCCGACTCGCACCCTGTGGGTGACTTTGGTTGCCATGGTCGGAGTGCTCCTTGCCTCGGGTGCGTGGCGGTTCTTCGATCGAGCGGCTCGCAGTGTTGCCGGCGACTACCCAACTTTCCAGGTCGATCGAGGCGTATGGCTTCTGCCGGCGCTGACCTATCTGGCCATCGCCGCTGCCGCGGTCGCGCTGTTTCGGTTGGTCCCGCGACGGGTTGCGGTAGTCCTGTTGGTGGCGGTGTTTGCGGTGCAGGGAGTGGCCAACTGGCAGAAGGCGGATTTTGACCCCGGCACCTGGGAGCAACTCACCCTCAACGAGTTCTACGCCCCCGATATCTTCTCGGAGGTGCGCGCGATCATCGGTGAAGGAGCTGTCGTCGCCTCGGTGGGGCTCCATCCAGCCGTCTCCATCTACAACGGATTGGACGCCGCCGACGGCTACGGCGCCAGCTACCCGGTCGACTACAAGCATCGATGGCGCGCCCTGATCGCACCCGTGCTCGACGTGGATCCGGTCTGGCGCTCCTACTTCGATCAGTGGGGTTCAAGGGCCTACCTGTTCCAGCCCGGTCTGGAGTTCTACCCAGCGTGCTGCGACGAGGAGGCCGAACCGATCGATCTCTTGCTGGATGCGGAGTCATTCGACGACCTGGGGATCACCCACCTCCTCTCGGTAGCCGAGGTCACCAACGCCGGCGTGGTCGGCCTGGTCCTTCTGGGCGTGGCGACCGACCCGGAGGCCCGATACCGGATCTGGGTGTACGGCACCTGAGTCGGCTGGTATTCGTATATGTCCCATGACTGAAACTGACCTCCGGCAACGATCAGACGAGGAGGTGTACCAGTGGACTTAGCATCAAAGAGGTGAGCGTCTGTCTCGCCGTGGCACCGAAACGCGATCTGAAGCGCGATCCGCCCCGCGTCTCGGATGACATCTCCAGCTGTGGCCCGGGCGATGTCATACCCCTTCGCTCTTCTGCGAGCTTGATCGCGGGTGAGTTCCTGGTTATGGCGGCGACGTTGATCCAGATCAAATCCAAAATGCTTCTTCCGGTGAACGAGGTCGAGGAAGAGGAGGAAGAAGATGACCCCCGTGCCGATCTGGTCCGGCGGTTACTGGACTACCAGCGGTTCAAGGAGGCCGGGGAAGGGTTGGGGGAGCGGGAAAACGTTTGGCGGGATCTTTATGGTCGGTCTCCATCCCTTCGGAAGGACGGTCCACCGGATGAAATCAATCTGGGGGATCTCAATATCTTCGAGTTGATGGATTCCCTTCGGAAAATTGTTGAACGCGCGCCCGAAAGGAAAGGCCTTGAAATTGTTATGGAGGAACTTTCGGTTCATGACCGGATGGGCGTTATTCTGGACAGCCTGGAGGGACAGGAGACCGTTGTTTTCATGTCTTTGTTTGAGAAGGTTTGGACCCGGTTTTCGATCATCGTGACCTTCCTTGCCCTGCTGGAATTGGTCCGGATGAAACGAGTACGGGTGATCCAGGGAGAACCCTTTGGAGTGATACGGATATGGAAGATCACGAACTCACAGCCGTTATAGAGGCTCTACTGTTCATTTACGGGGATCCGAT
>JACZWZ010000191.1 GCA_022571885.1 Acidobacteriota bacterium
GTGATCGACTGCTGCCTGACCCTGCAGCCGCGGGCCTCGCAGTAGATCCACTCGTTGCCTTGGTCATCGGTGAACGTGCCGCCCTTGGCGACCCCGCCGGTTCGACCAGCCACGAGCCAGGCTCCGCCGCCTAGGGCCAGGAGGATGCCGATCACGAGCAGGATCCACCATGGGAACTCACCGCCGTCGTCGCTGACCACGCTCGGCTGGGCCGCTGCCGGCGGAGCAGTGGTGGGCGGAGCAGTGGTGGGCGGAGCAGTGGTGGGCGGAGCAGTGGTGGGCGGAGCAGTGGTCGGCGGAACAGTGGTCGGCGGAACAGTGGTCGGCGGAACAGTGGTCGTCACCTTCGGGGCCAGGAGCAGGTCATCAGGATCGCACACGGGCTCGTTGGCGTCGACGGTGAACGTGCCGTCTTCGCCGAAGAACGTCGTGTCGACCGGCGTAGAGGTGCCGGCCATCTCGATGGAGGCGTCGGTGAAGGTATGCAGCCCAAAGTCGTTCAACGGAAACTCGGCGTGGCCGAGGCCGAGCTGGTCGATTGAGCCCTGTCCTCCCACCGGACCGGATGCGCCGTCGAGGTTGACGATGAATGTGCCGCCGGCGAACACCGGTGGGAAGGTGGAAAGAATCCGCCCCTTGCTCGGCGAGTTACCGATGGGCTCGGGCGGGAAATGGATGATCTCGATGCAGTGGTCGGTGGGAGTGACCACCTGGCCCGCGGCCCCCCGCGCCGGCAATGCTAAGGCAGCGGCCAGAACGGCCAACACAGCGAAGACACTGGTCTTGCGCACCGCTCGGGCCACCTGATCCTCCCCTCATCCCCGCAGCTCGGGCACACACGATAGCAAAGAGCCATATCGCTGAGGATCGCCCGTAATGCGCCGAGGCAGCGCGCTTTCACGGGAGAGGAGAAAAGGGCCCGGCTTGTCGGAACGCTAGGACCTATATCCCCTTCTAGGTTCCTTGCCTGGAACGACCCGGCTGCTTCGAGGTTGCGAATGCCTGAAGCGGAAGGCTTCTGACTGAAAGAACATGAGACGGGGTGCCCAGAGGGATGCCGAGAACCCAGCCTCACCACTCCGCCCGCCTACGCGGTTCTCTTCACCCCGAGTCATCCGTTACCGTTCCGCCAACGGGAGGAGAGGCGTATGAGACGGTGGGCAGCATTCCTCGCGGTGGTTCTGGTGGCGAGCATGACCTTGGGACCGGTAGCCACAGCGGGTGAACAAAACATAGACGACCGGGTCCACGTCAGCTTCGTGGCGGGCGTGATCGACGGAAACGGTGAGCTGTGGCTCATGGTCGGCATGTTTGCCCCCTGGGATCCGAAGCCGCCGACCGATGCCTTCTCCCTGTTCTTCTCGGTGTACACGATGATCGGCAGCGAATCGTCGGAGATCGGCTGGCAAACCCACGCCGGGGTCGCCGAAGTGCTCGCCGCCGGCGCCGCCGCGGGCAACCCGAAGATCTTCATCCTGGACAGCGGCTTGATTCTGGTGGGAACCGGCTTGTTCCCAGGTTTGCCGTTCACAGGGACCGTCGACGCCTCCTTTGCCTCGTGGCAGGACGAATCGACGACAAGTTCCATCTCCGGTTCGATGATGCAGGACATCGATTCGGCTTCGATGGAGACCGGTAATCCGTTCAGCATCTTCGGTCTTGCGGTGTACAACCTGGCTTCGACGGCGATGCTCGGGCCGGGAGACGCTCCGAACTCACCAGCTGCCGAAGCGACCACGACCAGCACCACAACCACCGCCAGTACCTCCGGCGCGGCCGAGAGCACCACCACTAGCACGCTCGCCACGAGCACCAGCAGTGGCCCGACGGTCACGACCGGACTCCCGGCGAGCATCGACGACGGCGGCGTCAACTTCCTGATGTTCCTGTTCTGGGTGCTGCTGCTCCTGGGGTTCCTCTATTGGTTGATCGTCTTCTTCTTCGGGTGGTGGACGCCCCCATGGGGCGCGCCGCGGCGCGGCGACGGCTATGGAGACAGGGTCGACGACGAGTTGGGTGATGGCGACGACCAGGAGGACGGAGAAGACCGCGACACTCAGCGCGACGCCAAAGGTGACGACGACACCGGTACCGACACCGGCACCGAGACCACCGGCTCCGACGACGATGACGAGGGCGACGACGAGGAGGATCCCGAGGAGGACCGCGACACCAAGCCCGACTGCACTGAGCTGCGGGCCGAGTGCGAACGACTCAAGGTGGAGGCGGCCGAAGCTGAGCTGGATGCCCAGCAGGCCCAGGCCTCGGCCGAGAGCGCACAGACGGCCTGCGATCGAGCCCGGCAACGGGCGGCCGACGCCCAGGCGCGCGTTACCGACCTGATGGGCCGCGCCGATGCCGAGCAGCTGTACCAGCGCACCGCCGAAGCTCAGATAGTGCTGCGCGAGGCCCAGACCGAGATGGCCACCATCTGCGACCTGGTCGAGCCGGCTCGGTCCGAAGCTCAGGCTGCAGCGAGTCGGGCAGCCCAGGCGAAGGCCGCAGCCGACGCGGCGTGCAAGGCGGCCGAAGACTGCGAGGCGGCGGCCGCCAATTGAGCCTGCTGCGAGCGGGCATAGACATACTGCTGGATCAGATAGAGGTGCAGCGCACCGTGATCGATGCTCGCCTCGACAAGCCGGCCTACTGGCGCGGCCAGCTCCGCCACGGGGGGCCGGACCACGATGCCAAGGTGCCTATGGTGGCCAGCGCGTTCGACGGCTTGGTGAATCGGGCGCGCCGCGGCGATCTTGGCCCGCTCACTCCCGATCAGTTCCTCGACCTGCATCGCATCGGCACAGGCGGAGGCGAGTACCGCACCACGGGCGCCCGTATCGGAGAGCATCGGATCCCCTATCGGCCGCATCGTCTCCCGGGGCTCGTACAGCGAGCGCTGGCGCGGGCGAGCGATGGCGTGGAGCCACCTCCGCTGGCGGCCGCCCGCCTGCATCTCGAACTGCTGCTGGTCCATCCGTTCTCGGACGGCAACGGGCGCACCGTCCGCCTGGCCACATCGTGGATTCTGTTGCGAGCCGGCTACCGCTCGACGCTGCTGACCTCGGTGGAGCAGCACGTGAGGGGCAACCGGCGCGCCTATGCCCGCTACTTTCAGATGCTGACTCTGGCCGGGCTCGACACGCAGGGCCCATGGCTGCGAATGGCACTGAACATGATGGCCGAAGCAGCGGTCCATGCCAGCGCCTTCCGGACGCGGGAGGATTCGATGAGGGCCGCCCTTGCCGGACGGACGTTCGACCAGCAAAGCCAGCTATTGGTGGCCAATGACTTCAAGGGGAAGACAGCGCCAGAGCTGGAAGCCTTCGCCCGCTGGTCCGAACCGTCACCGGTGGCCCGTGCCCAGATCAAGCGGCTCCTGGCGGAGGAACGAGACAGCCGTTGAGGAAGCCCAATTCAGCTAGTCGGATTACGGGTCACGGTCGCGAGTCGAGCTCCGTCATTCGCCGTGACGAGTGAGTGACACC
>JACZWZ010000192.1 GCA_022571885.1 Acidobacteriota bacterium
ACCGCATCGTCCCAACGTCCCGGGTCGAGCCCCTTGGTCGCAGCCAGCCACACCGAAAACGGCATCTCGGGCAACAGCACCGCATCAGAGCCGTGGGCGCGGCAGTGTTCCACCAGTCCCACCCAGGCCTCGTCGAGTCGATCCGAATCGTGCGGGAGTTCACAGACAGTGAGATTCATGACGCGCGACGGTATCGGATGAGGCTCACCAATGCTGGCGAACTGTCACCGGTCGCCGGTCAACGGTGACCAGCCACACTGCCTCCAGTGTTGGTCTTCGGACCGCCCGATGAGGACCTCAGCCTCTCAGCCTTTCGACCCCCAGAGACGCCGGGTCGAGTCCGACGACCGAATGGTTCGCGGGCGGCACACCTTCGAGAATCATCATCGCGGCATACTCGCCCATTGCCGGGCTGGTCTTGATCCCAGAGCCCCCTTGGCCGGCAAGCCAATAAAACCCCTCTACCTCGTCATCCCAGCCATTCACCGGCTGATTGTCGCCAACGAAGGATCGCAGCCCCGCCCAGGCACTCTGAACCGAGCGAATCGACATCGTGGTGACCGCCTCGATCCGCTCGATGCCAATCGCTACATCTTCTTCGCGATGCCGAACGTCGTGCGGCTCCATCGCAAAGGTGTCTGCCGGACTCGCCAGAAGGCTGGGACCCTCGGGCTTGAAGTAGAACTGCTCATCGAGGTCGATGATCATCGGCCACGAGCGATGATCGACATTGGGCGGCGCAACGAAAGTGAACGCGGTACGACGCTTGGGCACCAATCCGATCGGCACCACACCTGCGGCCCGGGCGACCTCGTCGCACCAGGCACCGGCGGCATCGACCAGCACGCCGGCCCGCAGTTCCTGGTCCCCGGATCGGATCACCCAGTCTTCTCCCATACGCTCGACGGCATCGAACCCAAAGCCGGACCGAATCTCCCCACCCAGTCGTCTCAGGCCACGCTGGTAACCCGTGTGGAGTGCATGCACATCCAGATCCATGGCTTGGGGCTCGAAGACTCCCCCCGCCAACACTGCTGGATCGAGAACCGGGCACAGATCGGTGGCCTCGACCGCGGTGAGCCTCCGAACCGACGGAACCAGGGCTTGCTGGTTGGCGGTCAAACCATCGAGCCGATCCGCCTGCTCGTGAGTCGCGACGAACGCTATCCCTCGAGCCGACAGAAGCGGGTCATCGGAGAACCCCTCAGGCGGTCGATCGAGAAACGGTCGGCTGGCCATCGCCAGTCTGCGAACCACCGGCTCGCCGTAGCACTCGGTAAACACCGCCGCCGACCGGCCCGTCGAGTGGAATCCCAGTGTCAGCTCCCGCTCCAGCAGCACGACCGAGCACCTCGAAGAGAGGAAGAACGCAGCCGAGGTCCCAGCGATGCCGCCGCCGATGACCGCGACATCGAACCGCTCCACAGTCAGGCTGAGTCATCGAGGTGCATTGGCAACCGATTGAAGCCGATCACCGGCACGATGTCGATCGGTCTCGTGCTCGGGTGACCCAGCCGCGATGCAGCCGACCACTCGGGACGGCGTCATCTGATACCCGACGCTCTTCCGACAAGCCTCACAATGACGTTCCCGGGTAGGTTCGAGGGCGGAGAAGGAGCGACCGTGGACCCCACCCCGCGGTTGACCCCGTTTCCCCTGAAGGTGTCGATGGGTCGCGTCCCACACGAATGGGAGACCCACCACCGGCGCCAAGAGCCAATAGCGCCAGAGCGTCCGCCCATCGGCGGACGGGAGAGATGGCTATCCAACCCTTATACCTCCGGCGTCACTCCCCGGACCGATGACGGCGTCGATGGTCACCACCCGATCGATGTTGGGATCGGGTTCGAGCCAATCCGCGATGGCGGCGGCCGCCTCGGCCCGCGCTCCCGGGCTCACCTTGGTGAGCGCCACCACGACCCGGGCCCCTCCCGGGACTCCCCGCCGACCGCCCTCGGCGTCACCCAGCACACGTGCCATGTCGGCCGGACGGACCAGGTCGTCGGGTCGGCGCCCGGTCAATGCCGCCACCCGTTCCGGCCGATGGGCAATGTCGGCGATCGGCCGGCCGATGGCGTCGATGCCGGCGACCACGACCACCAGCGTCGCCCCGGTCGGAATCACCGGTTCGTGCGATGCCGGAGCCTTGAATGGCCTCCCACGCGCCCCGTCGGCTTCGGCAAGCAGATAGTCCACCTCGGCGATAGCAAAAACCCGGTCGGCAACCTCTGGCGCGACACCGATCACCTTTTCACCGTCTATGTCACCCACCAGGAACACCGGTTCTCCACGCTCGAGGGCGGCAGACACCTCCCTATCGGTGCGGCACACCGTCGCCCATCCGGGAATCTGCTCGGTGCCCATCCTGGTGGTGGTGGTCATCACCACCGAACTGGTGGACCCGCTCAACTCGGCGCCCAGGCCCAGCAGCAAAGAGGACTTTCCGCCGGCCCCCACAAACGCCACCAGTTCCACCCGGCCCAGTCCTAGGAGCGTCCGCAAATAGGCGGACGCTCCTACGCCATGCCCATGGCTCTTCGCCATACGGCTCATCGCGGTGCGGCCCGGGGGCCCCAGCCCCAGGCCGCCAAGTCCGCGCCTATCGGCGCGCCCTCTAACTCGTCGACCAGCAGTGTCATTTCGAGTCCCGGTCGAGTCGGGTGAGCACCGCTTCGAGGACCCCGCCGGCCACCGACATCGCCTTGTCAGAGATCTCGAAGCATGCGGACCGTTCCCCTCTGGGGTCAATGTCTCCGATCTTGAGACCCTCCTCGGCAATATGTCCCGGGGTGATCAGGCCGCGTACCACTCCAGAGATCGGCGCCACCACAGCGGTATCACCGACCTTTCCCAGCGGCGCTCCAACGACGACCGCGTCGCCGATGTCGACCGACCATGCGACATGGCCGCGGCTGGGGGCCCGCAATAGCCGGCGAGCGCTTTCGCCGCCGACCCGGCCGGGAACGCCGGTGTCGGAGGCGGCGGCTCCGATCCAAAGGACCCTGCCGAGACGATGCCCTCGCTTGGTCTCAACCACCGCATCGCAATCGACCCCGGCTTCGAATCCTGGTCCGAGACCCACCACCAACCGCGCTTGATCTATTCGGGTATCGATGTTTCGCTTGGCCAACCTGCAATCCACCAGCACCGACGGACGTCGGGAGAACGCCGGCAAATCGGCGCTGACCGTGACCGCTACCTCACCGCGCTGTGCGACCGACAGAGCATCGCTCGGAGAGGCGACCAGACTGGCCGTGACCCCGTCGAGGACCATCTCACCTTCGAGCACGACCGATGAAAAGGCGACTCTGCGCCGGATGGCGAGGGGGCGCGCCAACTCAAGAATGACCACCGGGAAACCGGACCGTCGCATTCGCCAGGCGACACCCGTCGCCAGATCGCCGCCACCACGCAGCAAGACGAGGTGGT
>JACZWZ010000084.1 GCA_022571885.1 Acidobacteriota bacterium
CGGCGGACGTAGCGTGGCCCGGCTTTGGCGAAGGGTTGGAGGGCAGGTGGTCATAACCATCGACGGACCCAGCGGAGTAGGCAAGAGCAGGGTGTCGCGGGCGCTGGCTACGGCTCTCGGAGTTCCCTATCTGGACACCGGGTCGTACTACCGGGCCGCCACCCACGTCGCCATTCAGAACGGGGCCGACCCGTCCGATCAGTCGGCGGTGCTCGAGGCTCTCAGTGACGCCAAACTGGCGGTGGTGGACGGGGTGCTGTGGCTCGACGAACGCGATATCGCCGACAGCCTGCGGAGCCCCCAGGTGACGGCGGCTGTGAGCACCGTCGCTGCTCACCCCCTGGTTCGCAGCCGTATCGTCGACATGCAACGCCGGTGGGTCGCCGATGAGGGCGGATCGGCGGTGGTCGAAGGCAGAGACATCGGAACCGTCGTGTTTCCGAATGCGGAGGTCAAGGTGTTCCTGACGGCTGATGGCGCCACCCGCGCCGCCCGGCGTTCGAGGGACGCCGAGGTGTCGGGTACGAGCGTCGAGCAAATCCGCACCGACATGGAACGGCGTGATGCCGCAGACTCGACCCGTATCATCTCGCCACTCAGACCTGCCGAAGACGCGGTCACCATCGACACCAGCTCGCTGACCGTCGCCCAAACGGTGAAGCAGATCCTCGACCTGGTGGGGAAGGCGTAGAAGAAGTCACCAGTCACCAGTCACCAGTCACCAGTAAGAGAAGAGAGTTGGAGGCCGGGAGTCGGGAGCGCCCCACCTCAGTGGAGCCGTTTCTGGCTGAAGACTGGGGACTGGGGACTTCTCTGCTCTGGCTGTTGACTGGAGACTGAGTACTGGGGACTTCCTCTCTGGCTGGAGACTGACGGCTTCTTCAGTTGGAAAGCATGTCCAGCGCTTCGGCTGCTCCCCAAGAGCGATCGTCTTCGAGCAAGCCCGGCCTCCCCGGGTGCCTGGCCGAGTATCCGCCCTCGACGGCCGCCTGCAACGCCCCGAGCAACGCTCGCAAACTGGGTGGGAGGGGAAAGTACTCATCCTCCGTCGTGACCCTCATGATCTCAGAGTCGGCGGCCCCGACCGCGGCAACCACCTCCCGCACAGATTGATCGGGGGCCGATGCTCCGGCAGTCACACCGACGGTGGTCACATCTGCCAGCCAAGCCGGGTCTACCGCAGCCGGACCGTCGACGCGATATGAGGGAGTACCGGACGCCTGCGACACCCGCACCAACGCCTGAGTGTTGGACGAGTTCTCGGAACCAACCACCAGAACGACGTCGCAACGCGCGGCCAGTGCTTCGACCGCCGCTTGTCGATTGGTGGTGGCGTAACACAGGTCACTTCGGCGTGCCGTCCACAAGTCGGGGAAACGATCACGTGCATCTTCGAGCACCGACTCCCATTCGAACAGCCCCAAGGTCGTTTGGGCCACCAGAGCAACCCGTGCCGGATCACGCGGTTCGAAGGGGTCGAGACCCTCGTTGGGATCCACCAGTGAAATCGCCCCAGGAGCTTCAGCCATGGTCCCAACCGCTTCGTCATGACCGTGATGGCCGACGTAGATGATGTCGAACCCTTCGGCGGCCCTGCGCTTGACCTCATGGTGCACCTTGGTCACCAGAGGACACACCGCATCCACCATGACCCCGCCGCGGTCGAGCGCGGCGGCGACGACTTCGGGCGACGACCCGTGCGCCGACAGCATCACCGGTGCTCCCGAAGGCACTTCGTCGATCGACTCGACAAACACGACTCCGGCTCGTTCGAAGGCGCTGACCACCGACGCGTTGTGGACGATCTCGTGGTAGCAGAAGATCGGCGCGGGAAAGACGCGCACCATCCATGTCAATGCCTTGATCGCCATCTCCACGCCTGCGCAGAAACCGCGCGGCGCCGCCAAAACAACGGTATCCACCACGACCACCATGGTAGAGACCAGTGCAGCGGCGAACCCTATCCTCACCTGCGTGAAGCCACTCCACCCGGCCGGGGACGTCCCATCATGAGTCGGCTCCCGGTCGTCGCGATCGTGGGTCGCCCCAACGTGGGAAAATCCACCTTCGTCAATCGAGTCCTGGGGCGCCGCGCCGCGGTCGTCGAGGAGAAGCCGGGTGTCACCCGCGACCGACGTGAGTTCCGAGCCGAGTGGAGCGGACGCGATTTCTTGATCGTCGACACCGGCGGATGGCAGGTCGGTGGCGACCAGCTGACGGAAGGGATCCGGAGCCAAGCAGAGGCTGCCCTCAGAGGTGCCGACATGATCGTGTTCATCGCCGACGCCGCCACTGTGTTCACCGAGGACGACCGTGCGATGGCGCGGTTGGTCCAGTCTTCAGGGTTGCCCCACATCCTGGTGGCCAACAAGGCAGACGGACCGGCGGCAGAGGCCGACCTAGACCACCTGTGGTCCCTCGGTCTGGGAGAGCCGAAGCCGATCAGTGCGCTACAAGGACGGAACATGGGTGACCTGCTCGACGAGATCATCGCCGCTCTTCCGCCGAAGCCTGAAGACGCGTTGGATGAGCCCGATCGCCCAACGTTGGCCATCATCGGGCGGCCCAACGTCGGGAAGTCGACCCTCCTCAACAAACTCCTCGGGTCCGAGCGCGTGCTGGTCAGCCCGATCCCCGGGACGACGCGGGACCCGATCGATGTGGTGGTAGACCTCGACGGTCTTTCGGTCACCATGTACGACACCGCCGGTATCAGGCGTCGAACGCGGGTGGATGAGGAGACCGAGTTCTACTCGGTCATCCGTGCCAAGCAGGCGCTCGAAGAGGCAGATGTGGTCCTCTTCATGATCGATGCCACCGAGGGAGTCACCCACCAGGAACAACGTCTGGCCGAGGAGATCCGGAGTGCCGGTGCCGGGGTGGTGGTGATCCTGAACAAGTGGGACATCGCCCAAGACGAGGAGAAGTGGTGGGTAGAGGACGGCGTCGGCGACCGCCTCGCCTTCATCGCTTGGGCGCCCGTCCTGCGACTGTCGGCCCTCACCGGAGCCCGCATCAAGCGGATCGGACCGGCGGTGCAAGCGGTATTGGAAGCACGCCGAACCCGGATCCGTACCCCCGAACTGAATCGTTTCATCCGTACTCTCCTGGAGGCGCATCCACCCCCGGTGCGCAAGGGACGCCGACCCAAGATCCTCTATGCGGTGCAAGCGGGCACCGAGCCGCCGACGATCATCCTCTTCGTCCGCGGCGGCGAGATCGGCTCCGACTACCTCCGATTCCTCGAAGGCAGGTTGCGGTCGGAGTACGAGTTTCTCGGCTCGCCGATACGCTTGGTCGCCAGAACTAGGACCAAGAGGAGCCCGCGTGACTGACGAAGCCCGCTTTCGGACCGAGTCGGAGCGCGCCCGCCTGGGCGGACCGGAGAAGTACCGGAAACGTCTGATCGATCGAGGCAAGATGTTCGTGCGCGATCGGGTCGAGCTTCTGTGCGACCCGGGGTCCTTCGTCGAGGACGCTCTGCTGGCCAATGCACTCGCCGATGAGCAGCTGGGCGCCGATGCAATCGTGACCGGCAGGGGAGTGGTCGATGGGCGGCCGGTGGTGGTTATCGCCAACGATCCAACGGTGAAGGCCGGCTCCTGGGGCGCTCGTACCGTCGAGAAGATCATCAGGGCTCTCGAAGCCGCATACGACGCGCGACTGCCGGTCTTTTATCTGGTCGACTCGGCCGGAGCCAGGATCACGGATCAGGTCCAGCTGTTTCCCGGCAGACGTGGTGCCGGAAAGATCTTCTGGAACCAGATCCGGTTGTCGGGCCGGGTTCCCCAGATCTGCTGTCTGTTGGGTCCGAGCGCAGCCGGCGGTGCCTACATACCATCCTTTTGCGATGTGGTGATCATGGTCGAAGGCCGCAGCTCAATGTATCTCGGATCACCTCGCATGGCCCAGATGGTGATCGGAGAGGAGACGACGCTCGAAGAAATGGGCGGTGCCCGCATGCACTGCACGGTGTCGGGATGTGGCGACGTCCTGGTGCAGAGCGACGAGGAGGCGATCGCCTGGGCTCGCGCCTACTTCTCATACTTCCCCGCCGATTACGAGGCCGAGGTGCCCCTCTATGAGTTCGAGGACGCCGACGAGGTCGACCTGGCCGGGATGCTTCCGCACGACAGCCATCAGCCATACGACATGCACGACTTCATGCGGGGCGTCTTCGACCACGACAGCCTGCTCGAGGTGAAGGAGCTCTACGCCCCAGAGGTGATCACATCCCTGGCCCGACTCGGCGGCCGTCCGGTGGGGGTGGTGGCTTCCCAACCGGACAAGCTCGGTGGCGTCCTGTTTGTCGATTCTGCCGACAAGGCGGCCAGATTCATCTGGCTGTGCGACGCCTTCAACATCCCCCTGATCTTCCTGGCCGACGTGCCCGGATTCATGATCGGCTCCGAAGTCGAACGACAGGGGATCATCCGCGCCGGAGCCAAGATGCTCACGGCCATCGCCGAAGCGACCGTGCCCCGCTTCTCCGTAATCGTCCGCAAGGCCTATGGGGCCGGCCTCTACGCCTTCTCCGGCCCCGGATTCATGCCGGAGGCAACACTGGCCCTTCCCACCGCTGAGATCGCCGTCATGGGGCCGGAAGCGGCCGTAAACGCCGTCTACTACAACACCATCGAGGCGTTCGAGGATGAGAATGAACGGGAGGCGTTCATTTCCGAAAAACGTGCCGACTACGAAGCCGACGTGGACCTCCTCCGACTCGCTTCGGACCTGGTCATCGACGCCGTGATCGAACCCGACGAGCTACGCGACGAGCTCATCACCCGACTCGCCTACGCCTCGAACAAGGACCGGACGTTCTCCGACCGTCGCCACGGGGTCCCGCCGGTATGACACAACCCGGAGCCGACGAGAGGGTTCCGTTCACTTTCAAGTTGGTGATCGGAGCGGCAGGCGCCTACCTGCTGCTGCGCCTGGGGCAAGGCGTCGCCTGGTTCATCGACTGGATTAATTAGTCATTAGTCATTTTTTAGTCATTAGTCATTAGTCATTAGTCATTAGTCATTAGTCATTAGTCCTTAGTCCTTGGTCATCAGTCAGAAACGGTACGTTCCCAGGCGTGGTGCCGATGCGATCGGTCTTCGGATTCCAGACTCCTGACTCCTGACTCTTTTCTCTTGTTGGGACTGGCGACTGGTGACTTCTTCACGGGTGTAGACTCCGGTACGCTTGCCCTCGACACGGGCTGTGGCGCAGCTTGGTTAGCGCGCTTGACTGGGGGTCAAGAGGTCGCCGGTTCAAATCCGGCCAGCCCGACCAAGCGATAACCCCTGCTCAGCGGGGGTTATCGCTGGTGCTGGGCGTGAATTGAATGACTGTGCCGGCGGCCTGAGGGCGCGCTGAGGGCGCGGTAGCGGCGTCCAAGCGATCTGCCGCCGCTTCATCTAGTCCCTCAAACAGGTGCCCATAGGTGTCCAACGTGGTCGCAATCGACGCATGACCCAGACGGGCTTGGATTGTCTTGGGGTGCTCACCCTGGGCGATAAGCATGGCGACGTGACTGTGTCGCAGGTCGTGGAATCGCATGGGTTGACCCACCGACTGGCGCACCGCGGGGAGCCAGACTCTCCGTCGGAAGTTGGAGCGGCGCAGCGGGCCACCCCGCGGCGCCTGGAACACGAACCCATCACCGTCGATCGGAATCGAGGCCAAGTGTTGGCTGAGTGCGTCACAGAGAAACCGGGGGAGCGCGATCTGACGTCGCGATGCCGAGGTTTTGGGCGCCTTCAACGACCACTGGCCCCGAACATCGGACAGCGTGAACACGACCGTCAGGTGCCGTCTGAGAAGGTCCAGGCGGTCGATACGCAGAGCGGCGAGCTCACCGAACCGAGCACCCGTGTAAGCGGCGGCGAGCACCAAGGCCTGATACTCACCGGCCGCGGATGCGACCGCACCAACCTCTTCTCGAGTTAGGAACCTCATTTCCTGGTCGGGAAGCCGGGGGAGCGTAACGCTCCGGGCCGGTGTGCGAACGATCATGCCGGCGTCGACGGCGGTATCGAACACCCCCTTTGCGATGAGATAGCACTGACGCACTGTGGAGGCTGAAAGACCCTTGGCTTCAAGGGCGACGACGAATGCCTGCATGTCTGTCGGGGTGACTCTCCCCAGTGGCCAGTCTCGGAACCAAGGTCCGACGTGGTTCTCGAGGAGCGAAGCCTGCATTGCCAAAGTGGACGCTGCCAGGTTGCCTCGGGTCGACTTCCATCGTGGCACCCAATCACCAAACGTGGTCTTGGACATCGCTGGGTCTACCCATTCGTGGCGGTCCCGGCGACTCAGCTCGGCCCGAAGCCACTTCTCGGCGTCGGTCTTGCGGTCCCATGTCTTCGATCTTGTTCGGCCGTCAGGTGCCCTGTAACGAGCCTTCCAACGGCCCTGCTCAGTCCTCGTCACCCACGCCATCCGCGCCTCCGATCATTGGGCTTCCTCGTGGTCTGGTCTTCTGAGTCGGGGGCACCCGACCCTTTTGTGGCAGCTCGAGACCCACTCACCTCGATCGAGTTTGACCAGCTCGTTCGCCAGCCAGCGCTGGGCATCGACCCGAAGATCGAACGTCCGGGCCATCGGTCTCCTCCCTCGTGCTGTCGTCGCTCCTCTTGGCGACCCTACTTCGGGGCTACGACATCGGTTCTGAGGATCCGGCTTCGAGTTGTCGCTGGATCCACCGCTCGACATCGGCGCATCGGTAGCGGAGGTGTCTGCCGACGCGCAATCCCGGCGGTCCCTCCCTCCGGTACCGCCACGCGTAGAGCGTCTTCACAGGTACTTCGAGGTAATCGGCAAGCTCCTGCACGGTGATGAGCCGGTCCTTATGTTCCATGGCCCGATGGTGGGTCACCACCCTTTCATTCCGATCTCAGACCGGCGCCAGCCACTCTGGAAGGGCTTCTGAGACTCTGGTGAAAGGGTTCTTGAGACTCTCTTGAGAGGGTGAAGGGGCACTTCAGGGGGTGGCTGGCACCTCATCTCCCGCGTCGGCAGTCCCCGGCCTACCTTGCTCGCGGCCGGCCGCCGGACCTGACAGCACCGTCGCCGTCAACGGCACGGACCTGGTGTCCGATAACTCCCTATATCGGACACGAGTGCAGTGTGACGTTGGCGATTCCACCAAGCCGAGAAACGTGCTTCTGGTGAGGTAACGCTGGGGGAGGCCAGTGCGCAGTAGCCACACGACTCTCGCAGGTGAGCGAGTTCCGTTCTGGGTCAACAATTCTCGAGCACCAAACAATCGAATGGGGCGTCGAGTTTTCGTTGCAATAATCGAGTGAAGGCGCCGAGGGCTGAGACTGCCGCGCGGCTCGGCCGAGTGTCTTGGGCGGCTTGTCCAGGACGCCCGTGGAGCCTACTGTCTCTTTGGAAGTACAACTGAGACCCTCGGGGTTGGGTGCAATTCCCTACCGGCGGTGATGTGGCGAGCAGCCACCAGCCCGCGAACCTCTGCCTTCCGGCGGAGGCCGATCAGGTGAGACGCCTGAGCCGACGGTGATAGTCCGGATGGGAGAGGGACACATCGGCGTCGTTGAACGCGTGGTGCTCCGCATCGTCGATGACCAATGGCGTTCGCCGCTCAACCCCGACCTGAGCAATGAGGAACGGGTATGCAACGGCAAGCCACCACATCGCCCCTGCTTGCGGCCGGTGACGTTCGGACGGTGAACTGATGTTCACAGGGATCGTCGAGGAAAGGGGCGAAGTCCTTCGGCTGGAACGCAGCAGCGGCCACTTGCGACTCCGCATTCGATCAGATGTCGTCACCAGCGACTCCGCGGTCGGATCGTCGATTTCCGTCAACGGCTGTTGCCTCACCGTGACCGACCTCGACGCCGGATGGTGGGAGACCGTCGCTGTGGCCGAGACGCTCCGCCGCACCACGATGGGCGGGCTCAGCGTGGGCGACTTGGTCAACTTGGAGCGAGCCCTGCTCGCTACCGCCCGGATCGACGGGCACATCGTCCAGGGTCACGTGGACGCGACGGCGGCTGTCATGGCGGTGGCTGAACTCGAAGATGACGCTCGAAGGCTGATGGTCGAAATGCCGGAGACCATCGCCGCCTATGTCATCGAGAAGGGGGCGATCACCCTCGATGGGGTGAGTCTGACCGTCGCCTCGCTCGACGTCGAGACCTTCGACGTCGCCATCATTCCGCACACGGCCGCAGCTACGACGCTCGGCTCGCTGGAGCAGGGATCGCGAGTCAACGTCGAGACCGACTGCCTGGCACGACACATCGAGCGCCTCATCGAGGTGCGATTCGCGGGTGAGACCTCGACCACCCGGGTGGCCTCATGAGCGGCTTCTCGGGCATCGAAGAAGCGATCGACGCTGTCGGCCGCGGGGAGCTGGTCGTGGTAGTCGACGACGAGGATCGCGAGAACGAGGGTGACCTCATCGGGGCTGCGGATGCTGTGACCCCGCAATCGGTCGCCTTTCTGGTCAACCACACCAGCGGGGTGATCTGCGTCTCGATCGATGACGAGCGCGCCGATCGACTTGAGTTGCCGTTGATGGTGGGGAACAACACCGAGGCCATGGGGACCGCATTTACCATCACCGTAGATGCTGTCGCAGGGACCACGACGGGAATCTCGGCCGTAGACAGGGCAGCCACGATCAGGGCGCTTGCCGATCCGAACACCGTTGTCACCGACCTTTCTCGACCCGGCCACGTGTTCCCCCTTAGGGCGCGTCCTGGTGGCGTCCTGAAGAGGGCCGGCCACACCGAAGCCGCGATCGACCTCGCGCGTCTGGCTGGAAGGCAACCAGCAGGCGTGCTGGGCGAGCTCGTACGTCTAGACGGGGCGCTGGCTCGCCTGCCCGATCTGTTCGCGTTCGGCGCCGAGCACCACCTGTCCGTGGTGACGATCGCCGACCTCATCCGCTATCGCAGTCGCAGCGAACGGCTGGTCGAGCGGACCTCGTCGGCGCGGGTTCCGACCCGTCACGGCGAGTTCACCGCCGTGGGCTACCGCAGTGTTCTCGACGGTGAGGAGCACGTCGCCTTCACGCTCGGCGACCTCGCATCGGAGCGCAGTCCTCTGGTCAGGGTGCACTCCGAGTGCCTCACAGGCGACGTCATCGGCTCGCTCCGCTGCGACTGCGGTGAGCAGCTGGACCTGGCGCTCGAGAGGATCGGCGAGGCAGGGACCGGCGTCCTCGTTTATTTGCGCGGACACGAGGGCAGGGGAATCGGGATCGGACGGAAGCTGCACGCCTACGCCCTCCAGGACCAGGGCCTGGACACCGTTGACGCCAACCTGGCGCTCGGCCTGCCCGCGGACTCGCGGGAATATGGCATCGGAGCTCAGATACTCACCGATCTCGGAATCACCAGCCTGCGGTTGCTGTCCAACAACCCCGCGAAGTGTCGCGGTCTCACCGGGTACGGGCTGGTTATCGAGGAACGTGTGCCGCTCACGACCGAGCCCAACTCACAGAACCGGCACTACCTCCTCACCAAGCAGGAGCGAATGAGTCACCTCCTCGGGTCCAGTCTGGAGGAGAGCACCCCATGACCGAGTTCGAAGGGAGGCTGGACGCCGCAGGGTTGCGAGTAAGCATTATCGCCGCCCGCTTCAACGACGCCATCGTCACCCATCTCGTGCGAGGCGCCGTAGGGCGGCTGCGTCAGCTCGGCGCACGACCCGAGGACGTCGAGGTGATCTGGGTTCCAGGAGCCTTCGAGGTACCGGCCGCCGCCGAGGCGGCGATCGCGGGGGGTCGAGCCGATGCCATCGTCTGCCTCGGCGCGGTCATCCGGGGAGCGACCCCTCACTTCGACGTCATCGTCGACGAGGTAGCCCGCGGTATCGGCCGAATCGCAGCGAGGGGCGAGGTCGGCATCGGTTTGGGGGTGTTGACGTGTGACACCGTCGAGCAGGCGATTGAGCGGGCGGGCGGCAAGGCCGGCAACAAAGGCTCCGAGGCCGCTGAGGTTGCCGTAGAAATGCGCCGCCTCCTCACCCTGCTCGGCGAGACCTGACGGTCGTGGATGTCGTCGGCGTTGCCGCGGTCGTCAAGGGTGATGAACCGGCCGAGGCGCTGAGACGCTAACCCCGCAAAGTCTGTCACTAACTACGGCGTCGCTAGACGACGCCTAACCCTGAACCTGCGTGGTCTCTCGTGCGTCCCAGGGCGGCTCTTTGTGACTCGACACCGGCACCTTGGCGTGGCCGTCAAGGTCGACAGTGACTACACCAGCCCGAGCGAGATCCTAAATGTGGGTGCCACGTGGGCGATGTCCTTCACGTTCGACGCCATCAAGAACGCTATCGAAAGCGCCTAGCAAGTCGAGTCCTTGAGGGAAAAAGCCAGACCCCAGAGCCTGATCCTCCAGGGATGGTCTGTCTGACCGATCAGCTGAAGGCTCCCCCTCGGATGGGGTGTACTTAAGAGTCCTTACCTCAGGGGATGGCGACGTCAGGAGTACCTCAGCACTCGTGTCAGTATCTACCCGCCATTAGTTTCCAGATTCGGGTGGCGGCGTAGGCTCTCTCGCTTCCGAGGAGCCGCTCAGATTGCCGGTTCCCGGGTGTGACGTGGGCGCTGATGTGGGCTGAGCGCTGGGTGATCTGTGCGCCTGAGATATCTGGGCCGGGACGCAATCGCCTCTTCGTCGGTGGCTCGACCTTGTCAGTTCCACGTTGCTTGTGCGATGCTGGGAACCAGTCGGTGACCGCTAGCTTCTGAGTCCTGTATGCGTACCAAAGGGATGATCCGTTTCACCGCGGTCGTCGCGGTGCTCGCCCTCACAGCCGTCGCTTGTGCCGCGGCGCCAGGCGACGTCGGCGACGATTCCCGTGGCGAGGGGTCGACTTCGGGTGAAACACTGGACGAGGCGTGTCGGGAGTTCTCCACTGCGTGGGGTCAGGACAACTTCGATGGGGCTGCGGCGGCGCTGCAGGATATGGCATCGGCAATGGCCAAGAATTTCCCAGAGGAAGCCGCGCTTACGACCGGGGTCGTGGCCGCGCTTGCGGACGGGGACGAACGTGCCCTTGCCCGTCTCGAGCCGGTGATTCCGATCCTCGGCAGCGAGGCGTGCGCCGCAGCTCAAGAGATCGTATCGGTATACGCCACAGCTCCGGCGCCCGATCCCGAGAGAGTCGCCGCGGACCTCGCCGAGGCGAGGAAACGTTGGGCCGAGGCCAGCATCACTACCTATTACTACGAGACCTCCACTCATCGAGGCGACAACACCGCCGACGTGTTCCGATGCGGCTTCGGCGGCTACCTCGTAGTGCAGGTGATGGACGGTGCACCCAGCGCAGCACGGGACAAGCTCTCGGGCTGCGAGGTCGGCCTAGGAGATCCGGAGCGTCCGCCACTCACCGTCGAGGAGTGGTTCGACCTCATCGATTCGCTGCTCTCGAATCCAGCTGAGTTGCGAGAGCTGCACGCGACATTCTCTGACATCGGGGTGCCTGTCGAGTTCTTCGCAGCCTCCCGCAGCGGCGACGTCGAAGGCGGTATTCGCGACCTGACCGAGGGTGTCAGAGACGACCAGGAAGCCGAGCGGATCCTTTCCGACCTGAAGCAGGCCCAGGCGCTGTGGGAGGCCGCTGGTGTGGCGTCGTATCGATTCCGAGTCGAGGTGGGATGCTTCTGCCTCGAGGAGTACCGCGGTCCGTTCACCGTGGTTGTTCGAAACGGTGCCGTCGAAGCGACGCGCAACGGCGAACCCGTTGCCGAGTTCGCACCCACGGGCTACTTCACCGTCCCAGGATTGTTCGACGCCGTTGAGCGCTTCGCCTACTCCGACGCCATCACCGTGAGGTACCACCCCGACTTCGGGTTCCCAGTGATCATCGACGCCGACCCGGTTGCGAATGCGATCGACGAAGAGCTGCGGATTCTCGTAACAGACTTCACGATCAACGGTTGACTGCGCACGTACCGGCGGTGGAGACTGAGGTCCCTCAGCACCCCTGTCGAGACTTCACCACCCTTGCGTTCCCGTTTGAGCTCACGATCGCACCACAAGTGACGTAGTAGAGCCCAGAGGATCCGCCTGGACTAGCCGGCCACGTAGGTGAAAGCGGTTGCTTCATGTGTCCCCCATGAGGCCAGCACCTCCCAACATCCCGGGTTCGGCAGACGGAGAACCGATCGGAATATTCCGGAGGCGCTTTGGGACAGACTCAAAGCGTCGACCCTTTCCCCCGTCGTGGGATCTATCGCAACCACTGAGAGATCCAAAATGTCCGAGGGCGGGTCGGCGAACAACCAAAGCGCCGAATTCTCTCCTTGCGGATACCCTTCCACACTCGATGAGATCCGGACAACAGCATTGGCCTGTTCTGTGAGTGTCCACCTCCCACTCAGAGACCGAGCCTTCCACGCCCAGTCAGGCAACTCCGGTTCCGCTACCTCGCTGCTGAAATATCTGGCCGTCTCCAGGTCGGATCCGGGTGTCGTTGGCTCACTTGGGTCCGTTGTGGTGGTTCGAATGGTGGCCGCCGAAGGGTCGGCGGTCTCGGTAGAACACGA
>JACZWZ010000003.1 GCA_022571885.1 Acidobacteriota bacterium
TGTCAGATTCCCCTACGTATTTGGCCTGTGGTGGATTGACTCCCCCGGGGGGTGTTGTCAGATTCCCCTACGTATTTGGCCTGTGGTGGATTGACTCCCCCGGGGGGTGTTGTCAGATTCCCCTACGCATTTGGCCCGTGGCCGATTGACTCCCCCAGGGAGAGCGATCTTCCTTGCTAATCGCTGATCGTCTTCTTGTAATCCTTCTCACCGGCACGGATCGGCACCTGAAGCCAATTCTCGCCCGGTGGGAGCGGGCATGAGTATGCGTCGTTGTAGGCACAGAAGGGGTTGTACGCCAGGTTGAAGTCGATCTTCACCTTGCCCCGCGTGGCCGGTTCGACATCCAGGTAGCGACCGGCGCCGTAGGTCTCCTTGCCCGAGGTGGAGTCGCGGAACGGAAGGAAGTAGCCGTGGCTTTGGCCGGTGCCGTAGAGCGTCAGCGAGACCTCACCGCCGTCGACCTCGAATGACACCACCGCCTCGCGGGTGTAGACCCGATGTTGACCGTCCGAGGTCTGAACGCGAACCTCGGAGCCGTCTGCCGGCTCGATTTCGAGTTCGAGAGAGAGTGACGGTTCCTCGTCGTAGTAGTCGAGCCCCGTGAAACCACTTCGGTCGTCGACGGGTGAATCCGGCGAGGACCCGAAGAAGTCGTCCTTCTGTTTTCTCAATTGAGTGAGTGCGCTCATGGTCTCTGCTCAACCGCGTCGCATTGCTCGGGATTCCCGATCCGGAGAATGTCGATCGTGACTCGGGAGCCTGCATGCTGCCTGCTGCACGCTGCATCCTCCCTTCTCACATGATTCGGAATGTCCAGGTGAACTGGCCCGGGTCGGGACCCCCGCCGCTGACACGCTCCCAGTAGATCGTGACCTCATGGTCTCCGGCGCCCCAGAGTTCGAACAGCGTTGCAGGCCCGGGCTGCCACAGGTAGCGGCCGGTCGCCGGGGTGAACCCGATCTCGGCCCGGGGGATGGTGATGCCATCGACCTCCAATTCCAGCGAATAACCCACCGGAAGGTCGACTTCGATCGCTGTCTGGCGTACCACTATGTCGCCGGGGAGGGGGAACACCTGCTCCAAGGGCCGGGGTAGTACCGCATCCTCACCGAGTGGGTTGAAGATCACCACTGCAACGACGAGACCGACCAGGGAAGCGATCGACCAGATGAGGATCTGGCGGTAGCGACGGCTGTTCATGGCGGAGAGCGTAGAGGCCGCCCGTTTCCCGTTTCCCGTTTCCCGTTTCCCGACTGGCTGTGTCGGGCATCGGGCATCGGGTATTCGGCATCGGATCGCTACCGTTCGCTCATGCGTACCAACCCGGTGCTCGATCAGCTCGGGGCCTATCCGATAACCGAGATCCAGGACACTGCACGCAGCATGCGCGACGCAGGCGAACGGCTGATCGATTTCTCCATCGGTGATCCACGCGAACCGACTCCTCCATTCATTCGGGAAGCGGTGAGGGCTGCGGTCCCCGAGGTGACGCAGTATCCGCAGACATCGGGGTTGGCGGTGTTGCGGGAGGCCATTGCCGGATATGCCCGACGGCGGTTTGGTGCCGAGATCGACCCGGCGACTCAGGTGATGCCGGTCAGTGGAGCCAAAGAAGCGATCTTCTCGACGCCGTTCGCCTTCATCGACGCCTACGCCAATGACCTGGTCGCCTGGGGGACACCTACCTATCCGGTATACGAGCGAGGCGCCCGTTTCGCAGGTGCCGATGTTCTTCCGATCGTGCTCCGAGGCGACTTTGTGCTCAGAGTCGACGACATCCCGGAGGATGCATGGGATCGGCTGCGGCTGTTGTGGGTTTGCACGCCGCACAACCCCACCGGAGCGGTCACTTCCGCCGACGAACTGGCCGCGCTATATGAGAAGTGCCGCGAGACCGACACCTTGCTCCTTTCGGACGAGGCGTACGGCGACATCTACGCCGATGACCCCCCGGCGTCGATTCTCGACGTCGCCGGCCCGGGTGTGCCCGGTGCGTTGGCCTTCCTCTCATGTTCGAAGCGATCGGGCATGACCGGATACCGCACCGGGGCCATGGTCGGGGATCCGAAAGCAATCGAAGCCCTCCGCAGGTTGCGCTCCTCGGCCGGGGTCGCATCTCCAGAGTTCGTCCAGGAGGCTGCTGCTGTCGCTTGGGCGGATGACGCTCACGCCGCCGAACGACGCCGGATCTTCTCGGCGAAGAGAAAGGTGCTACGAGGCGGATTGGAGGCGGCGGGAATCGAGATTGTGGGATCCGAAGCCGGTCTCTATCTGTGGTTGAAGGTCGATGACGACGTCGCCTCTACCAAGCGGTTGTTGACCGAAGGAGTGGTGGTCTCGCCGGGAAGGGCCTTCGGGCCCGGCGGCGAAGGGCACTTGCGCATGGCGCTCGTTCCAACGGTCGAGGAGTGCGCCGAAGCCATGGAAGTGGTAATCAGATGTCTCAGCACCAAGAGCTGATCGACGCCGCATTCGTCGACCTCGATCTGTTGTCGGAGGCATCCGATGCGGTCCACGCGACGATCGCTCGGCTCGACGCCGGAGAAATCCGCGTCGCCGAGAAGGTCGACGGTGAGTGGGTGGTGAACGAGTGGATCAAGCGAGCGATCATGCTCTACTTCCGGCTGGCCGGACTCGAGACCTGGCGTGCCGGTCCGATGGAATTCCACGACAAGATTCCCCCCAAGACCGGCCTCGCCGAACAGGGCATTCGGGTGGTGCCTCCCGGCGTCGTGAGATACGGCGCATTCTGTGAACCGGGCGTCGTCGTCATGCCCGGCTACGTCAACATCGGTGCATATGTTGGTTCCGGGACGATGGTGGATACGTGGGCAACCGTCGGATCCTGCGCTCAGATCGGCAAGAACGTACATCTGAGCGGTGGAGTCGGTATCGGCGGCGTGCTGGAGCCTCCTTCGGCTCGTCCGGTCATCATCGAGGACGGCGCCTTTATCGGAAGTCGCTGCATCCTGGTCGAAGGTGTCGTGATCGAGCAAGGAGCCGTGCTCGGGGCCAACGTGTCGATCACCGCTTCGACCCCGATCATCGACGTGACCGGACCAGAGCCGGTGGAGCATCGGGGTCGAGTTCCGGCCAACTCCGTCGTCTTGCGCGGATCGCGGCCCAAGCAATTCCCGGCGGGTACCTACGAGCTGTCGTGTGCTCTCATCGTTGGCCAGCGCAAAGAGTCGACCGATGAGAAGACCTCACTCAACGATGCGCTGCGGGTGTTCGAGGTCCCGTTGTGAGCAGCGCTGATGGCTCTTCAGCGTACGGCTCATCGGGCGGCGGTTCGGGCTCCGGCCCCAACCGACTGGTCGACGATCTCTGCTGGCTGGTCGACATCCGATCGGTGACCGGTGAGGAGCGTGAACTGCGCGATGCCATTGCCGGGCGTCTCTCTGCCACCGTCGAGGTCGAGAAGGTCGGGGAGTCACTGGTGGTCGGTCGCCGCACCGGCAAGCCGAGGATCGATCTGTACGGCCATCTCGACACCGTCCCCGAAAACGGGAACCTCCCCGCCAGGATCGAGGCCGGACGGGTTAATGGATTGGGAACCACCGACATGAAGTCGGGCCTGGCCTTGATGCTGGCTGCTCTGAGGAGCGAGGCGGTTGCGAATGGCCCGTACGACGTGTTTGGGATCTTTTACGACCGCGAGGAGGGCCCGGCAGCCGAGAACGGTCTCGATGGGGTGTTGGACGAGGTAGGCCATCTCGGTGACGCCGAGTTGGCACTGGTGATGGAACCAACCGACAACGAGCTCCAGTTGGGCTGTCAGGGCACCATCAACGCCTCCGTCGTCTTCGAAGGTGAAGCCGCTCACAGCGCCCGGCCCTGGTTGGGCGAGAACGCAGTCACCAAGGCGGGGGTGTGGCTGGCGGAGATGCACCGCCGCGAGGCACGTGATGTCATGGTCGAGGGCCTCATGTTCCGAGAGACCTTTGTGGTCACGACGGCCTCAGGGGGTGTGGCCCGTAACGTCATTCCTGCGTCCTTCGCCCTCAATGTCAACCATCGTTATCCGCCGGATCGCTCATCCAAGGAGGCCGAGCAGATCCTGGCCGACGTCTGCGCCGCCGCCGATCGCTTTGAGATCGTGGATAGGGCGCCGGCGGCCCCGATACCCGGCGACAATCGACACGTCGAGCGACTGAAGGCGTCGGGGGTGGCCGCCGTCACCGCCAAGACGGCGTGGACCGACGTGGCGCGTCTCGCTCTACGCGGCATCCCGGCGGTCAACTTCGGCCCGGGGGAGGTCTCCTTGGCCCACCGGGCCGACGAGTCGGTGTCGATCGAGGCGTTGGAAACGGGTTGGACGATCCTGGAGCAGTTCCTGACGACCCAGTAGTGGTCTGCTCCGGTGCCTTGTTGGGCGAAATCGCGGTGGGAGTACCATCTCGGCTCGTGCCGATCGACATCGATATCGCCAAGGTTGCTCGTCTGGCGCGCCTCGGATTGTCCGAGGAGGAATTGGCCGCCTACGGGTCACAACTCGAGAGCATCCTCGAACACGCGGCGCGGGTTCAAGCGCTCCCGACCGAAGGGGTAGAGCCCACCGCTCACCCGCTGCCGATGGTCAATGCCCATCGATCCGACGAGATCGAGCCCACGCTCGATCGCGATGAGGTGCTTGCTCAGGCGCCGGATCACGTCGACGGGTTCTTCAAGGTTCCCGCCTTTCTGGAGGATGAGTGAGCGACCCGGCGGACCTTACGATCGTCGAGGCGGCCGCCGCCCTTCGCTCCGAGGATCTGACTGCGGTGGAGCTGCTGGCCGCGGTGCGTCGTCGGGCGGCGATGACTGAGGCCAACATCCACGCTTACCTGACGATTGATGTCGAGGGCGCCGAGGCGTCGGCTCGGGCGGCCGACGATGCCTTCGCCGGCGGCGAGGATCGGGGGCCGCTGCAGGGGATTCCGATCGCCCTCAAGGACAACATGGTGACCCGCGGCTTGGAAACCACCGCCTCGTCTCAGATCCTGGCCGGTTGGCATCCGCCCTACGACGCCACGGTGGTCACCAGGCTGCGTGACGCCGGGGCGGTGATCGTCGGTAAGACGAATCTCGATGAGTTCGCCATGGGATCTTCGACCGAGAACTCCGCATACGGGACGTCGCGCAACCCGTGGGATCCAGAACGAGTTCCGGGAGGCTCGAGCGGAGGTTCGGCGGCCGCGGTCGCAGTCGGGTCTGCCTTGGCCGCTCTGGGATCGGACACAGGGGGGTCGGTCCGGCAGCCGGCTTCTCTGTGTGGTGTCGTCGGGATGAAGCCGACCTACGGGCTGGTCAGCCGGTACGGGCTGATTGCCTTTGCCTCCTCGTTGGATCAGATCGGTCCGATCACTCGCAGCGTGGCCGACGCGCTGGCGGTCCTGCAAGGAATTTCAGGACACGATCCCGAGGACGCCACCTCCTACCGCGGCGAGCTTCCCGACTTCGGGTCGCAGATCGATCGAGGCGTCGAAGGATTGAAGATTGGAGTGGTGTCGGAACTCTCCGGCGAGGGCACGGAGCCGGCGGTGGCGGCGGAGTTTCGGACGATGCTCCAACGGCTCGAGGGTGCCGGTGCCGAAATCAAGGAGCTATCGCTTCCCAGCACCGCCTATGCCCTCAGCGCCTATTACTTGATTGCTCCCGCCGAGTGCTCGGCCAACCTGGCCCGCTTCGACGGCGTTCGGTTCGGGCTACGTCTCGATGGTGGGACGGTCGAGGAGATGATGGGTGCCACCCGGGCCGCAGGATTCGGGCCTGAAGTGATCCGTCGCATTCTGCTCGGCACTTATGCCTTGTCGGCCGGGTATTACGACGCCTTCTACGGTCAAGCTCAGAAGGTGCGGACGCTCGTCATCGACGACTTCAAACAGGCTTACGAACAGGCCGACGTGCTGGTGACCCCAACAAGTCCGACCACCGCCTTCAAGGTAGGAGAGCGAACCGACGATCCGCTGGCGATGTATCTGAGCGATCTTTGCACGATTCCCAGCAACCTCTCCGGCGATCCGGGCATCTCGGTGCCCACCGGGGTCGACGACGCCGGACTGCCTATCGGCTTCCAGGTGCTGGCGCCGGCTCTGGCGGAGCCGCTCATGTTTCGGGTCGCTCAGGCCGTGGAGGATCTTGCCGGCTTCGACGCCAGGCCGACCCTTGCCAGTTCGGAGGGAGCGGCATGACCTGGGAAGTCGTGATCGGGATCGAGACTCACGTCGAGCTGCGTACCGAATCGAAGATGTTCTGCGGGTGCCCGGTCGGATTCGGCGCCGAGCCGAACACCGCCGTATGCCCGGTGTGCCTGGGCCTTCCGGGAGCCCTCCCGGTCCCCAACGAGAAGGCGATCGAGTGGACGATGCGCCTTGGGCTGGCGCTGGATTGCGACGTCACCCAGCAGTCGCTGTTCCATCGTAAGAACTACTTCTATGCGGACATGCCGAAGAACTACCAGATCTCGCAGTTCGATTTTCCGCTGTGCGTGGGAGGCCACCTCGATGTGACCACCAGCGACGGAGACCGCCGGATCGGTATCACGCGGGTGCACCTGGAGGAGGACACCGGCAAGAGCACCCATCTCGGTGAGGGTGGGCGCATCGGATCGTCGGGGGGTGCGCTGGTGGATTTCAACCGGGCCGGGATTCCGCTCATGGAGGTGGTCTCCGAACCGGACATTCGCACACCTGAAGAGGCGCGGGTTTACGCCCAAGAGTTGCGTGCCGTCGTCTTGGCGCTCGGCGTCTCGGACGCTCGGCTCGAAGAGGGGAGTATGCGCTTCGACGCCAATATCTCGCTTCGCTCCGAGGGAGCCACCGAGCTGGGGGTCAAGGTCGAAGTAAAGAATATGAACTCGCTGCGAAGCCTGCAGCGGGCCCTCAGTCATGAAATCGAGCGTCAGACCAAGATCCTCGACGAGGGCGGGGCCATCGCCCAGGAAACTCGCCACTGGGACGAGGAGGCCGGCCGCACTGAGGCCGGGCGCTCCAAGGAAGAGGCGAGCGACTATCGGTATTTCTCCGAGCCCGATCTGGTACCGCTGGTGGTGACCGACGAAGTCGTCGCCGGACTCCGCTCCGAACTGCCCGAACTGCCTGCTCAGACCGGGGCTCGCTTCGAGGCTGCAGGCGTAGATTCCATCGCGGCACGGGTTCTGGTCGGCGGCAGCCTGGGATCGCTGTTCGACGAGGCGGTCGTCGCCGGAGCCGCCGCCCCCGAGGTGGCAAAGTGGCTTACCGGAGAGGTGACGGCACACCTGAATCGAGAGGGCGCCGACCCGCCGGCGTTGTCGCTGGATGGCGCCGCTCTTGCCGAGCTCATAGCGATGGTCGAGGCGGGTGATCTCTCGTCCACAGCCGCCAAACAGGTCCTCGAAGGCGTGCTCACCGGCGAGGGCCAGCCTCGCCAGGTGGCGGAGGCGCGGGACCTGATCCAGATTCGCGACGAGGAAGCGCTTGCCGAGGCCGTTGCCGCCGTCGTGGCGGCCCATCCGGAGGAGATGGGGCGGATCGCAGACGGAGACGGGAAGCTCATCGGCTTCCTGGTCGGGCAGGTGATGAAGGCCACCGGCGGCAAAGCGGATCCTCGACGCGTGTCGGAGCTCATAAGGGAAAGCAGCTGATCGAGCCCCCCAGTGCGGTCGTATTCGACTGCGACGGTGTCCTGGTGGATTCGGAGCCGCACAGTCGCATCGCCTGGCTGGAGGTGCTCGATCAGTTCGGCCATCCGGCGACCGAGGCCGACATCAAAGCCTGCACCGGCCTCGGCTTCGGCTCAACCCATGAGTTCCTCAGCACGATCGAGCCGATTCCTCCTCCTCGTGACGTGTGGTCGTCGCTGCTGGAAGCGCTGCAGCGGTCCTTCCAACGCGGGCTCGAGGTGTTTCCCGATGCGATCGAGCTCCTCGACGCGGTTACTGCGGTGGGATTGCCGGTGGCAGTGGCATCGGGTCCCCGCGACAACGCCTCGATCTCACATTGCGGATCGCCGGTTTGATCGATCGTGTTGCAGTGTCGGTGGCCGGCGACGAGGTGGCGGCGGAGAAGCCCGATCCGGCGGTCTACCTGGCGGCCATCGAGGCTCTAGATCGATCGGCGTCGGGAGTGGTGGCAATCGAGGACTCCGTGGCCGGTGCCACCTCGGCCGTTCGGGCCGGTCTCGATGTGATCGCGATCGAGCGCCATCCGGCCGATCTGGCTCTGCTCACCGCGGCCGGGGTTCGGGTGGTCGACCGTCTCGAACCGGCCTTGATCGGCCTGTGAGACCGGAGCAGGCGCGTCGCCTACGGTCGTCGCGTCACCGTCACTCCAATCCCCAATCCGATGATGAGGACCGCGCTCGCTGGACGGACTCCCGGTTGGTGCAGGCGGCATCGTCATCAGCACCCGATCCAGCAGCGGTGCGACGTGGGTGAAGGTGAGTTTGGGTCTACCGGATGGCCCCGTACACGAGCCAACTGAAGGCGGTTGAGGTGAATCGGGCGCCGCCTCTGCTCTGAATCGACATCGGTCCCGTACCATCGGCCCCGATGCACTACTTTGTCACGGGAGCGACCGGGTTCGTCGGCGGCTACGTGACGTCGCAGCTGTTGGCCGCCGGGCACGACGTGACCGCTCTGGTTCGGACTCGTGACGATGCCCGCGACATCGCCGCCTATGGAGTACGACCTCACATCGGTTCGGTGACCGACAAGGAGGGGATGCGAAGCGGAGTGCGGGGGGTCGACGGCGTGCTCCACAGTGCCGGCCATCGGCTCGCCTTCTCGGACCGCAAGACGATGGAAGCAGTCAACGTGCTCGGCAGCCGCAACGTCTTCGAGTTGGTGCGCGAGCTCTCGATTCCGAAGTGCATATTCACCAGCACGCTCAATGTCTTCTCCGATACGCACGGAGCCGTGGTGGACGAGAGCCACCGATTCACCGGCACCCATTTGACGGAATACGACCGGGTCCGGGCAGAGGCCCACTTCGGAGTCGCGGCGCCGATGATGGACAGTGGGGTACCGATCATCGCGCTGATGCCGGGCATGGTCTACGGACCTCGCGATACCAGCGCGATGGCGCGGCTCATCACCAGGGCGATGTTGGGGCGGATCATCGCAGTGTCGGCGAATACCGCGTATTCCTGGGCGCATGTGATGGATGTCGCCCATGCGCACGTGCTGGCGATGCAATTCGGGAGGCCGGGAGAGACCTACATCATCGGGGGCCCGGCGCACACCGTCAGGGAGGCCCTGATCCTCGCCGGCAACTCGGCCGGCAAGAAACGGCAGCCGATTCCGATTCCGTCTTGGGTGGCGGGTTCCTCGGCGGCGTTGATGCGCCCGTTTTCCTACATCGTCCCCCCGTGGCGTCGAACCGCCGACCGACTGCGGATTGCTGCTGGGGTTACCTATCTCGGTGATGATTCGAAGGCGCGAGAGGAGATCGGATTCGATCCCCGGTCGCTTGCCGAGGGAATGCCGGATGCGGCCCGGGCGACGCTCGAGGAGATGATCGACGAAGGCTGAGAGCCGTCTCCGGCGCGCAATAATGGTGGCGCGGCCGAACGTCCGGCGGCGTTTCTCGGAGGTACTCATGGCAATTGATCGGTTGACGCGCACCGAGGCAGAGGAGCGCGCCCGGGCGGTGTCGGACGTCACATACTCATTGCATCTCGATCTCGAGCGAGGCGCCAAGTCGTTCAAAGGTGACATCACCATCGCCTTCGCCCATCACGGCGGCGATACCTTCATCGAATGGTTGGGCGGACACATCGAGCAGATGAGCGTCAACGGCTCCGATGTCGAGCCCGTCTGGGACGGCGAGAGGATCTCGCTATCTGCCGGGAGCCTCGAGGCTCAGAATAAGGTGCATATTGCGTACGAGCGCCCATTCGACCACACCGGTGAAGGCTTCCATCGGTTCACCGATCCCGAGGACGGCGCCGAGTACATGTACACCCAGTTCGAGCCGTACTCGGCCCACCGCGTGTTTCCCTGCTTCGACCAGCCCGATATCAAGGCAACCTTCGCGGTGAGCGTCACCGCCCCGACCGAGTGGGCCGTCATCACCGCCGGCGCTGAGATCGATGCCGAGGAAGTCCCCGGAGACCGTACTCGCCGGACCTTCGCCGAGGAGGGCCCTTTCAGCACCTATCTGCTGGCGATCTGCGCCGGCGATTACGTGGGCGTCTTCGATGAACACAACGGCATCCCTCTCGGCCTCTACACCCGCAAGTCGAATGCCGAGTACCTCGATGCCGAAGCCCTGTTCGACCTCACCAAGCGGGGGATCGACTTCTACGTCGACCTGTTCAGCGAGTCTTATCCATTCGGGAAGTACGACCAGCTCTTCGTTCCAGAGTTCAACTGGGGCGGCATGGAGAACGTCGCCGCAGTCACCTACACCGACTCGGTGGTGTTCAAGGAGCCGCCGACCGAGGATCAGATCGTGCGTCGAGCCGAGTTCTTCATGCATGAGTTGGCGCACATGTGGTTCGGCGATCTGGTCACGCTGAAATGGTGGAACGACCTGTGGCTCAATGAGTCGTTTGCCTCCTATGTGGCATATCTGGCGATGGAACAGGAGTACCCGTTCATCTGGCAGGACTTCAACTTCCGGATGAAGCTGTGGGCCTATCGCGAAGACCAGCGCCCGACGACCCACCGAATCGCAGACGACATCGAGACGACCGACGAGACCTTCCTCAATTTCGATGGCATCACCTACGGCAAGGGAGCATCGGTTCTCAAGCAGTTGGTTAGAACTATCGGACGCGACGGGTTCCGCGACGGGCTTCGCACCTACTTTCGGCGCCACCGATACGGCAATGCCACGCTCGCCGACTTTCTGGCGGCATTGCAGGAGGGGTCCGGAGTCGACCTCATCGACTGGGCGGCCCGATGGCTGCGGACCGCATCCCTCAACACCTTGTCGGTGGAGTGGCAGGAGATCGAGGGTCGGGTGACTGCGATGAGACTCAAGCAGACTGCGCCGGATGACCATCCGCATCTGCGACCTCATAGGGTCGGCATCGCCTTGATCGATTCCGACGGCGAGATGCACACGGTCGATGCGGCGATCGAGGATGAGTCGGAGGTGTCGGTCGACGATGCGGAAGGCCTCCCCGTCCCCGTGTTTGTCTTTCCGAACCACGGGGACCACGGGTTCGCCAAGATCGCGCTCGACTCCCGCTCGACGAGTTGGGCGAAAGCAAATCTGGGGTCGATCGAGGAGCCGCTGCTGCGCCAGCAGGTTTGGGCCTCGCTGTGGGAGATGGTTCGCGACCAGCAGCTGTCGTCGCTGGAATACCTCGGCGCGATCCGAACCATGCTTCCCGTCGAGCGGTCGCTGCCGATCGTGCAGATGGTGAGTGCCACTGCGCTCGGAGCCGTCGGTCGATACGTGCCGGAACATCGCATCGACGCAGAGGCATCGGCCCTGGTGGGAGCGGCGCGCGCTGCCATCGACTCGGTTCCCTCGGGCGATCTGAGGGTGCTCTGGGCGCGAGCTCTGACCAGGCTTGCGGCCACCCCCGATGACGCCGCGGTGGCAGCTCAGTTGCTCGACGATCCACCCGAGGGGCTGGTGGTGGATCAGGACATGAGATGGTCCGTGGCCGTGAGATGGGTGTCGCTTGGCCTCGATGGGGCCGGGGAGCGGATCGCGGCGGAGCGAGAGCGCGACCCTTCCGATCGAGGAGATCGAGCAATGGCACAGGCCGAGGCGGCAACTCCCGATCCTGCGACCAAGGAGGAGGTGTGGGAGCGTCTGCACGGCAGCGGCTATCCGTCACTTCACCTCACCTTGGCGGCCGCCGGCGGCTTCTGGAGGCGGTCGCAGCGAGAGATCGTCGATCCGTACGTCCCGAGGTTCTTTGCCGGCTTGCCGTCGCTGTTCGATGATTGGGAGCATGAAGCGGCCAAGAACTACTACACCGCGTTCTATCCGGGCTATCGAATCGATGAATCGTCGCTGGACCTGATGGTCGGTGTGCTGGCCGACGATTCGATCGGGTCGATGCTGCGCCGCCAGTTGGTGGAATCGGCCGACGATGTGCGCCGCGCGATGGCATGTCGTGCCTTGGCGGCGAGTGGCCAGTAGTCCTTAGTCCTTAGTCAAGACGGTCGCGCGTTCTGGCTGGAGACTGGGGACTGGAGACTCAGTTGCCGGTACCGCAGATGTCGCCGAGCGGAGGAATGTTGAGGGCCTCCGAGGCGGTAGCTGGGTCGGATGACAGCACCTTGGCGACCGTTTCGCGGATGACGGTGACGATCGGGATCCAATAGCCCTCGGGGTTCCTGGCGACATAGGCGGTCCCGGTGCCGACAAGTTCGGGAGCGTTCGGCATGAATCGGACCGAGACGATGGCGGTGGTGTCCACCGATGCGGCGAGTTCGATGAAGTCGGGCCACGCCGGGACGCGGATGTCGGTGCGGATGCTGCTTTGAATCGCCGGCACCAGACCCGGAAGCGCCCAGATGAGCGCGGTCGGGTTCGCCTGCGCTGCCAGAGCCTCCAGCACACACCGTTGTCGTCCCATCCGGTTGTAGTCGTCGGTTCCACGCCGTACTCGGGCGTAGGAGAGTGTCTCCTCGCCGTTCATCGAATAGGTGCCGGGCGGGAAGAGGACCGGGATCTCGTCCCCGCCGGGCCGGGTGTACTGCTCATCTTCGACCCGGGCCGTGACCGTGATCGTGAGTTCGCCGAGGGCGTCGATGATCGACACGAAACCCAGGAGATCGACCAGCGCGTAGTTGTGGATCTCGATGCCGTAGAGGTGGCTGACCAAGTCCATGACCGCGGTTGCTCCTGAGTTGTTGCCGCCCTGGAACAACTCAGGATGATCCAGGCCGTATTGGTAGATGGTGTTCGCCAGTTCCGGATAACAATGACATTCCCACACGTCGTAGGCCGGATGATCGGGTGGAATCGGCAGCTCGATCTGGTTGCGGGGGAGCTGCAACATGGCGGTGGCACCGGTCACCGGGTCGACCGATACCACGATGATGGTGTCGGTGCGGAGCCCGGGTCGATCCGGCGCGGCGTCGCCACCGAGCAGCAGGACGTTGAGGCGTCGTTCGGCCAGCGGTGGCAACGTCGTCGTGGTCGTCGGCGCCGGGACGGTCGTAGTGGTCGGGGGGGCGCTGGTGCCCGTCGTCGTGGTGGGTTCGAGGGTTGTCGTGGTGGAGGGCAGCTCGGTAGTCGTGGTGGCCGCCTGATTCGGATCTACCGAGTAGTCGTAGGTGAGGAGGTCATAGAGCGCCAGGTTGCGCTGGGCGGCCCAAGCGTGCGGCGCTGCGGCCGCGGTCGCCAAGATTGCGATCACAGCGACCAAGCCGACTACCCGCTTGCCGGCGAACCCGCCTCCGGCGAGCCAGAAGGCGTCGAGCCCTGCCAGGATTCGAAAGACGAACACCGCAGCATTGGCCACCACCAAGAGCAGTAGGTAGCCGGGGTGTTCGAAGAAGGGCCGGGCAACGTCCAAGGCGAAGGACTTCCCGCTGCCGAAGAAGATCAGGATCACGATCACGGTTGCCGGAAGGGCCGCAATCACCGTGATGCCGATGAGCACGGCGGCTCTTCGTCGATGCCCGGCGTACCAATGCCCCAGACCGGGAATCAGGCCGCTGAGAACCGCCGCGATCGTCGGAGACAGACGGCGCTTCGTCACCGGGGAAGCCTACGAGGCATCGCCGGCAACCGGTGGAGGTGATCGTTTGGTGGCGCCGCGATGGTCTGATTGAGAGCCTTCACCCCGTAAGAGCGTCCGAAAATAGGATGACGTTGTTGAGCCATGCCCATCGCTCTTCGCCATACGACTCATCGCTAGGCACTCGAGGCCTCAGCCCCAGGCCACCGAGTCGGCGCCTATCGGCGTGGACCCTAAACTTGAGGTCGATGTTGCGTCTCTTCAGGCAGGTCGACGAATTGGTCCCCGAGGACGTTCGTGAGCGGGCCGACGAAATCATCGAGACCGTCAAGGCGGATCCCACGCTGCTGGCGATACTCGTCGCGATCGGAGTCGCCACGCTGGCACTCTTCGTGTGGGGCCTCACCAAGCAGGTCTTCAGGGCCGCGATCTTTGCCGGTCTCGCCAGTGCCGGTGTCTGGTACTGGTACTTCAATATTCGGTGACGCGCCCGTTGGTTGCGCTCGTTGGCAGTCGGAGTTCGCCACTCGCCTCGCTTTGCTCGGCGGGCGATCCTCGGTGGCTGCGCCACCTCGGGGCAATCGCGAGCGGGCGATCGCTTCGTGGGCATCACTTCGCTGTGTTCAGCGGCCAGGCGTTTCTGGTTTGCCCCGAGCGAAGCGAGGATTGCCCGGACGGAGTCCGGATCGCCCGAACGAAGTTCGGATCGCATCGCTCGGTTGGCGATCTTCTTCGGGCAGAGAGCTCAGACTCCGAGCCCTGTCAGTGCCCAGCCGACTGCCAGTCCGTACAGGCCGGCGATCACGTCGTCGAAGGTGATCCCTACCGGTCCGTGAATCCGATCGGCATGGGTGACGCCCGGGAGCACCTTGAAGATGTCGGCAACCCGGGCGACGACGACCGCTGCGATCCAAGGGATACCGCCAAGGCCGATCATTGCGATGAGCGTTCCTGCGGTTTCGTCCATACAGATCCAACCGGGGTCGCCCTCATCTGAGAACGGGCGGGCCGACCACAGCGAAGCCCCGACGGCGACGGAAGCGCTGATGAGCGTGACCCACCACTCGGCGTCGGCGGACAACAGGAAGATGCCTATCGCGACTGCCATTGCGGCCCCCAAGGTTCCGGCACCCGAGTCGGATCCCCACAGGCGGCGTGGGATGAGACCCAGACCGAACGAAGAGGCGACCAAACGGTGCATGGCGGCGAGGTTAGAACGGCCGGGGACGCGACGAGTGGCGCCTCTCGGCGGAGGGCTCTCGCCACATTTCGAGGTCGCCGTCGGCGGCCACCCGATCGCAGCGGCGATCGTTGCGACCTGCCTCACTAGCCTCGAACGCCATGCGACCCGAAGATCTCACCGCCTATGCCTCAATGTCCGATCCCCAGATCCACCCGGACGGCACCCGGATCGCGTTCGTGGTGTCCCGGATGAACTTCGACCAGGATCGCTACGACCGGTCGATTTGGCTGTGGGATGGCTCCGAGGCACGAGTGTTCACCCACGGCCCGGTGGACAGTCGACCTCGCTGGTCCCCGGACGGCGAGAGCCTCGCCTTCCTGCGGGCTTCCGGCGAGCCCGGTGAGCACGGCCAGGTGGCGGTGATCGGCGCCGCAGGCGGCGAAGCGACCGTCGTGACCGATTTCGAGATCGGGGCATCGGAGGTCGAGTGGTCGCCAGGTGGGGCGCAGCTGGCGGTTCTCGGCCTGCGATGGGAGGAGGGGTGGGCCGACCTCGACGACGACGAGCGAGGCAAGACGCCCCGCCGGATTTCGGGCCCGTTGTGGAGGTTCGACGACAAGGGATACCTCCACGACAGACGCACAATCGTCTACCTGGTCGACCCATCCGGTGGGGACCCGGTTGCGCTCACCGATGATGCGTATCGGGACAGCGGCATCGTTTGGCGACGTGACGGTTCGGCGATCGGATTCCTGAGCGCCCGACACGATCGGGCCGGGTTCGACTCGGCCAACCAAGCATGGGAGGTTTCCATCGGTGGCGGAGCGCCGACTGCCATCGTGGGGCCGGGCATGTGGTCGGTGCTGTCATACAGTCCGGCGGACGTTCCGCATCTGATCGGACTCGAGACTCCCGGCGCATACCCGGGAGTCAATGGCCTATTTCGGATCGATGATGGTGCACTCACTCGTCTTGCCGGCGACTACGACCGCAACCTGTTGTCGCCGGGACCGACAACCACACCGCCGGGACCGCAGTGGCTGTCCGATGGTTCGTGCCGGCTCATCTCCGAGGATCGCGGCACCCACCCGGTGATCGAGGTGGCTCCACACGGCGCTTGGCATGAGGTTACGGGTGGTAATCGATTGGTCACCGGTATGACCACGCGATCCGACGGCAGCGCAATGGCGCTGGTATCGACATCTGTTGCCGATCCCGGGGAGCTTGCCTGGTTCGAAGACGGCGTCGAGACCACGTTGACCGAGATGAACGCATCTTTCCGATCCGAGGCCGGACTGGTCGAACCGGAACATTTCGTGGCGACTGTGGGCGATATCGACCTCGACGTGTGGGTCTTCTTGCCGCCGGGCGATGAGCCGGTCCCGGTTCTGTTCAACATCCACGGCGGCCCCGCCACCCAGTACGGCTGGGGCTTCTTTGACGAGTTCCAGGTCTACGTCGGCGCCGGGTACGGAGTCGTCGCCACCAACCCGCGTGGATCGTCTGGAAGGGGGAACGATTTCGTTCGGGCCCCGGTGGAAGTCTGGGGGAAGGACCGCCCGCAGGATATGGAGGATCTGCTCGGAGCATTTGAGGCCGCCATGGATCGGTTCGACCGGCTCGACCCTGACCGGGCCGGAATCATGGGAGGCTCCTACGGCGGCCTGATGACGGCGAGGATCCTCGCCGTGGACGACCGTTGGAAGAGTGCGGTTCCCGAACGCGGCCTCTACAACTTCATGTCGTTCGCCGGCACCTCGGACATCGGCTTCACCTTCCCCCGCAGGTACCTGGGGGAGTGGCAGTACGACGACTGGGCAGTCTTGTGGGAGGCGAGCCCGCTGAAGCGGGCCCATCTGATCACGACACCTTGTCTGATCCTTCACTCAGAGTCCGATCTCAGGTGTCCAATGGAACAAGGCGAGCAGCTGTTCTCCGTTCTGATCGACAACGGCGTGGAGGCGGAGCTGCTTCGATTCCCCGGCGAGGGTCATGAGTTGTCCCGCGGCGGCAAGCCCAAGCAACGCCGTATCCGCTTCGAGGCGATCCTCGAATGGCACGCCCGGCATCTGGGACCAGTAGCCGGTAACCAGTAACCAGTAACCAGTAACCAGTAACCAGTAACCAGTAACCAGTAACCAGTAACCAGTAACCAGAGCGTTCCCAGTTCTGGCTGGGTACTGGATACTCGACATCCGAATAGATGGGCCACCCAGCAGACGGCCTGTGATGCACTCTTCTCGACTTGTCCCCGGCGAGCGGCACGGGGAGGATGTGGCTGCCAACGCGGAAAGGAAACTACGTGGGTCACGAGCCGAACATTCGTCCAGGGTTGGAGGACCTGCCGCCAGCCGATCCCACGCCGGGCGCACCGCGCCGGTGGTCACCGCAACGGCCCGGGGATCTCGGCTCACCGGATGACGTGCCTTGGGGAGGTGCCTTCGGGACTCCGGGGCCGGACACCGGGTTCGCCCATCTGATCGTCAGCAACCGAGAGCTGCCCGGGTCCGAACATCACCGGTCAGACGTCGAGGCGGTAGTGGCGGCAGTGATGGCGGCTCGGGCTTCGGCCCTCGGGCGGGCTCCTACCCCATCCGACGTAGCGGCGGCGATCAACCTGCTGGAACTCACCGATGCCACGGCCGAGTCCTTTGCAGGAATTGCTCACGACCATGCTCGGCTGGGCGCGATTGTTGGGGCGTTTTCGATCGAGCGCCTCACCGAATGAAGATCGTTCGGATCAGGCTCGAAGATGACGAGATCGCCTACGGAGGCGTCGAGCCGGAGGGGATTCGGGTCCATCGAGGATCACCCTTTGTTGCGTGGGAGCCGACCGAGACGTTGCTCCCGTTCGCCGATACACAGCTTCTTGCTCCGGTGTTCCCGACCAAGGTCGTGTGCGTTGCTCGCAACTACGTCGAGCACGCCGCCGAGCAGAACGCCGAAGTCTCCGATGAACCCGTCATCTTCCTCAAGCCGTCTACCGCGGTCATCGGTCCCGGACAGCCCATCGTGCTGCCGCCGGAGGCAAAGACGGTGCATCATGAGGCCGAGCTTGTGATCGTGGTAGGCAAAGTGAGCCGGAAGGTCAAGGCCGAGAGCGCATCGGCGCATATCATCGGATACACAGCAGCCAACGACGTATCGGCTCGGGATCTCCAGGCGATAGACGGTCAATGGACTCGTGCCAAGAGCTTCGATTCGTTCTGTCCGCTGGGACCTGCGATCGAGACGGAACTCGATCCGATCGGGCTATCCGTCACCTGCGCGGTGAATGGTGAGATCCGACAGGAAGGCAACACCGAAGACATGGTCTTTGGCGTCGCCGAGATTTTCGAGTTTGTGACCGGCGTCATGACCATGCTCCCCGGTGACGTGATCCTGACCGGTACCCCGGCCGGTGTAGGCCCGATCGTGGCGGGAGATCTGGTGGATGTGTCGATCGAGCGGATCGGCAGTCTCACCAACCCGGTGGTGAACGGGTCATGACCGTCCGGGTGCGGTTTGCTCCGTCACCGACCGGCTACCTCCACGTGGGTGGCGGTCGGACGGCGCTGTACAACTGGCTGTTTGCACGTCACCACGGTGGGGCGTTCATTCTGAGATCCGACGACACCGACGCCCAGCGATCTACCGATGAGTTCCGCGCCGACATCCTCGACAGCCTCGGCTGGCTGGGCATCGATTGGGACGAGGGGATAGAGGTCGGCGGCTCCCACGGCACCTATCGCCAGAGCGATCGGTTCGACAGGTATCGGGAGGTGGCCGAGGGGTTCGTGGCGTCGGGTGCTGCCTACTACGACGCGGCGACTTCAGATGATCTGAAACTCATTCGTGACCAGGCGACGGCATCCGGCTCGTCACCCGTGTATGACGGGCGTCACCAATTGTCGATCGAGGCCGCCCAGCACCGGGTGGCGGCAGGCGACCCGCCACCGATCCGGTTCGCGGTGCTGCGTCCCGGCGAGACCCGGTTCGAGGACGCGGTGCGCGGTGAGGTGGTGTTCGATCACGCCAACGTCGACGACTTCGTGATCCTGCGCAGCGATGGCTCCCCGACGTACCACCTGGCGTCGACTGTCGACGACGTGGATTACGCCATCACCCACGTGATTAGAGGAGAGGACATCCTCTCATCGACGCCCAAGCACATCCTCATTACCGAGGCGATGGGAGCGGAGCGTCCGACGTATGCCCACCTGTCGCTGCTCAACGGACCGGACGGCAAGAAGCTGTCCAAACGGCACGGCGACACCGCGATCCGCGCCTATCGCGACGCCGGGTTTCTGCCGCCGGCGGTCGTCAACTTTCTGGCGATCCTCGGTTGGTCGCCCGGTGATGACGAGGAGATCGTCTCCCTACAGGACATGGTGGAGCGCTTCGAACTCGGATCGGTTTCGAAGAACCCTGCCGTGTTCGACACGACGAAGCTCGAATGGATGAACGGTGTGTATATCCGCCAGATGAGTCCGGAGGCGTTTGCGATCGAGCTGGGGAGGCTGGTGGCGGGGGACCTGGGCCGAGAGTTGTCCGAGGCCGAAACCCAATCACTGGTCGATCTGGCGCCGTTGGTGCAAGAGCGAGCGAAGCTCCTCACCGAGGTGGCACCACAGGTTCGGTTCCTGTTCGTGGACGAGCTGGAGTACGACCGGGCGTCCTGGGACAAGGTCATGGCGACACCGGAGGCGCTGGCGGTGGTCGAGGGCGCTCGATCGGCTCTGGCAGGTTCCGAGTGGACCCACCAGGGGGTCGAAGCCGCCTTGAGGACGATGCTCGACGAGCAGGGATTGTCGGCCCGCAAGGGCCTGCAACCGCTTCGGGTAGCCCTCACCGGTTCTTCGGTGAGCCCTCCACTGTTCGAGTCGATCGTGGCCGTCGGGCGCGATCGTGCACTCGAAAGGTTGGCGGTGGCGAAGAAACGCATCGGGTGACGTGCACCGGCGGCCTCTCTATGGAGAAGCTGACTGGCGCTCGCCGAAAGCACGGTCCAGCCGGTCCTCGGCAAACTCGAGGTAGTCGAAGTCGATCTCGCTGTAAACCGCCTGGACGAGCGACCAGATGATGTTCCAACACAGGTACAAGTCGATTTGGGCGCCGAGGTCCCACCTGATGCGATCATCCACCAACTCGAAGTAGGTCCCGAGCAGCAACTCCCGTCCGTCGGAGTCGAGTGGGGAGGCGATTGTCGCCAGATCGTACATCCGATCGCCCATGCCGGCGTATTCCCAGTCGACCACCCACAGGGCGTCGTCGTCGAGGAAATTCATGTAGACCAGATCGTTGTGGCACAAGACCGGATCAGCCTCACCGGCCATGAGCCGACCCTTCGACGCATCAACTCGTTTCAGCAAGGCGGCCAGTCGAGTGGGCCGAGGCACGCCGAGCTCATCGGTGATGACAAGCCAGCGCCGGATGTCATCGTAGGGATCGAAGGTGCCGTCGATCGGATCGAGAGAGTGGATGTCACGCGTCCGGAGTGCAACTCGCCGGATCGTCTCCTCCGAGGCGAACTCCTCGGCGTCGAACGAGCGCGCCGCAGCCAGGTACCGGGTGACACAGTGGCCTTCCGGTGAGAGGAACGCCACGACGTTGGGGCCGATGCCGGCGTTCGCCGCCCGTGTGAGTGCGGCCCTCTCCTGAGTTCGGTCGAGGCCGAGGACCCGACCGCTCTCACCCGCCAGACGGACCACATACTGCACCCCATCAGCCGACACGACGTAGCTGATGTTGGAGAGCCCACCGACTAGCGGCGCGACGTCGAGGTCTGTTGCTTCTCTCAGGACGGAAACGCGGTCGATCACGGCGCCAAGCACCGGATCATGCAAATGACGGTTCGCAGACATTGATGGTCAAGCTACTAGTTGCTCAATCCCGCTGGGGTGCGCGGCAGCGCCCCATAGCCGGGTACCACGGGGCGGGATCTCTAGCATCTCCGGATGTTTCGGGAGCCGTCGTTTCGCAGAGGTCTTCGCGACGGATTCACCATCTTTCTTGCTGTGGGTGCCTTTGGGGTGGCATTTGGGATGCTCGCCATCGAGGCCGGGATCGCATGGTGGGTGGCGGTTCTGGCATCGGCGTTGGTGGTGTCGGGAGCAGCGCAGTTTGCTTGGCTCGGTCTGGTGGGTGCCGGAGTGGTTCCGGTTCTCGTCACCACGACCGGCCTTGCCTTGAGGCATGTCCCGATGTCGGCCCGGATGGCGGCGTTGGTGGGCCGGGCGCCGCTGCGCACCAGGCTCGCACTGGCCTGGGTGCTGACCGACGAGACTTTCGGTCTGACATTGTCGGCAGCGCGACGCGGCGAAGAAGATCTGGTGGCATACAAGGCCGCCGTCGACCTGCAGCTCTATTCGGGGTGGCTGGCCGGCACCGCCATCGGAGTGGCGATCGGCTCTCGGTTCGATCCAACGGCGTGGGGTGCCGAGGCCTTCTTCGGGATTCTCTTTGTGGGCCTGGCAGCGGGCCTGGTGCGGAATCGGTGGGACGTCGCCGTGGCCGGCTTGGCGGTGGGTGCCACGTTCGGTGCGGCTGCACTGCTACCCGAGGCCTGGCAGATTGCGGCGGCGGCAGCAGTTGCCGCCGGTGCCGGAATGGTGCTGCCCGGTGAGTGACATGTTGCTGGTGGTGGCGATGGGAGCGATTACCTACGGCAGTCGCGTCGTGCTGCTGGCCCGGTCAGGCCGAATGGAGGGGCGGGTTGATTCGTTCTTGGAGCGGTTCCCTCTGGCCCTGTTCGTTGCTCTGGCGACTGCGACCCTGCTGGTTCCGGACGCCGATGTGGAGCCCGCGCTCGGATATGCCGCCTTTGTCGGGGCTGTGGCCGCCGGCATCGTGACCCGGGGATCGTTGCCCGGAGTGTTGATTCTCGGGGGAGCGGCGTACTGGGTGGCTCGCCTGGTCATCGGCTGAGCCCTCGAGGGGCAGAACTCCAGGAGGACATTGATCTCAAGCTTCTCAGGGGCACTTGCAATGCCCTCGAGTGAGACTCCCAGATCTCCGTGATGGCCTCGGCGTCTGCTGGATGCCTGAAGAAGATGAAGCTTCGATCTGAGAGGACTGACTCCTAGAGCCGCAGTCAGGATCCGGCGTTGCATCGGTCGACGTCATGTCACCAGAATCGACCGCTAGGGACCTCCGACTTCTCCGTGACCCATCGATGAGCCGGTCGTCAGAACTGATTGCAGGCGTTGGACAGCGCCTTGGTCGAGCCAAGATCCGGGCGAGGCGTTCTCGGGTCGATCGCACCACCAGCACCATCTTGCCTCTCAAGGGTGCGTCGCTACCATTCCCCGGCCTTTCGGGGGTGGTGTAATTGGCAACACACTTGGTTCTGGTCCAAGCATTGAGGGTTCGAGTCCTTCCCCCCGAGCGAAGGTGGTACAACTACCGCCGCGGCCCCGTCGTCTAGCGGCCTAGGACGCTGGCCTCTCAAGCCAGTAACGCCGGTTCAAATCCGGTCGGGGCTACAAAGAAGTCATTAGTCGTTAGTCATTAGCAATTAGCAGGACTCTTCCTAAGGACTAATGACCAAGAACTAATGACTTCCTCAGGATCCTCCGTACACGGGGATCATTGCTCCGTTGATCACGGACGAGTCCTTGGAGGCTAGGAAGTCGATCACGGCGGCGATCTCGGCCGGCGTGGGCCAGTCGACGTAGTTGGCGAATGGCACCACTTGTCGGAATGCGGGGGTGTCGATCAGGGCGGGCAGGACGACGTTCGAGGTGACCTCGGCGTCCGAGACTTCTTCAGCGATCGATCGGGCCAGAGCGATCACGCCGGCTTTGGCGACGTTGTAGATGGCCTGCCCCGAGGGCGGGTCGACCGCAGAGCGGCTTCCCACCATGATGATCCTTCCCCACTCGGCAGCGCGCAGGTGGGGGATCGCGGGCCGTGCGGCGTTGAACGCCGTTCGCAGATTGAGGTCGATCATGCGCTCGAATCGGACATCGTCCGTCTCGTGGACGTCACGGCCTCCGGCCCAACCACCGATCAGACAAGCCAGCACGTTGAGCCCCCCGAAGGTCGTCACCACCTCGTCGATGAAGGCGGTTGTGGCTTCGCCGTCGGTGCAGTCGACTCGTTTGAGAAACAGTCGATCCTCGGACAGGCGCAGCTGCCGTTCGACCTCGTTGGCTTCTTCCGGCACGAGATAGGTGATCGCAAGACGAAAGCCGCGTCCCGCCAATCGGGCCGCAACCTCTCTACCCAATCCACCCGTTCCTCCGGTGAGTACCGCAACAGGATCCGACACGTCATTCCTCGCGAGACGGCTACTCGGTCATGGTACAAGCCGTATCGCTAACCTCAACGCGGCGCCTGTGTCCCCGGGGAGGATCCGTGGCAGAGATCAGACTCGAGCAAATCGGCAAGATCTACGACGATGAGACCCGTGCCGTCGGGGAGGTAGACCTCACCATCGAGGATGGCGAGTTTCTGGTGCTCGTCGGCCCTTCGGGCTGTGGCAAGTCGACGATTCTGCGCATGATCGCCGGGCTCGAGGAAATTTCCGAGGGCAAGATGTTCATCGGTGACACCGTTGTCAACGATGTCGCGTCCAAGGATCGCGACATCGCGATGGTCTTCCAGAATTACGCCTTGTATCCGCACATGTCGGTGTACGACAACATGGCGTTCGGCCTCAAGCTTCGCAAGATGGACAAGAAAGAGATCGATCGCAGGGTGCAGAACGCGGCAGAGACGCTCGAGATCACCGAGTTCCTGGAACGCAGGCCCAAGGCTCTCTCCGGTGGCCAGCGGCAAAGGGTCGCGATGGGTCGGGCGATCGTCCGCGAGCCCAAGGCCTTCTTGATGGATGAGCCGCTGTCCAACCTCGATGCCAAGTTGCGGGTTCAGATGCGGACCGAGTTGAGGCTTCTACACGCTCGGCTGGTGACGACGACGGTGTATGTGACTCACGATCAGGTCGAAGCGATGACGCTCGGCCAACGGGTGGCGGTGCTCAAGCGGGTCAGCAAGGCGCGGCCGGACAACCTTCAGCAGGTCGCTCCGCCGTCAGAACTGTTCCAGAACCCGAGGAATTTGTTTGTGGCCGGGTTCATCGGAAGCCCGTCGATGAACCTGGTGGTGGGTCATCTCGAAGGTTCCGACGGCTCCGTCACTGCGGTGTTCGGTGGCCTTCGGCTCTCGGTGGACCGGCGGGCGCTCGATCGTCACCCAGGTATCGAGAACTACATGAACAAGGATCTTGTCATCGGTATTCGTCCCGGCGACTTCGAGCACGTCAGCATGGCCGGCGACGGTGCTGATCGGACGATGTCGGTCACCGTCGAAGTGGCCGAGGTGCTTGGTTCCGAGACGTTCGTTCACTATCAGGTCGATGTGCCTCCGGTCATCACGCCCGACATCGAGGAGGTGCTCCAAGAGCGGGGCGCCGATGTGGCCTCGTTGGGGCAGACCTCCAGGTTCACGTCGCGGATTTCCTCCGACGTGTCGGTGAGTCTGGGCGATACCGTGGATCTTGTGGTGGATGTGGCCAAGTTCCACTTCTTCGATCTCGCCACCGGCGATCGCGTCGGATACCGGGAAGGGAACTATTAGGCGTGTCGATCGGGAACCGGTCGTGGCCTGTCGGCCCGACGCGGGGTTTCGCATGGCGACGCTTCCCGTTGCCCGTATCCCGTTTCCCGTATGGTGTTGCTGGAGCTGTCGTGGCGCTCGAAGCTGCCGGGACCTGATTCGGGAGACGGGGAACTGGAAGCGGGAACCGGCTTCGACCGACTCACACCACATATCGGCGCTGCCCCAAAGACCAGCCTGCAGCTTGGATCAGCTCGGTAGCCGGAACCCCGAACCGAAGATTTGCTATCGGGGCCATCTACCCAGGCCGGGAGTCGGCACTCAGGTCAGAAATGGTGAGAGCCAGGCGCCACCGGGGAGGCCGGCGGCGGCCGAAAGATCGCCCGGAGTGTCCAATTCGATGAGCGTCTTGATGTCGATGTGCACCGTGGTGGCGAGATTCGACAGCGCGGCAAGGTGCCGATGGAATGAGCCCGGACCGTAGGACAGCCGAATCCGACCGTGGGAGCCGAGCAGGTTGGTCCCACCGTCGCGTGAAGGGGCGATGACCGACCCTCCGGCGGCGAGAGTGGCTCGAGCATCGGTCATGGTGGCCCCGTCGAGCAGTGGCAGATCGCCGTGCACGATGATCCAGGGTCCATCGCACTGCTCGATCGCCACCCGGCACGCGGCATCGAGTCCCTGCGATGGGTCGGGAATCACGATCGCAGAATGTTGCACGGCCCATGCTGCGACCGCCTCGTCACCGGCCACGATCATGATGTCGAGGCCGCCATCGGCGCACGCTCGAACGACATGGCCGGCGGTCGTCCGAGCGAGCGACGATCGTTGCTGTTGATCGAGTACCGGGGCGAGACGGCCCTTGGCGACGGCGAACCCCTTGAGCGGGATGACTGCAATGGGATTCATGTGGTCGGATCAGCATAAGAGGGCAGGCGGATCGCCGGTGTGGATCGGTCGAAGTCGTTTCCCGTTTCCAGATCTCCGTTTCCGTCAGTCCCCCAGTGGCGTAGAGCGCCACCACAACACTCGCACCACCATTCGGGAAACTGGCACGGCAAACCTCGCCCGGCCGAACCCAGCGTCGCGTCAACACTTCGCCACCGGGTCGGTATCCGCTATGCCCCCAGAGCCGGTCGCCGCCAAACTGGTGCGAGATGCTCATCAGGGCCGTGGGCGGGGCCGGGTACAGTGATGATGTGTCGCGTCGGACCAAGATCATCGCCACCCTGGGGCCCGCCAGCGCCGATCCGGAGATCATTTCCCAGATGGTCGATGCCGGCATGGATGTGGCCCGGCTCAACTTTTCGCACGGCAGCTACGAGTCGCACGCGGGGCTGATCGCGGCGGTACGAGCTGCAGCATCGGACCATGATCGGGCGGTCGCCGTGATGCAGGACATCCAGGGGCCGCGCATCCGGGTCGGTAGGTTTCCGGACACTGCTATCCAGATCCAGACCGGATCCGAGGTTCGACTGGCACCCGGTGACGGAGAGGGCAGCGCCTCACTGGTGTACGTCCAACATCTTGGAGAGGTGACTCTCGAGGTGGGGGCGCCGGTCGTGATGAACGACGGTCTGATCCAACTCGAAGTCACTTCAGTGGACGGCGAGACCGCCGTCGCCAGGGTGGTCGAGGGCGGCATTCTCAGCAATCACAAGAGCGTGGCGTTCCCAGGCGCCGCGCTCGACCTCCCGGCGGTCACACAGAAGGATGCTGCCGATCTGGCATTCGGCCTGGAGCAGGGTGTCGACATAGTCGCCGCCTCCTTCGTCACTTCCGGTGACGACATCGCCCGCGTCAAATCGATCGTGGGGGATCTACCCGTCATTGCCAAGATCGAGCGGGTTGCCGCCTATGAGAATCTCGACGCCATCCTCTCGGTGGCTGATGGAGCGATGGTGGCCCGAGGAGATCTCGGAGTGGAACTCGGGATCGCGCCGTTGCCACGGGCTCAGAAGGACATCATTTATCGAACCAACGAGGCCTCCCGCATTTCGATAACGGCGACCGAGATGCTGGAGTCGATGACCTCGTCGCCGCGGCCGACGCGGGCCGAGGTGACCGATGTGGCCAATGCAGTGCTGGATGGCACCGACGCGGTGATGCTTTCCACCGAGACTGCCGCCGGCGGCTATCCGGTACGAGCGGTGGCGATGATGGCTGCAGTCTGCTTGGAAGCCGAGGCCAGCCCGGGTTATCCGCAGAGCACGGCCTCCGTCTCTGGTTTTGAGCGAAGCTTTGCTTCGGCAATAGCCCACGCCGCGTCCGACGCCGCAGCCAATCTCGAACTGTCCATGATCGTTGCCTTTACCGAGAGCGGATTGACGGCCCGGCTGGTTGCCAACTACCGCCCGGCCGCCTCGATCATCGCGTTCACACCCCACGAGTCGACGTTCAATCGCCTGGCGCTGGTGTGGGGGGTGACGCCACTGCGCTTTCCAATCCTCGATTCGACCGACACGATGATCGAGGAGGCCGGGCGACGCCTTCTAGAGCGGGGGCTGGTCGAGCCGGGGGATTGGGTGGCCATGGTCGCCGGTATACCTCCCAATCAGCAAGCCTCGACCAACCTGCTCAAGTTGCATGTCATCGGCTCAGGTTCGACCGGAGCTCCGGGAGGCTCGAAGCAGACCCCTAGGATCATCGGATCCGACGAGGACTGAGTATGGGTCAGCCGATAACCGTGTTGAGTACCACCGTGGAAGCCGGGGTGGTTGCGTTCCACACCGATCGTGCCATAACCGGCCAGGACGGCGCCCGGTTCTCCTCCGGCGACGACGCGGCCGAGGCCGGAACGATCCCGGGCGCCCTTGCCTCGAAGCTCTTCACGGCCGACGAGGCGATCAACCATGTGTTCATCGCCTCGAATCAAGTCGTCGTCGGGCGCGCCGACGGCTGGGATGAAGCATCGCTGGCGATGGCCGCCGAGATGGTCACCACGTTCTTCGTCTTCTATTAGTCCTTAGAGCCCGTGCCGATAGGTGGCGTGGGATTGGTCGAGGCCGTTTCCCGCTTCCAGTTCCCCGTTCCCCGAAATTCAGCCCCAGTAGATGCAGCCTACGACTGCTCTAGCAACACCATTCGTGAAACGGGAGACGGGAGAGCGTGAGTGTCGCCCTTCGAGTCCAGCGTCGGGCCGACAGGGTGCCACCGGCTCGCTATCCGCTGACCCTCTTGGTCCTCGGTCCCGGATCTGACCTCTGACTGGTGACTGGTGACTGGTGACCGGTGAATCTCTACGCCAGCTCGCCCAGCCTGACGGTCACTGTGGTTCCCCGGTCTACCCAGGTACCGGGAGGGATGCTCTGTGCTCGCACGGTGTTCTCCGGAGGAGCGGCGACGGGGAACGGCTCGCCGATTGCGATCACCAGGCCGACGTTGTTGAGTGCGGTTGTCGCGTCCGGCTGGCTGAGGTTTCCCACCAACGGAACCTGCACCGGACATTCGATCGAGGCGTCGTACTGGATGTGGTCTTCCGGTAGCTCGCATGGGTGAACCTCATAGATGATCGAGTGAGGGACATAGGTCCAGCTCCATACGTCTACCTCCTGGGTGCCGTCGGCGAAGGTAATGGTCCTGGTGTCGGTCGCACTGAAACCCGGCGTACCCTCGTCGGTGAGCTCCTTGTCGCCTGGATTGAGATCCTGGTTCGGCTTCAGGTACTCCTCGGGATCGGTGAAGTTGAACTTGGATGAGATGGCCCCTTCGATTTCGGCCCCCTCCAGGTCGCCGAACATCGTCACCGTGATTCGAGTGTCGGTGGCTTCGGTCTTGATGTAGATCGCGTGGTTGGTGGAGTTCTTGAATTCCACATCGGGGTCCGGGAATCCGAGCGTCGCTTCTCGTACCACCGGGTATCTAGAGAACGAAAGCGTATGCGGCTTGTGAAACACGTCTTCGAGCCCCGACCAGTACACCGCATTCCACAGGGTGGTTGCGAACTGGCTCACGCCGCCTCCGATGTTGGCAGGGTGGTCGCAGCAGTACACCACCGGGCCGATGATGGCGCCGGCCTTCCGGTAGCCATCCTCGAGCGTTCGCTTGCCGACGTGATCGTTGAGGCTGAAGGTCTCGCCGGGGAGGATGATCGCTCCGTCGACCTCTGCTGCGATCCGCTTGATGTTGATGATCCGGTTCAGGTTCTTCGTGTCACCGCAGCACGAGTAGTAGGTCTCGGCTGAGTAGAGCAGGTCTCGGATTCCCAGCGCCTCGGCGTCCTCCGTACTGAAGTCCGCCTCGCGTCCCTCCCGGATCGGCAGCGGTGCGGTCCGAGTCACCGATGTGGCCGCTCGGTACACCGCATCTGGAAGCTTGCCGTCGTCGATGAGAAGGGCGTTGTATCCGGGAAGGATCAGAGGAATGTCGTCGGGTCGGATGACCACCTGGGCATCGATCGGGTCGGTTTCTACTTCCTGGCGGATCGGGTTGAGATATCGGGCCAACGGGCCGAGCTGGAAGAACAACTCGATTTCCGGTGCGAGCGCGGTCCCCACCTGGCGGCTCGATAGTGCCTCGGCCAATACGCTCACCGGGAAGGTGACCGACGCCTCGGGCAGAATTCGGCCGAGTGTTATCGGACGTGCGACGAGTTCCTCGGCCCGCTCGACCGCGAGATCTACCAGCTCTTTGGTCACGATCGGAACCCGGAACTCGGTGACGCCGCTGACGGTGCCTCGATCCTGTGCGAGGACTTGCGCTTCGATGAGGTCGGCGGTGGCCTCGTAGTCGAGTCCGGTTCCCGGTTGGGGATAGATGGCGGTGACCTCGGTGCCGGTGACGCTGATTCCACCGTCGGTGGGAGGGTTGTTGATCGCCTGTGGCTCCCAGCTCTTGAGAATGAGGATGAGAGCTTGGCGGTCAAAGGTGGGTTCGAATGAGATGTCCTTGGAGCCCTCGCCGAAGTGGCCCAGCCACCACCCCATCTCGCTCATGAAGCCTCCGTCGCGACCCCGGGCGAGGGCCTCATCGAGGATGGCCGCGGTATCGATGTAATAACTGAGTTCGCTGGGGAGCAAGGTGAATGTCGCGTCTTCGATGACGACCCTGATTGGATCACTCGCCAATCGTGCTTCGACCCCATCGATGACGGCGATCGCTGCCTGCTCGTCGAGTCCGCCGAGGTCGACACCGGCAACCGTTACGCGGCCTAATACCTCACCGTCGTTGCTCGCACGGTCCATGGCGAACACGGCCGAAACCCACAGCAGCAACGCGGTGGGTATGGCGGCAGCGATGATCGCGATTCGCAGGCTTGGAGGCATCGAACTCGTGGAGGGGAGATGGAGTGCGGGATTGTAACGGGGGCTGAATTTTGAGAGTCGGCTTTTCGTCTCTCCTCCGAGTTGGTGCAAACGGCAGGAGCTGAGTGCCATCAGCACGTCCTAGGCTCGGCTCGAATGCCGCTCGATCCTCCCTTTCGCTTTCCGCCGGTAGCCGCCGGCGAGCCGCTGGTGTTGTCGGCTTCCACATATGTCAGCTTCGAGCGGTGCCCGGAGCAGGCTGCCGGGAGGATGCGTGGGACGTATGGGCCCGAGTCGCGACCTGCTTTCGTCGGCGGGTTGGCGCACCGGATATTTGCCCGCCATCTGAAGTCGGGCGAAATCGCCGACGCAGATCTCGCATCGGCCTGTCGGGAGGAAATCGGCGGCAGCATGAACCAGAAGTTGGCTGCTCTTGGGCTCAAGCCGAGCCAGCTTTCCGCCGTGATCGAAGAGGTGGCGGGTCTGTATCAACGATTCAAGACGCTGCGGACGGAGGGCTTTGAGGGTGCCGAAGTTGCTCTCGAATCCGAGCCTGCCGATGGTGTTGTTCTGCGCGGCTCGGTCGACGCCGTGTTCGCCGAAGACGGGGGAGTGCGGTTGGTGGATTGGAAGACCGGAGCCCTCGGTGACCCCGACGCCCAGCTGGCCTTCTACACCTTGCTGTGGGTCATCGAGAAGGACGAGATCCCGGCCCTCATCGAGGCGGTCTCAGTCAAGACAGGTGAGCGGAGTGAGACGGTGCCGTCTCGGGCCTTGGTCGATGACACCGCGGTTCGGGTGGCCTCGGCCGTGGATGCGTTGCGGTCGTCGTGGGATTCCGGCGGGTCTCTCGACCGCATCGCCGGACCCTGGTGCCGATGGTGCCCGCTGCTCGACGAATGCTCTGAGGGCGCGGCCGCGGTAGATCTACTCGACGGTTAGCGCTTACGCGTTCCGGGTCGGCCGGCGGCGGAGAAGGGATCTGCCGGGAGGGTCGAAGGGACCGGTGGGCCACCCGTCAGGTCGATGGTCGTGTCGTCCTCGAACCCGATCGCCAGCAGCCTCGCCAGGGCTGCGGCGGCGTCGGGATCGAATTGGGTTCCTGCGCAACGTCGGATCTCGGCGACTGAGATCTCGGCTCCGAGAGCGGCCTCGTATGGCCGGTCGGACGTCATGGCGTCGTACGTGTCTGCCACCTGGACGATGCGAACGATGATTGGGAGAGTCCGGGCGTCGATGCCGAACGGGTACCCGACGCCATCCAGGCGCTCGTGATGAGACAGCACCGCGGCTGCCACGTCGCGGTGCACGATGTCGGCAACCAATCTGTGGCCCTTCTCCGGGTGGGTGCGGATTTGAGCCCACTCGGTCCGGCTCAATCCAGCCGGCTTCCACAACACTGCCTCGGCGACGCCGAGCTTCCCGATGTCGTGGAGCTGCGCTCCTAGGTAGGCGTGATCGATGGTGGCGGTGTCGAGGCCCATTTCCGCCGCGATGGCTGCAGCCACATGTGCGGTCCGCTGCCCGTGATCGGCTAGATCGGGGTCACGCAGGCGAATGACCTCGATGAGGCGGGATGCGACCGTTGCCGGTGCATCGGGGTCCCCGTCGAGGGGGGCGCGTTGGGCGGGGAGGGCGGTCGACATGTCCATGGGTGTGTGCCTGGCGGCAGCGATTGCCAGGTTACGAGTGGGTGCCTTCGGGACCGCGGCTTTCCGGCGCCACCCGGGTGACCAAGGTAGGTGGCCCAGCGATGTGGCGAGCTTCTCGGCCACAGATCTAACCTCCACTTGTGGCGCCGACTCGGCTCCAGGCTCGCCTCGAATTGGTGACCGCGGTGGATCACTCAGCAGACCTATCGGGTTCGGTACCTCGGCTCAACAGCCGGTCGAGATCGTCGACCTGGGCAAGAACATCGAGCCGGAGCCCCCCGAGGGTTTCGTGGAGCTTGCCGAGCGATGCCGTGATTGTCGTCACCGAGCGGCGCGCCCCGCTCAATGTTTCGGCCGCCTTGCGGATGCGGTCGATTCGGTCTGCGATCGCTCCGGTGTCTAGTTCTGCTCCGGCGCCGGTCGCGTTTGTCGTGGATGCCGCGGCCCATTGCATGGCGATCGACGTCATCGCTCCGTCACCTTCGTCGACCGTGAGCACTCGATTGCCGTAGACGTTGAAAAGACCTACTTCGGCCGGAAATGCGTCTCGGCCGGCGATGCACACCGCCGCATCGGCCCGGCGGTTGGTCATGGCGGCGTCGAGCTCCTCGAGGATCCCACCGGATCCGGCGAGGGTGATCGAGGCGTGCCTCTTGGCCTCGACCACGATCCGGAGACCGTCACCGAGGGTGACGACGAAATCTCCGACCTTGGAGGAGGCAGTGAGGGTCCCGACGCTGGTGCTGGTGCGCTCGACGATGCTGCCCTTAGAGGTGGAAGCCCAACGGCGCAGGTTGGCCTCGACGACGTCTTCGAACTCGAGGCCGTGAGCCGTTCCACGCTCCGCTTCGGTGAGGCGTGCCGTTTCGGCCGCCCGATCACCGGCGAGATCGTGCCTCAGTTCGTCAAATCGCTCGTCGATCAGGCGGCCCAGCCGGGCGAATGCCGAATCCCCCTCATCCATGTCGAGGGCGGCGGCGAGCCTGCGTTCCAACGCACCGTCGGGGCCGACGAGGTCGAGGAGCCGCTGGATGAGAACTGTGGCGGCGCTTCCTTCGATTCCGGGGTCCAGACCGTCGAGGAACTCATCGCGCCACGCAGTGAAATCTGACAGAGCCCTGGCAAGGATGGACGAGCGCTGCTCGGGATCGAACTGCTTGCTGAGACTGGCCCGGCTCTCGTCGATGATGGCGCGCACGGTTGCCTGGGCCTCGGTGGTGACCGATTCGAGCACGCGGTGGACCCGGGTATCGATCGCGGTGAGGTCGATCCCGATGCCCATTGAAGCAACCCCCTGAACTCCGACGCTCATGATTCGGAGTAGCAAATCGGCACGGTCATCGTTGCCGGAAGTGGCGACCATCTCCACCACGGCGCGATCGGTGACGACGAGGTGCTCGATGATTAGCTGATCGTCATCGAGCAGCACCAGGCCCTTTCCCGGGTCCGGCTCTGGGTCCACCTGTGGACCCCGTGGCTCTGGGCCCGGTGGCTCTGGGCTCCGAGGATCGATCATGTGGATGCCGGTAGTCATGGGCTCAACGTAGGGCCGAGGTGTGACAGGAACGAGGGGGCGTCCGTGTCCAGTAGACCTTCTGTATCGGGGGCCGTTCCGTTCCAGGCCGAGCCTTGCTTCAGTGGGTCGACGCGCCTCCCGGACTCACGTCGGTGTCCCGGTCGAGGTTCCCGATTCCCGAATCCCGACGCAGCGGATCTCGATCGGGCATCGGACATCGAGTATCTGGCATCCGGTACCGGGTGTCGGGAATCGTCCCGCCGGTGCGGTGTCGGAGCCGGTGGCGTGCCACAATCCGGACCATGATCGACCACGCTCCGTCACCGGATCAGTTGCTGGGGCTGACCGCGACTCTGGAGCGACTCGATCTCGGCTCGATCGGTGAGGCGGCCGAGGCCTGTCGTCACAGAGCGGCAATCGCCGCTGGGCAGTATCTCGTGCCCAGGCTCACAAGTGAATCCGACACGATTGTGGTCGCCGTAGTCGGTCCGAGCGGCGGAGGGAAGTCCACCATCGTCAACTCACTGGCGCGCCGTCGCATCAGCGAAGTCGGATCGCTGCGGCCCACTACCGTCGAACCTGTGGCGTGGACGGGTGGAGAAGTCCCACCCACGCTCGATGGCTTGCGAAGTCGGGTTGCAGGTTTCCTGGTCGATTCGCTTCGCCCGCCTCCCGAGGGCGTGGTCGTCGTCGACACTCCACCGCCCGAAGTCGTTGACGACGCCGGCGTGCCGATCGTTCGGCAGATCCTCGAGATTGCCGATGCCGTCATCTTCGTTGCGGGAGCCAGCAGGTATGCCGATGCGGGAGGCTTTGCTCTTCTGGGCCTGGCCGCCGAGCGCGGGCTTCCGACCGTCATGGTGCTCAACCGGCTGCCCGAATCTTCTGAGTCACACCAGGTCGTTGCGGCCGATTTCGCAGCCAAGCTGGCAGCACGTCGACTGCTGCCGCGCTCCGCGGCAGATCTGGTCATAACCATCGCCGAGGGCATCGTGTCGTCGGACACGGGTGCCCTTGCCCCCGAAATCGTTGCCAGCGTGGCCAAGGACCTCGAGGCGATGGCCGATCCGCAGTCGCGGCCCGGCATCATCGCGGCGGCGGTCGCCGGTTCGATCCGCCGGCTGCGGGACGACCTCGCCGTGATCAGGACCCACGTCTTCGATCGGGCGACCCGCCGCGTCGAGCTGCTGGATCCAATGAGGGCAATCTATCGGGCGGAGGGGCGCCGTTTGGTGGCAGAGGTGCGCCGCGGGAAGTTCGCCGGGACCGGCGTCGCCGAATTGGTCGATGGTCTGGCATCGGCAGCCACCCGCCGGGCCGGCCTGGCGGCGCGAACTTCAGCGGAGCTGTGGCACAAGTCGGAGCCGGCGATCGTCGAATCGGTGCCCGACCTGTTTGGCCACGGTATCGAAACGCTCGAGGTGGCGCATGACCGCCTCGAGTTCTGGCTCTCGGAACTCGATGATCTGCCGCGGCGCATGTCCCGGCGTCGCCTCGGCGCCCGGAACAGGCGTCGGCTGGCCGAGTCGGTTCGGATCGCTTCGATAGACCCGCGTTATGTCCCCGGCCGCAGGGTGGCGCGGCGGCTGGCGAAGATTCCAGGGCTGGTCGAGTCGGCTCGAGACCGGCTGGCCGACGAACTACGAGGGATTCTGGAGACGGATTCCCTTCGGTTTGTCGAGCGACTCGGACCGGTCGTCACCGGCCGCGATCTGACCGAACTCTCCGCCGAGGCGTACGAATGAGCGACGCCATGACGGTCGTCGAAGGTCTGGACTTCGTCGTCAGCCTTGCAGCCGGTCTGGTGCATCCAGAGGACCTCGATGCTGCTCGGAACGTCGCCGACGCGGCGCGAGAGCGCGCCGGGCATCTCGGGGCGACCATGGTCCTGGCACTGGTCGGAGGGACCGGGTCGGGTAAGTCGAGTCTGCTGAATGCGCTCGCCGGCGAGGAGGTTGCATCAACCAGTCCGGTGCGGCCTCACACCACGGAACCGTTGGCGTGGATACCCTCCAGAACCGAGCCGTCGCTGTCGCTGCTGCTCGACCGCCTCGGTATCGGTCGGCGGGTGACGCACAACCAATTCGAGCAGTTGGCGATTCTCGACATGACCGACATCGACAGCATCGCGGCCGGGCACCGGAGTCTGGTGGAGCGGGTGATGCCCGAGGTCGACTTCGTGGTGTGGGTGCTCGACCCGGTCAAGTATGCGGATCCGGTGCTGCATCGAGACTTCATCGTCCGTCTGGCAGATTCGTCGGATCGGCTGATCTTTGTGCTCAATAAGGTCGATCGCCTCGATGAGGCCAATCTGAAGCCCGTCACCGACCATCTCGGTCGGTTGCTGGCAGATGACGGAATCGACCAGCCGGTCATCTTCGAGGTCGCCGCCGACCCGCCCGGCGGCGAGACTCGCGGAATCGAAGAGCTTGTCGCCCACCTCAAGGCGCGTCTCGACGAGAAGCGAATCCACGTCGGCAAGATCATCGATGATGCTCGGCGGGTCTCGGGGGCGGTGGCCGGTGCCGCCGGCGTGACTGCCGGAGGTTCACTCGATTTCGAGGAGCGGTGGCTATCGGTTCGGGAGATGATCGTCACCGATGTGGACGAGGGAGGCGGTGCTGCCGCCGTCGAGGAGGCATTGCGGCTGATTGAGGGCTTCATCCTGAAACTATCTACCGACGCCGGTGGTGTCTTCGGATCGCGATTGCGCCACTCCTTTGATCCGGACCGGATCGAAACGGAGCTCTTGGCTGCGCTGCAGGCAGCCGCGGTCGGGGTCGACCCCGACCGGGATCTCGACCGTCAGTTGCAGGAGCGGTTCGGGGCACCGTTACGGACACTGCTGTGGGAACGGGCCTCGCTGGCCGCGGCCGTTGCCGGGCTTGCGGTCGATGCCACGACGGTCGGCGAGAGCATCGGCCGGTCGCCTTCGTGACCGGCTGGCAGGAGTGGCCGGCGCGGCATCGGCTCGAGGCGCTGGCAAACGCTCCGGAGGGGGGCGAAGCCGAGAACGGATCGCTCATCGCGGCTGAGCTTGCAATCTTCGTAGAGAGGATCGATGCCAACGCTCCAGAGGCCTTCCCGGAGGCCATCGACTTCGTGGTGCGATCGATCGTTGCTCAACGGCCCACCAGTGCTCCGGTGCTGACTCTCGCCAACGCAGTCTTTCTCACGATCGACCGGGGGCCGGCGACGGTCATTGCCGAGGTGCGGGCGGTGGCCGAGCGACTCCGGACCTCGGTCGGCATCCTGGCCACGATGGGCGCCGCCTTCATTCCGGACGGTGGTTCGGTTCTGGCACATGGGACGTCTTCGTCGGTCAGGCAGCTGCTGGAGACCGCGGCCGGCGACAAGAAGTTCCGTGTGATGTGCGGCACCGGGTGGGATGGAGCAGGCCGGCTGTTCGCATCCGATCTGGCAGACGCCGGCATCTCCGTGGAGTTGGTGGATCAGGATCTGGTAGTCGACTCTCTGTTGGGCGTCGACCTGATCATCACCGGGGCGTCTGCATTCGGCCCGGTGACGATGATCAATACCGTCGGCACCGATGTGCTGGTGAGAGAAGCAGCCGGCCTGGACCTACGGGCTCTGCTGGTGGCGTCCGCCGACAAGGCGCTTCCGGCCCGTCTGTTCGCTCGTGCCGCCGCGGCAGTAGCAGGAATGCCGGGCCTCGAGGTCGTGGGTCTGGAGCATTTCGAAGCCATCGTCACCGAACTCGGCGTGTTCGACTCGGCGGCCGCCGGTCGCCTTGCCGAGCGACGTGAGGTCGCTCCTCAGCTGGCGGAGCGCGACCAGCGAGGGTGAGTCCCGGCAGTCGAACCCCTCTGGTCTTTGGTCGGCGAGGCTGCTCGGTCTTACACCGCCACGATCAGAAGGCTGCGCGACTCGGGTCGAATGGTGATCGAGGAGGCTCGACCAAGAAGCTCGCCATCTGCTTCGATCCAGGATGAAGGCTCGGACGTGATTTCCAGCCGTTCGAAGCCTTCCCAGATCTTCACCCCGGGCACCCGCGCCAAATCACGCTTGGCACCTGCCCGGGCGAGTAGGTAGAACAGGCGCAGGGTTGAGACCCGAGTGATCACAGCTGCGATCGGCTTTGGGCCGGTTCCGAGGGTGAGTGGGATCCGCCCGAGGTAGGTGAAGCGGTCGTGGACCTGTGTCAGCACTGCCACCGCATCTGCCGTGCTGGTGCCGTCGGTGACCCGAAGGGTCGGAAGCCGATCCCGGAAGGTTCTCGCCACCCTGGAGGTGCTGCGGGCGTAGTGGAGTGTGCCGAATCCGATCTTGGAGAGAGGGCGCCGTTCCGACTCCTTGATTACTTCGGCGTCGAAGCCGATTCCGGCGGCGAAGGTGGCGATGTGGCCACGAGTGGATTCGCCTATGCCCTCGGTGATGTGGAGAGTCGGCACCGCTCGGGTCCCAATGGCGTCGGCCAGGAACTCAGCGGCGTCGCGCGGCTTACGGGGCAAGCGGATGATGCGGCGTAAGACGTTGCTGGTTCCGGCGGGGATGATCCCGAGGGCGGCACTGGTGCCGATTACGGCGTTGGCCACTTCGTGGACAACACCGTCGCCGCCCATGGCCACGACGACGTCGAAGCCATCGGCTGCGGCGGCAGCCGATTCGGTGCGGGCCTGGGCCGGGCCGTTGGGCCAAATGGCGGTCACATGGAATCCGCGTTCGAGGATCTCGACCACGTCGCGGTGGAGCGGCGCGGTGAAGCCGGATGCGGCCGGGTTGGCGACGAGGAGGAGTCGGCGCATTCGTGGAGCGTACCGGCGGTCTTGGGTCATGCATGGCGTCGCCGTCTCCATCGAAGTTCGGGTTACTTGCGGGGCCGTGGCTGGGGGAGGAGGGTCGACCGGTGGCTGTGAGGCTTTGTTGCGTCGAGGCCGGCCCGGGCAGAGGGCAGTAACCTCCAGTCGTGAGTCGGTACCGGGATCGTTTAGACGCCGGGTGTTCGCTCGGAGGCTTCCTGACTCATCTCCATGGGTCCACACCGCTGGTGCTGGGGATCCCCCGTGGCGGGGTGGCGATCGCGGCAGAAGTGGCCGACCTGCTTGAGGGTGAGATCGGGTTCGTGCTCGCCACCAAGGTCGGCGCACCCTGGAGCAGGGAGTTGGCGATCGGAGCGGTCGCTCCCGATGGGGTGGCTCTGCTCGACGAGCCGATCATCAAGAGTATGGGCCTGGATCAGACGGAGGTGGATGCCGAGGTCGAGCGTTCGCTGGTGGAGCTTCAACGTCGGCAGGCAGTCTTCGGTGGAGATGCCCCCCAAGTGGCCGGACGGGTAGTGATTGTCGCCGACGACGGTGTGGCCACCGGAGCCACCTTGCGGGCGGCGTTGGCCTACGTGCGCCGGCTCGGCCCGGACCGTTTGGTGTGTGCGGTTCCGGTGGGGCCGCCGGCGACAATCGACCAGCTGGCATATGAGGTGGACGAGATCGTGTGTCCGATGCAGCCGGATCGGCTGCGCGCCGTCGGGGAGTGGTACGACGCCTTCCCTCAATGTTCCGATGCTGAGGTGCTGGAACTGCTGGGCCGGTAGCCGGACTCCGGGCTTCTTGTCACACCCGCTCCGTATGGTTTCAGACATGAACACAGTCATGTTGCTATCTGCCACTCCCGCCATCGGGACGGTCGCCGACGCAGTTGCTCTCTTGGCGGATCTGGGGGCCGAGGTCGTCGATCACTGTCCGATCGGCTGCGAGATCTGCGATCGGGTGCTCGACGCGGCTGCCTGAGGGTCGTTGCGGTGGCGCTGGTAGCGTCGCCGGGTGAATTCGCAGGTCAACCACGCCGCCGAGCAGTGGCACCCGACGCGGCTGTCGGTCGCATCCTGGGCCACATACGACCTTGCCAACACGATCTTTGCCCTCGGCGTCGGGTCTCTCTACTTCGCTCAGTGGCTGACCGACAGCGCCGCCGACCTACCGTCGTGGTTCCAGCGGTTCGACGAGCCGGCCGACCTTGCTCTGGCGATCACTCTCGATATCGCGATGGTGATCGTGATTGTTCTCGGGCCGTGGATTGGGGCTCGGAGTGATCATCGTGGAAGGCGGATCCCATATCTGGCGCCGATGACGGTGCTGGCGGTCGTCCCCACGTTCTTCATCGCCACGGTGGGGGTCACCGCCTCCCTCGGCCTATTCGTGATCGCGCTGGTCGGTTTCAATCTGGGTTCGGTCGTGTACGACGCGTTGCTGCCGGACGTCTCGACTCCGGCGACCGTGGGGCGGGTCTCCGGAATGGGAATCGGTGTCGGGTACATCGGATCCTTTGTTGCGGTTCTGCTCGGGGCGTTGTTACTCGACGATTACGGCGAGGCAGCGGTGTTCAAGGCCATTGCGGTGTTGTTCCTCATCTTTGCGATCCCCACCTTCCTCTTCGTCAAAGAGCGTCCCAAGGTGGCGGAGTCGGGGCCCCCACCGTCGCTGCGAGCCAGCGCCCGCAGGCTCATTCAGGCATGGCGCCGGGCGAGGACGTACGACGGCGTCGCACGTTTTCTGGTGGGTCGGTTCCTGTACACCGACGCCGTCAACACCCTGGTCGGGGGCTTCCTCACCATCTATGTGATCGAGGAGCTCGGCTTCACCGACAGCCAGGTCCAGGGGCTGCTCGGGGTGGCCATTGTCGGAGCGATCATCGGAGGATTCGGGGGAGGCCGCTTGGTCGACCGGCGGGGGCCGCGCTGGCTGTTGCATCGAGTTCTTTGGACCTGGATGGTCGCCATATCGTTGGGGATCGTCGCCGGCGCACTGGGTATCAGTTCGCTGATCTGGGTGCTGGGGGTTCTGGGCGGTCTGGCGCTGGGCGCGACCTGGGCGGCCGATCGGGTCTACATGCAACGAATCTCGCCCCCGCGACACCTCGGCGAGTTCTACGGCCTCTATGCAACCGTCGGGCGGTTTGCCACGATTCTGGGCCCGTTGTCGTGGGGGGTGATCGTCTCCATCCTCGGACTTCCCAGAGAGCTTGCTTTGGGGGTACTGCTCATATTCATCGTGGCGTCCCGGATCGTGCTCCAGGGCGTCGATGACACCGTGCGTGAATGGGGCGTAGCCGACCTCCGACGGTGAGAGGGAGCCTCTGTGGCGAGGTCAGGGGTGCTGAGGGGCCTCAGTCCCAACCGACCCCCGAGTGATAAGTGCTGTGATCTCAGGCATTCTCGGATATCACGGCGACGGCGTGGCGTGGCCCGCGTAACGAGCGCCGAAGTGTCGATCTGTTACACCCGGTGGGTTGATCGTTAACCGCAGGTGATCTGTGCTGGGAAACCGTGGCGTTGGTGCCGTCTGTCACCATCTTTGATATGACGTTTGGGCGGGGGGACCTTGCTGGCTGCTGTGGCACTGTTTGCTGGTGCGTGTTCCCGTATGGTTGATGGAAACGCTGCGGACGGTGCCGCCTCACCGGCTGCCAGCATCTAGTCGGCCGTTTTGGATTTCATCCTGAGGGGAGAGGACGCAAATAGCTGCGACCGCCCTTAGAGTGGATAACGAAGTGCGGGAAGCCGCGCCTACCGGATAGCCGATCGAATGGAGAGAGTGATGAGAGTGGCCGCCGTCCAAGCCGCTCCAGTGTTCCTGGACCTCGATGCAACTGTCAACAAGGTGCTCGACCTGATGAAGGAGGCCGCGGGCGGAGGCGCCGAGCTGTGCGCTTTCCCGGAGACGTTCCTGTCCGGTTATCCCGTATGGATCAACTCGACCGACGCCGCCCGGTTCAATGACCCCCTCCAGAAGGAGGCCTATGCCGCCTACGTGGAGGGTTCCCTGGCGGCCGACGGACCGGAGCTCGAGGCGATCTGCGCCGTCGCTTCGGACCTGGGGATGTTCACCTACCTCGGCTTCATAGAGCGCTCCACGTCCGGTGGCTCTGTCTACGCCGCGCTGGCCGCCATCCATCCCGACGATGGAGTCGTCTCGGTGCACCGGAAGCTGCGGCCCACCTACGCCGAGCGCATGGTCTGGTCGGCCGGAGACGGCCATGGTCTAACCGTTCACACATGGAACGGGTTCCGAGTCGGAGGGCTGAACTGCTTTGAGAATTGGCTGCCGCTCGCCCGCTACAGCCTCTACGCCCAGGGTGAGCAGCTCCACATTGCCACCTGGCCCGGATCGCCCTGGTTGACGCGCGACATCACCCGGTTCATCGCCATGGAAGGCCGAATGTACGTGATCTCAGTGAGTGGGGTTCTTAGCGCCGACGACATCCCCGACGATTTCCCGCTGAAGCAACAGATGCTGGCAGCGGGGGGCGGGTACCCGAGCGGCGGCACCTTCATCGTCGCACCGGACGGCGACGCCATCGAGGGTCCTATCGGGAACGAGGAGACCATCGTCTACGCCGACCTGGACGTGCGTCGGGTGCTCGCAGAACGCCAGAACTTCGATCCCGCCGGCCATTACCACCGTCCCGATGTCTTCACGCTTCGCGTCAACCGAGACCGCCAGGAGCCGTTGGCGCCCTCTTAAAATCGGGCATTCTGCGTGGCTATGCAGTAACTTCCAGAGGGAACTCCAGGTCGGTGAGGTTTGAATAAAGGGGCTGAAGGGCTACGTACCGACATGGCGGTTCGAGCGTCTGAGGCGCGGTGACGGCAGCCTATGCTTCCGTCGGCGGATTAGCTTGACCGGCTCGTATCGGTCGGTCTCAACTCCATATGCAGGGGGAAGAACATGGACTCATCAAGAGACCTCAAAGACTGGCTCCGCAACTATCCGCCTGTCGCCTATGGCGTCAGCTTCGGGATCATCGTCGGTACGGTGGTGTCCGCCATCACTCAAAACCCGGTCTGGATCGCACTCGGAATTCCGATCGGTGCTGCCGTCGGGGCAGCATTTCAGGCGCTTCGGAAGTAGCTCCCTTCTAGTCCAAAAGCTCCAGGTCGTCCGACATCAACACACCGGACTCGGCCAGTGTGTTGTCACCCGCCCAAGACGAGGCTGAATGCAACGCCAAGCGTGGTGAAGTCCTGACAGGGGTGCTGAGGGTCCTGAGACCTTGCGTCACCTCGGTGACCTGCCATGTGCCCACTTACAGAGGTCAGGAATACTCACCCTCTGTGCCATTCCTTGAGCCAACTCTCACTCAGCAGATCGGCCACCATGAACGGGTCCTTGTTCACCAAACGATCGGCCTCTGAGCGACTCTCGACCTCGAAGCTGATCGAACCGCCGCTGCGATCGGCGAACGGCCCTCCGATGTACCCAGGGAGCTTGAGGTCGGCCCAATAGGCGGCATGCTGCGGCGCCACACTCCTCACCCGATCCGGCTCATCCTTGATGAGATAGAAGAACAAGAACCTTTCAATCGTCGCCACGAGCCACCTCGCTTTCGATTCGGCGTCCCTCGACCAATCACCTACGCATCACCTTTTCCTCAGGCGTGTGATTGCGAGGCTAGTGAGGTGAGCACACCCTCGAATGCCCCTTGGGCGGGCAGCCGTCGCGCTCGATCGTCAACTCAAACGGGATTCCGGGTGTGGTGAAGTCTTGACAGGGGTGCTGAGGGACCGCATACCTCCCCACTTGCCTCGTCCGTGTCACACCCGCGCCTTATGTTGTATGAATGACAGCGGTGATGACACCTCCGGCGACCGACGGGTTCCCGATGTTTTCGGAGGACCTGGTGGAGCGGTTGGTGCAGCAACGTCGTGCGGCGGCTTCGATCGAGGCCGAGTGCACTGCTCTGGTTGCCGAGATGATCCGGCGCGACATCCACGATGATCTCGGTTACCGGTCGATGACATCGCTGCTGATGGACCGTCTCGGCGTGTCGGCCGGCGTGGCTCGGGCGATGATCAGCGTCGCTACTGCGGTGGCCGACATGCCGCCCACTCTCGCCGCACTGACGTCGGGTGACCTCGATCTGGCTCGGGTGCGGTTGCTGGTCGCAGCGCGTGAGATCAACTCGACGCTGTTCGCCGATCATGAACAGACGCTGGTCGACACCATCTCCGGGCTGGGGATGCGTGATGCCGGTCGAGCGTTGGACTACTGGTCGCAGCAGGCCGCCCTCGACGTCGTCGAGCACGATGCCCAGACGGTGCGGGAACGGCGCCGTCTGCACGTATCGGTCCTGAGCGGGATGGTGCACATCGACGGTCGCCTGGATCCGGTGGCCGGTCAGGTGGTGATCACCGCTCTCAACAGCCTCACCGATTCCGCCAACCTCGATTCCGACGACGGGCGCACCGCTTCCCAGCGTCGCGCCGACGCCCTGACCGATCTGTGCCGGGATCACCTCGACCACAACGATCTTCCGGCCCAGCGCAAGGAGCGTCCCCACGTGATGGTCCATCTCTCGCTTGAAGCGTTGGAAGGCCGGGCCGGCAATCCATGCGAGTTGGATGACACCGGTGTGATCACTCCACAGACTGCACGACAACTGGCGTGCGACGCCAAGATCACCCGCGTCATCACCCGGGGCGAGTCCCAGGTGCTCGATGTGGGGCGGGCCACCCGAGTGATCTCAACAGGTCTTCGCAGCGCTCTTGTGACCCGCGACGGCGGCTGCATCATCGACGGTTGCGGAGCTCCCCGGCGCTGGTGCGATGCGCACCACGTTGTCCACTGGGCCGACGGCGGACCGACCAGTCTCGACAACCTGGTCCTGCTGTGCGGGCGTCACCACACCTTGGTCCACGACGGCAGAGTCCGACTACCCCGGCGGGAATGAGTCAGGTATTGGACAGGACTGCTTCGATCATGCGGTGGCCGTTCTGGACGATGATCGGGTTCGTTTCCACGTAGTAGGGGATTGCCTGTGCCGCCATCGAGATCGCCCAACCGCGGCCCCGCTCCCAGGTGGCGTCGTCGACGCCGAGCTCTGACCGGAACACCGGCCTGCTGTAGGCGTCGAGCAGGCTCCAGGCGACGATCATGTCGATCGCCGGGTCGCCGACTCCGACGCCGCCAAAGTCGATCACGGCTGTGATTCGGCCGTCGCCGGCAAGCAAGTTCGAGTGCCACAGGTCCCCGTGGGTCCAGACTGGCGGCCGCTCCCAGTCGGGTGCGGCGAGGGCCCTCTCCCAGGCCGCCGTCACTGTCTCCATGTCGACCACGCCTCCCAGTTGGCCGATGGCGGCACGAGTCGCTTGATCTGCGGTCACCAGCGGCACGCCGCGACGGGTGTTGGCTGGGGCTCCGGCGGTGTCGATCCCCTGAAATGCCTTGACGAAGTTGGCCACGTCGGTTGCGGCTCGCCTCAGGTCCGGCACCGTGTGGTCGGTCGCCATCTCGCCGTCGAGCCACCGATGCACCGCCCAGGGGAATGGATAGCTGGCGCCCGGTCTGCCTCTTGCGATCGGGATGGGCACCACCAGAGGCAGATGTGGTGCCAGGCGAGGCGACCACACGAACTCCGTCTCGATCGCGGGCACACCCCACTCGGCGAGCGGAAGCCGCGCCGCCAGGTCGGTGCCCATCCGGAAGATGGCGTTGACGGTGCCGCCCGAGTCGATGCGCTCGATGGGAAGGTCGGCCCAGTCCGGGAACTGGTCGCGCACCAGCCGGCTCACGAGTCCGGTGTCGATCGGGACCTCGTCGGTGTGCAGCTGGGGCGACATGAGGCCCGATTGTGGTCGGGTCGAGCTTTGAGGGCGTCGTGGCGTCCTTCACAGTGTCGTCGAACGGACACTTGCGGGGTCGAGACGGCGACGCCACGCTACAACTGTCGAGTGACGGACCAACGCACGAGGGGTTGAGCAAATGGTCGCAAAGTGGCTTGGTGTCCTGTTGCTCTTTGCCCTTGTTGCGTCGGCTTGTGCATCCGACTCGGCGCCGATGGCGCTCGACGATTACGCGGTAGCGATGCAAGCGGTCGAGACCAGCTTCGAGGGTGACGCTCCCGATCCGCTGAACCAGCCGGAAGACCGCAGTGGGTACCCGCTGGGTGGGGACCTGGTGGCGGCTAACGCCCTTTTTTCCGAGTTCGACAAACGTCTCGATGGATGGCGTGCGATCAGCCCGCCAACGAGCATCGCCGGGCTGCATGATCGACTCGTTGAGGCGCTTGACGCGATCCAGCGAGCAGTCGGCGATTACCTCGGCAGCGAGGCGATGGCCGGCACCGAGTTCGAGTTCAGCTCAATTGGAAGTGCGGTTGCTCCCTTTCTTCAGAAAGCGGTCGCAGCCTGCCGCCAGCTGCGGACGGCTATTCGGGACGCAGGTGCCAAAGTTGACTTCGCCGGGGACTGCGACTTCTGACGCCGCGACCATCGACCACCCTGTGTTTGGCCTTAGCGGCGCCCTCAGGCAGCCTGTGCAGCCATCGCCCTGACCAGGTTGCCGTTGGTGGCCCCGATGAAGGAATGGTCGGCGACTTCGACCCAAGTCTCCCGGGTGATCGGCTCTGAGGCGATGGCGATCGCCCGGTAGCGGCTCTCTCCGGGGCCGCTCAGATGAGTGGCGTCACACACCTCGCAGTCGGTGCGGCCGGTGCGTTCGGTAAGGTACAGGCTGTTGCCCCAGCGGCTCGCTCCCAGATGGACGCCATCAGTCAGCAAGAAGTTAAGGCGGGCCGGCTCACGAGTGATGGCTGCCGCCCGGTGACTCAGTTCCGGGACTGCGGTGGCCAGCAGATCGAGGATGTCGTTGACCGAGTCGGCCCCCGACAGGGGATCGAGTCCATGCTCGTGCATCCGCCCCAGCAGCCAGAGGAACATCAGCTCACTGTCGGTTTCTCCCCGCCGCTGTCGGAGGAGATGATCCGGGATCTCGGCTTTGAGCTGCGGCCCGAGTTTGTCGAATCCGGCGAGGGTGCCGTTGTGGGCGAAGAGCCATGGCCCATGGTGGAAGGGGTGGCTGTTGTCGAGGCCACTCGATCCCACCGTCGCGGCGCGGATGTGTGCGATCACGTTTCGCGACACGACTTGAGCGGCTGTGTTCCTGAACTCGGTGTCGTGAGCTGCGGCGCGAGCGCTCTTGTACACCGCCGGAGCCCCATGCTCGTAAACCCCTACTCCCCAACCGTCCGGGTTGGCGATACCCCGCGAGTCCAGAATGCTCTGCTGAAGCAGGGCGTTCTGAGCTTCCACGAGGGCACATTCGACTCGTGCCGGCTGATTGCCGGTGATCCCGTAGAGACGACACATGGTGGTTCCTTTCGAAGCCTCGGGAGGAACAACGCTCCACGGTTTCGATTGGTCGGGAAACTGTCGGTTGCATGACCATCACCCGGCAAGGTCTCAGCCGACGACGACCACCTCGAAGCCGAGGGTCGCTGCTGGGGATCCGAATTTGGTCACCACCAGCCGAAGTTCCACGTCGCCGGTAGGTGCGATTGGTTCGTCCAGTCGAATGCTCCATTCCCGGGCGGACCCGCCCAGCGCGGTGTGCGGTCAGCCGGGAGCATGAGCATCGGGTTCGTTCGCCAACGACCCAGTCTCACTGAGGTAGAAGGTGCGCGGTCCGGACGCCAGCTGAATGGTCAGATGATTGTCGAAGACGCCGCCCGGCGGCACCCCGGGACGTCCCTCGAAATCGGACCAGTCGACCGTGATGCAGCCCGATAGGGGGTGATCGGAATCGCATTGGCGGTCGGGGCGCTCCACATCGCGCAGGCGCAGCACCAGGGTTTGGCCGGTGACGCTGTCGGGTGGAGTGGTTGCCGTGACCAGCAAGACCTCATGGAAGCCCGGGTCGGTGAAGGAGCCGGCCGCCGGCACCTCGAACGTGCCCTCGGCCAAGACTATGTCGGCTGCAGCCGGAGCGGGAAGTGCCGACGTTGTTCCCGCGGCTGTGGGTGGGTCGGTGGGTTGCGAGGGTTCGGACGCCGACGAACCGCACGCGGTCGACAGCAGAGAGGAAATGAATACGATCTTTGCGACCCGGCGCATCCGTCGAGCGTAAACCGGCTCTCGCTAGATCCGGTCGACCTGCGCCTGCTCTTTGCCGACCGGACTGCCAACGAGCCGTGCCTGGTCGGGAACCGGTTACTGGCTACCGGTCACCTTGACGTACATGTCGTCGTCGTAGCACCACTTCCACTCATACGGCCCGGGGACTGCCGGCACGGTGTTGGGGTGTCCGGTCTCGAGCCAGTGCTTGGTGCCGTGTGCCAATTGGCTCTCACAGCAACCGATGTGACCACATGTAACGCACAACCGGGTTTCCTCGTGAGAACCGCACTCCCCACACCGGGGCCGGTGTCCGGCCTTGTCGACCTGAGGATTCCAGTGGATGCAGGAGCCGGGGATAGTCGGGATCTCGATCGGCCGGGGCGAGTCGGCGGCCAGCCCGTCGGCCGACAGGATCCTGAGTTCGCCGTCTTCCGTCGCCAGGTAGAGCTCAGCGCCACGAAACAGCGCACGCCGCACCCAGGCCGGTGCCGCGACTCGTTCGACAGCCTCGCCGAGCGGGGTCCATATCGCAGCGGTCCCGTCGGCCGAGGCCGTCACCAGCCGGTCACCCGATTCGTCCCAGGTCACCGACCACACTTGAGCGGCATGAGCCGGTATGACGATGGGATCGCCGGCGGCGACGTCGACGATACGCAGGCGACGGTCGCGACCGGTCCAGGCGACGCGCCGGGCGTCCGGGGACAGGGCGACGCTCCACAACAGCTGGTCGGCACCAGACACAGTGCGACGCAGCCCTCCATCGCCATCGAGCAAGTACAGCTTGCGGTCGCCGTTGGCAACCGCAATGACGTCGCCACGCCAGTCCACCGAATTGGTCGGGTAGCCCAGATCGATGCGGCGCACCGCCGAGCCGTTGGGGTCCCAGATTCCGACCGTTCCGTCCTCGGAACCGCTGGCGATCATGGAATCGTCGTCGGACCAGGTCACCGACATGACCCAGTGAGCGTGGTCGCCCACCACATAACTGCGTCCGATCAGAGGGTCGTACACCCGCACGGG
>JACZWZ010000193.1 GCA_022571885.1 Acidobacteriota bacterium
CACTCAGGCACAACTCCCGCGACTCAGGAGGCGCTGGAGAAGCTCGAGGGCATCGGAGAGGATCTGAAGCAGGAGACAGGCAACACGATGGCTCTCCGTAAGGAATATCGCGAGGCGCAGCGCGCTCTTTGGCAGGAGCAGCGTGCCGGCGGCAGCCCGTGGCTCATCACGGACTTCGTCACTGCTGGCAGCCCACTCATTGGCTCAACGTTCCTGTTGGCCAAGAATGAGACCGAACTTAAGGCCATGCAGACAGCGAGGGAGCTGCCGACCTGTCCACCCGTGTTGGAGGTCAGCCGAGCTGGCCGAAAAGGTTACGCGTTCCGCTGGCCGTCGGACTCGCCGCTGTTGCTACACCAGGGCGCGACGTTCGCCCCGGTGCGGTGGACGAACACGTGGTACCCCTCACGGTTTGGAGTGTTCGGAGACTGGTTCGGAGGACCGCTCGCTCCTCTTTATGGTCGCGGGATCGAGGATCTCCCAGCGACTAAAGGAAAGTGGACTCGCTTTATCCCGGTCGTCGGTCACGTGAGGTACTTCAAGTGGTCCGACCGCACGGGGCTGGGCACTTCGATCGCAGCCATTCGGAGCGGGTTGGCGTTGGAGAACAGCGGCGTTGTAGACAACCAGGACAACGAGATTGGAACCAATACGTGGCTGGCCGCCGTCAATGCGAACGCCAGCGACACGGACTGGTCGCCTGTCAGCTGCGCCAATTGGCAGGTCCCAGCCCCAAGGAAGGCGAAACACCCGGCGGGTTCAGGTGAGCTGTATCGCCGGGACGACAACAAGTGGGCGTTCCGAATCAAGGCGTCGAATGGCCAGATCGTTGCGACCGATAGCGGGCAGGGCTACGAGTCCAAATCGGATGCCTTCGCCACCCTCGAGAAGATGATGGGTGGCGGATACGATGGCACTATCGAAGAGGTCTAGTAGTTGATCGGTCGATCGATAGGCCACGAACGCAGGCGCCTAGCCCCAACCTGATCCAACGTAAACAGGAGAGCCTCGTGACGACCTGGCGACCCGCACGGTACCGAGACACATCCGAATAGTCGTCGAGACTCAGTCCGCGGCGGCGGGCACCTCGGGTGGCACCTCGAACTCCTGCGGCTCGTTGGCTGAAGCCGAACGGGGTGTCCTCGCGGCGTCACGACGGGCACCGAGATGCACCAGCACCGACAGGCCCAATCTGACGCTTCGAGGTTGAGGGCCTAGTACGCGTGGAGTGACGTCTTCAAGAGAGAGAATGTGATCGCGCGGATTGGTGATAAAAGTGTCAGAAGAACGCTCCTGCTGATGACTCGAACAGATTTCTGGGTCTGGTGTAGGTTGCGAGCATTGCCTCGCTCTTATGACCGGTGACCAGGCGCACGGCCGATGAGGGGATGCCTCGTCGATCGCATTCGGAGACGAACCCCGCTCTCAGCGAGTGCGCCGAGAAGCCTTTCGGGTCGAACCCCAGGCTCACCGCCGCTTCTTTGACGACACTGCCTACGGTCTTCTCGCTGAGCGCCCGGCTGCCCACTCTTCCCCACTGATCGATTCGCCGGAACACCGGTCCCTCTGGTTCGATGATCCCAGTCCACGACCGGAGCGCCCTGACCGGGCAAGTGCCCTCCTCGTGGTAGTGGAGCGGTATCGGGCGGCCTTGGCCCTCCTGATCGGTTTTGGAGTGCCGCAGATTGATGATCACTCCTCGGGCGTCGTCAGTTAAATCATCAGTATTGAGCCCGACTAGTTCTGAACGCCGGAAGGCTCCCCACCAGCCGACTAGCAGGATCGCCCGATCACGGGTACCCCTGTTCGAGTTGGGCAAAGCGTCCAGCGCTCTGGCGAGGTCCTCGAGATACAACGGCCGAGCCTGACTCTTGGTGTAAGGGTGCTGCCGCTTGATGCCGGCGAGGGTGGCTCGTACCTGCGGGTGGTCCGTCGGTGACCACAGCCCCTGCTGGGCATGCATGTACTTGATGGCCGAAAGTGACCTAGCCAACGTCGAATGTCTGCGAAAAGGTGCTTGCGCCGCCAGCCATCCGGCGATGACAGCGGGCTCGATGGGGATCTGGTGGGGGAGACCCGCCCCGCGAGCCCACCGGCAAAAGATGCGCCAGTCGCTGGCATAGGTGGCCCGGGTGGACTCGGCGCGGGACGCTTCGACATAGCTTTGGGCCTGTTCGCTCAGGTCGGCGAGCAGCGCTAGCGGGTCGGGTTCGTGTCGGCGGTCGAGTTGAGTCAGGGCGGCCTCCTCAGAAAGTCGGTTATCGGACGTGATCCGTCATGGGACATTTCCGAACCCTCGGTGACGCGGCGGTCCTTTCCCTCGGGTGAGGTTTGTGCTCCGAGTTCGGGTTGGGTAGCGAGTCGAAGTCCTCGATCCAGCGACGTGACTGTCTCGCCCGTGGTTCAAGTACGGGACGGTCGGCCCCTTCGTCGGTCTGTTGGTTCGGCTTCTCGGCGTTGATGGCGAATGCGAAGTCGCTTGCGGTGCTCCCACCATCGGCCCGCCTGACCGCGCCGATGTGCGAAGCGTCGATCGCGGCGAGGCGCCGTCGGATGTCCTCGGTTTCCTCCGGCACCTCGGCGAGACGTAGCCAGCTATAGGGTCGACGGATTCTGGTCTGGGCTGGTCAACGTTGGTCTTGGGTTCAAAGTATCCGTCCAGGGCTGCCCTGTCTGCATGCAGGAGATGGAAGGCCTCACGGGGTGCTCTGGAGTGTTGTGTTCGGCGGGGAATGTTCAGGTGAGGGTCCTGCCGGCGTTTCGTTCCGTCACCCGTCCGCGGATGTGGGGGTGGCTTTTGAGGGCTGTCTCCACGATGTTCTCGCTTCGTTCGACGCGTCGGGCGAGGTGCGTGACAGCCTGGGCACGGTCTGCGGTATCGGTGAGGTGAGCCACCAGCGGACCGGCTGCCCGTAGGGCTCGAACGAGCGCTTCGGGTTCGTCGAGGTTGTGTTGGCTGACGAGGCAGTCGATGAGGTAGTGGACGAGGGGCATGGGGTTGGCGACAGCGGACTGAAGTAGGTCGGATCGGCCGCTGGTAGTGAGGCTGGCGGGATCGCTGCCGGCGGGTAGAGCGGCGATCTGGAGGGTGAGGCCCGACAGTGCTGTCTTCGGGAGCTCGGCGACGCGCCGTGCTGCTTGGAGGCCCGCTGGGTCTGCGTCGAAGGCGAGGGTGATGGTCGAAGCCATAGGCTGGAGTGCTTCGAGGTGCTGTGGGGTGAGGCTGGTGCCGGCGGCGGCGACGGTGTTGGTGATCCCGGCTTGGTGGGCGGCAATGGCGTCGGTGTAGCCCTCGACGATCACGGCCTCGCCGGTTTCGGTGATGGTCGGGGTGGCGAGGTGGAGTCCGTAGAGCAGCGACCGTTTGGTGTAGAGCGGGGTTTCGGGGCTGTTGAGGTACT
>JACZWZ010000194.1 GCA_022571885.1 Acidobacteriota bacterium
CTGATCGGCCGGGTCGAGGCCGCAGGGAATGTGAGAGTGTCGGATTTCACGAGCAGGTGCACATCGACAGGGCGGGCCATCGTCGGCTCCAGCGTCCTCTTCGGCCTGTGGCATGCGCTGCCGGCTTGGAGCACGATCTCTGTCTATCAGACGGGGGCCATCCGCGACGCCGGCGCTGCTGCGTCCGTAGGCGTGGTCGTCGGTGGAGTCGTCATCACCGGCATTGTGGGCGCCGGGTTGGCCTGGCTCCGGCTTCGCACCGACAGCCTGGCGGCACCCGTGCTGGTCCACGTCGCCGCCAACAGCGCCAGCTATCTTGCGGCGTTTGCCATCGCTCGCTGGCTTTGAGTACCGGTCCGCGGCCAGGAGGCAGCCGGCCGCGTCCTGTCTTCAATGCGGCAATTTTGCCCTGGGTAGCTGAGTGTCACAGACACGATTTGAAGGTCCGTCCATCCACTTTTGCTTGGACGCGATCGGCCCGACTTCCCTCGATTGCCGCCGGTAACCTATCAACGAGGGCTTCGAGCTCCGTTGGGGCCAGCCCTCGGAAGACGACGCCGATCGGGGCGCGGCTCCGGTGGAGGGGGGAAATGCAGACCTATCTGTCGTATACCGGCAATCTGGCTGAAGCGACGCCCGAGACGCGCAACCGGATCGTGGACTTCTGGCGGATTGTTGCCATCGGCGTCGTCGTCTTCGGGCACTGGTTGGCTGCATCGATCTGGATGAAGCCGGACGGTGAGATCGAACTCCTCAATGCACTCGAATGGGTGCCGTACGCCGCATGGGTCACGTGGCTGGTGCAGGTGATGCCGGTCTTCTTCCTCGCCGGAGGATATGCGAACGCCAAGGGGATGCGCCGGGTCATTGCCGGTGAGCAGCTACGGCGGGATTGGATCACAATGCGGACCCGGCGCCTGTGGACACCGGTGACGCCGCTCCTCATCGTATGGGTTCTGCTGATCGTCGCCCTGCGCCCCTTCATTGCTCCCGAAGTGATTTTTGCAGGCGCCATGGCGGCCACGGTGCCGCTGTGGTTCCTGGCGGTGTACATCATTTTGACCGGGGTGGCGCCTCTCACCCACCAGTGGTGGCGCCGGTCGGGGGCCGGCAGCGTGGCCGTGCTGGTGGCGATAGCGATCGGGCTCGATATCGCCCGGATCGGGTTCGACGTGCCCGGTGTCGGATGGCTCAATTTCCTATTCGTATGGGCGGCGGTGCACCAGATCGGCTATTGGTGGGCTCAGCGCGATGACGAGGGCGGGATCTCGAGTTCGGTCGGTTGGGCTCTGAGCGGCACGGCACTGGCGCTGCTCATCCTTCTCACGTCGATTGGCTGGTACCCGGTGGCGATGGTCGGGATTCCCGGCACCACCGAGACGAACATGTCGCCGCCGACGACGGCAATCTTCTTGCTGGGAATGGTGCAGGCAGGCGTGATCTGGGGTACCGCGGCACGAGTGAGGCGGTTCTTGGCCCGCGCTCGCCCCTGGCACGTAGTCGTCTCCTTCTCCGGGGTGGTCATGACCATCTACCTCTGGCACCTTTCGGCGATGGCCCTGACCGCCGCCGCCGGCCTCAACATCTTCAACGGTGCAATCTTCTCGCTCGAACCGGGGACGACGGCCTGGTGGCTTAGCCGTCCGGCGTGGATCGCCTTTCTCACTCTGGTCACCACCGGGCTGGTCATGCTCTTCGCCCGATACGAGTGGCGCGTCAGCGACGCACCGGCGCCTCGATCCAGACGCTGGGTGTTGCTCGGAGTCGTGCTTACCGCGGGCTCGGCCGGAGCCGTGGCCGGGTGGGGCATCACCAGCCCCGACGCCGTTATCCACTGGAGCATCCCGGGTGCCGCGTTGGTCGGAGCCGCGGTTCTCGGGGCGCTACCGCGACGACGCCAGAAACATTGAGAGTCGAGGGTCTGGTGGTCGAGGCCCGTTGCGGGCCTCGACTCCGATGGGCACCGCCGCAATGTGCGAGGGGCCCGTTAGGCGTTATCTGGCCCCAACCGTGAAGTGCTGCGATATGACTATCGCGTAATAGCTGAGCGGCAAGCCGACCAGGAGACTGTCGATGCGGTCGAGCAGGCCGCCAAAGCCCGGAAGCAGGTCTCCCACATCCTTTACACCGAAGTCGCGCTTTACGAAGGATTGGATGAGGTCACCATAGAGCGCGGCAACCGCGGTGACTGCCGGCACCACTGCACGGGTCGTCAGACTCCAATCACCAGGAATGGCGAACCACATGAGGACCCAGCCGGCGTAGGCCCCTATGAGGTTTCCGGCTGCTCCTGCCCAGGTCTTGTTGGGGCTGATTCTCGGAGCCAGCTTCGGTCCACCCAGAAGGGAACCGATCGTAAAGGCAGCTATGTCCGAGAGTGCCACCGCGATGCCGGTGAGAATGAGGATTTCGACTCCATCGAGCTCCAGCACCTTGATGAAGGCGAGATAGCTGAGCATGAATGGGATGTAGATGTAGCCGAATAGGGCACCGGTGACCTGACGATGAGCGTCGACGATGTCACCGGTGACAATCGGAAGCGCGGTCACAATCACAAAGAAGGCGAGCGGAGCGAGGAGGAAGAACTGAGTGAGCACGCCGGTAAACCCGAGCGTGGCCACCCCGGCAAAGGTGAGCAGCCATCCGTAGCGGCGGTTGAGTCCGATGAGCCGGCCGTACTCGGCGAGACCCTGAACGATCATGAAGCCCACCACCAAGAAGGCGACGGGCCCGCCCACGAAGACGGCGGCCAAATAGGCCGGCGCCATCAGCGACCACGACAACACCTTCTGAAAGAGACTGCTCTGCCGGATTTGGGCGAGTCGGCGCCTTTCGACGATGACGACGACCAGAGCTGCCACCGCCAGCAAGATCCCGACCCGCGCCACGGTGGGTAGGAATAGCTCATTGTCGAACGGGTTGTCGACCAAGGGCACCGCCGGAAGCATCATGTTCGAGCGAGCCGGCGTTTGGCCTCGGCGACCCGGAGCAAGAACGTGATCCCGACGCCGCTGAGGATGAGCACGAGTCCAGGGTGCGTGTGCTGATGGCAGTACGGTGGCCCTACCGCTTCAGCATCGTCCCCAGTCCCCGATGTCTACCCTCCTGTGAGTGGGCTGTTGGTTGCATCTCCGGGTTCTCACGTGGCCCCATACCTGAGTACAGGATAACAACAGTACGTGCTCTCCGATAAAAACTACTTCAAACACACCGAATCGTTGTCGTGCTGAATGGTCATACCTAAAGGGGTAGGTATACCTAACCGATATAATGGAAGCCCACATACGAGAGACGTGACTGATAGCAGGCTAGACAACCATGCGACATTCACATCTACG